>JALSIJ010000022.1 GCA_026981655.1 Rhizobiaceae bacterium | reverse complement strand
CAAACTAATTCGTCAGGCGCGTGACAGGGCTTGGGCGGATCATATTGGTGAATTTGAAAATGGCCAACCGCCATCGACCGAGCAATTGCAGGAAAGTGCCAAAGCCTTTGAAGTGCGAATGAAGGAGGATGATGAGGCATCATTGCTGCGGCTTGCTCAATCGACCGAGCTTGCAAGCCTGAAGCAAGTGCAAGTGGAACTGGCAAAAAACAGTGCTCGTTTGCGGGTTGGGCAAGAACAAAAAAAAGCACTTTTATCAAAAATTGAAAAAATCAGTCATAGGGTTGCAGAGATTATGACCGGGCTGGGGCTGCCCGCATCAACCGGGTTGAGTTTTCTGAGCGGCTGGCTTGAAAAGCGGGAGACGGTCCTGCGCCAAAGTGGAAAATTGGCGAAAGTCGAGGCTGAGTTTGAGGGTTTTGAAAATCAGCGGCTTATTGCCCGCAAAAACCTGCTTGAACAGATGCAAGAGGCCGGAATTATTGAAGCTGGCAGCGAAGACCAAAATGATAATTCGCAAGGGCTGATTGCACGATGTAAATTAGCGGTTGATGACTGGAATAATCAGAAAAGGCTCCGGGGTTTGGCTGCAAAAGCGCATTTGGATGCAAAAGCTGATTTAAGACAGCGTGAACGGCAACATGCGCTGCTGATTGAAGCGGAAAATGCATGGCAGGTGCAATGGGCAGCGGCGCTGGAAGGTAGTTGGATGGCGGGTATCAAGCCTGTTGAAGCTAAGCACATGTTTCAGGTTATGGACGATCTGGAGGTTCAGTTTTCGTCCATTGATAAATTGCAGGCGCGTATTGCGGCGATGGAACTCAATCGCGCTACTTATATCGCTGAAGTGAACCGGTTGATACAAGAAGTCGGGGTGGATGATGATACAAGAAAGCAAGAGCCATTGCAGATAGCCGATCAACTGCGATTTCAGCTGGCGCGTGCTGAGGAAGGCCAAAGACGGTTGCAGGAACAACTTGATCTGGTTGAAGCTCAAAAATTGCGGTTGCAGCAAGCGGAAGACAGGTTCAATGTTATTAAGAAGCGCCAGCAGGCATTGTGTGCTGAAATCGGGGTTGAAACGCAAAGTGAGCTTTTGGCGCAATTGAAGCGTGGTGAGGAGAAAAAGATGCTCCTTATGCAGGCCGGACAATTGGGTGAAAATCTTCGCAAATTGCTCGATGCTGATAATCTTGACGTCGCCCTAGAAATGGTTCGGGGCCATTGCGAGCCACCTTCAAAACTTGCGGAGCTCGAACAGGAACACGCCTCGCTGAAGCAGGATGAGGCTGCAGAGCAGGAAAATGTTATGCAGCTCTATCACCAGTGGAAAGAGGCTGAGCGGCAATTGGCAGCGGTTGGAGATGATGGCGAAGCAGCACAACTGGAAGAGGTGCGGCAAGTCTTGTTGCTGCAGATAGAGCAGGAGGCGCACGCCTATATGCGGCTGATGGCCGGGCGGTTGATGGTGGGTGAGGCGCTGCGGGTCTACCGTGATAAACATCGAAGCGCGATGATGCAGCGGGCCAGTCAGGCCTTTGTTCAAATTACCCGAGAAAATTTCAAAGGGCTGACATCAGCACCGGGCAAAAATGGTGACATTCTTGTGGGAACGCGGTCAGATGGTTCATCCATCGAGGCCAATCAGATGTCGCGTGGAACGAGATTTCAGCTTTATCTTGCTTTGCGCATTGCCGGGCATGCGGAATTTGCAAAATCGCGTGAAACCCTGCCGTTTTTCGCCGACGATATTCTGGAGCCGTTTGATGACGACCGATCAGCCGAAACCTTTAAACTATTGGCAGAAATGTCGAAATTAGGGCAGGTTGTCTATCTCACCCATCATCAACATCTTTGCCAAATTGCTAAAGATGTGTGTGGTGAAGCATTGCAAATTCACACCCTGCCGGGGGCTAAACTGGTCGTGTGAGGGCTTTATTTGCGACCCCAGCGAGAGGCGGGCTGCACAGCTGGTTCGCGGACAGTTTCAACCGGAATTGGAGTTGCACTTTGTGCTGCTTGTGCAATGCCGCGATCAAACAGCGGTACGCCTCGCCGTCGCAGGAACACGACCAGAATAATCCCGGTTACGATACCGCCGACATGGGCAGCCCAGGAAATCTGGCTGCCGGTGGAGAATAAAAACATGCCAAGCTGAAAGGCAACCCAAGCGCCTAAAACCCAATAGGCTTTTAGTTTTATCGGTATTCTGCCCAATGCCAGCACCCAGATTTTTACATGCGGATGCAGCATCAAATAGGCAGCAACAATGCCTGCTGCTGCGCCTGATGCGCCGACCAGTGGGGAATCTGATGTGGGTAATACAAGCGCATGCACCCATGCGCCACCGGCAGCACAGGCCAGAAAAAATACCAAAAAACGCCAGTGCCCCATTGCATCTTCGACATTGTCGGCAAACACCCAGATGAAAAGCATATTCCCGGCCAGATGGATAAAATCGGCATGCAGAAAGGCGTATGTGATGTAACTGGTCCAATCAGGAAGTATGAAATATTTAGCTGGCAAAACCCTGAAATCATTTACAACAGAGGGGATAAACCCAAAAGAAATGGAAGTTGATTTTGCCAATTCGGGGCTGGAGATTGCAGGTGTTCCCAATGCTGCCCAGATCAGGATATTTATAACAATGATGGCAAGTGTCACATAATAAAATCGAATATGCTGCAATGGGTTGGTGTCATGTAATGGAATGAACATGGATAATTTACCTTGGAATATTGGTTACCGGTTTTTTCCTGGAACCCATAAAATATCGGTCGAACCGTAATTATTGACATAACGTGCAGCAACAAACAAGAAATCAGATAATCGGTTTATATAGATCAATGCTTGAAGATTGATTTTTTCAGCATTATTTTCGGCAAGTTCGACCATCAGCCGCTCTGCGCGCCGGGCAATTGTGCGGGCCAGATGCAGGTGGGCAGCCGCCGGTGTGCCACCCGGCAAGACAAATGTGCGTAACGGTTCGAGCTTCGAATTGAGGGCATCTATGTCATTTTCAAGCCGCTGAACCTGGGTTTCAATAATTCGTAAGGGTTCATAGTCGGGTGGTTTGTCTCCCTCAGGTGTTGCCAGATCAGCGCCAAGGTCGAACAGGTCATTTTGAATGGCCTGCAGTAAAATATCCAGTTTTGGGTGGTCTTTGGAGGTTGAAAGCCGGGCAATCCCAATTGCCGCATTGGCCTCATCCACACTGCCATAGGCTGCAACGCGCAGGTCGTATTTTTTGCGCCGCTCCCCATTGCCGAGGCCGGTGGTGCCATCGTCTCCGGTTTTGGTATAAATTTTATTGAGAATCACCATGTGAACCTGCCCGAATGCTAAATGCTGTTATTTAGCTGGTTTAGGTGAGCGGGTGCAAGTTTGCCCTAGAGCTTTTCATTATTGGATAGAATCGCTCTTGTTTTTTTCGCTCACGGCAATTTGGGACTAAGCCCCAGCCTATGCGGGTGCGGCGCAACGCGCCGGGCTTCTCTTCGAAGCCTGACTGTTTCCACCTAAATGTGAAACAGTCTAATGGTATCGGGTTATCGGGTGAAATAAATGGCTGCTACAATCAATACGACCGCGATCGCCTGTGTTATGACCCGCAGACGCATGAGTTTTTGTGAAAGGTTGGCGCTGCCACTTTTCATCATATTCCAAAGGCCGTAGATAAGAATAAGCGCAACGGATGCCATGGCGATCAGGGCCATTGTGGGCAAAATTGAGGACATTGGATTTTCCATCATTAGTTTTCATTTCAAACTAGCCCTATTACAACCATGTTACCAGCAACAGAATTGTCCCGCGCGATGATGCCGCATCACTGTTGCTGACTGCCTTTGATCTTTCGGTGATTTGTTTCTGGATGCAAATTTGCTATGGATGAAAGGTGTTTGGGCTCAGGGCCCAGGAAAAGGGATAGTGCATGCATCAGCGCATAATGGTTTTTCACCGGGTCTCCAGGGATGCGCTGGGTCATTTTAATGGCGATGATGGTTGGGCGATGGCTTCGCATGTTGCTATGTCGGTGCTGTTGGCGGCCTTTCCGTTTTTGATATTCGCAACCAGTCTGGCCAGCTTTTTGGGCGGTGGAATTGTTGCCACATCTGCGGTAGATTTTATCTTTGATATAATGCCTGAAATTATTGCAAAACCCATTGCCGGCGAAGTTCATACGGTGCTTTCCGTGCCGCGTGGTGACCTGCTCACATTTGGGGGATTGCTGGCGCTGGTTTTTGCATCTAATGGGGTGGAAGCATTGCGGGTTGCGTTAAATCGTGCCTATCGGCAAAAAGAAAATCGCTCATTTTTATTCAGGCGTATTCAAAGCCTGTTCTTTGTGATCCTGGCGACCCTGGCGCTTCTGTCAATTTCTTTTCTGTTGGTGCTGGCTCCATTGGTATGGTCAATTGTGGTGAAGTATTTTCCGCAAGCAGCAGAACTTTCAAGCCAGGTGTTTATGCTTCGATATGCGGTCGTATCACTTGTGCTGGTAACCGGCCTTTACGCATCTCACCGGTGGCTACCGGCTGGAAAACGCGCTTTTGATGTGCTGTGGCCGGGAATAATTCTCTCAATTATCGCTTCATTTGTCGGCTCTTGGGTATTTGCCACCTATCTTGAGCAGTTTGCCACCTATACAAGCACCTATGCGGGCCTTGCCAGCGGTATAATTGCGCTACTATTCTTATATCTTCTTGCGGCATTTTTTATTATAGGGGCAGAGTTCAATGCGTCAATTTCCAGATATTTTCTGGCGCGCGCTATTGTTTCAAAGTCTTGATTCCAATTTCAGCAAACCAGTTGGGTAGCAGTTATGAGTAAAAACAAATCACCTGATGAAAATGCGCGCGAGGCCAAGCGAATTCTCTCAAATGTGGATCGTGATAGTGAAACATTTGGCTCCTCATCTTTTGCGCGCTCGGCTGAAAAAACCCGCGACCATTTTCTTGGCAAGGATAGCGACCCGAATGACCCAATTGAAGTTTGGGGCAAACGTATTGGCCGGGTTTTGTCGGTTTTTATAACAATCGGCTTGTTGCTTTATCTGTATAATACCTTTTTTGTCTGATTATTATGGACCAAAATCCTGCTGTTATTGTTATTTCAAGCCATGTTGCGCGGGGGAGCGTTGGCAACAGGGTGGCGGTATTTGCACTTGAAGTTTTAGGGCATAATGTCTGGGCGGTGCCAACGGTTACGCTGCCCTGGCATCCGGGGCATGGCAAGGCTACGCGTATTGTGGCCAGTGAAGTCGAGTTTTCATCACTGCTTGAAGATTTAGCTAGTGCGCCGTGGCTATCAGAAGTTGGCGGCATATTGAGCGGTTATCTCGGCAATGCTGCGCAAGCCAGGGCAATTGGCTCTCTTGTGAAAAGTGTGCGGAAAACCAACCCGGATTTGATCTATGTGTGCGACCCGGTAATAGGTGATGCGGGCGGGCTATATGTGGATGATGATACGGCCTTCGCCATTCGTGATATTCTTGTGCCAATTGCCGATATGATAACACCCAACCGGTTTGAGCTGGCCTGGCTTAGCGGGCATCGACCTTTTGAAAGCAATGACGAAATATTACGTGCTGCGGCCGTTCTTGATTGCCCGTTGACCCTGATTACCTCTGCCCTGTCGCTGATGCGTAATTCAACCGGAAACATATTGCTCTCGCCAAAAGGGGCATTGCTGGCAGAACATGCCTCAATTGAAAATCCACCAAACGGATTAGGAGATTTAACTGCGGCGTTATTGTTGGCCAGAATTTTGCAAGACATGCCGCTGAACAAAGCTTTGCAGGTTGTCACCGCCTCTGTGTATGAAATTCTTGACCGCAGCCACCGCCGAAAGGCCAATGAAATAATGCTGGAGACTGATAGTGCCAGCCTCATTAGGCCGATGGCGATGGTGCAAATGCGCAACCTGTATTTGCCAGGGAAATAAGCGCAGACCAGTCGAATAATTCTGCTGATTGCAGGCGCGGCGATCTATCATAACCAAAATTCATCGGGTGAATGGTAAAATACAGATTCTTCTGCTAAGTGGTTCTTTGGATAGTTGTTTGGAACCGGTAATGTAATGCGTAAAACAGTTCAGATTTTTTATCTTGCCCTGATATTTGGCCTTGCTCAGGTGTCAGTTTTGTTGGCGCAGGATGATGCAAAAGAGCCAACAATGTCAGCAGAGGTGCAGGCGTGGTATGTGGCGCTCACCAAGGTCAATCACCCGAATTTCAAAAACCTGATTGCAGAAGATGCAAAAATTGAACTGCGCGATTTGGGTATAACCCAGACGCGGGAAGAGTTTTTAGGCAGCCTTGATGAATGGGAAGATGCTTCCAAGGGGGCGATAATTCTTACCTATGTGATTTCTTCCAAACCGGGCAAAGATGTGGTTGAAGTTTGCTATCGTTTTGAAAATAATGAGCAGCTGATCCGCGAGATGTTTGACTATGCGGATGGTAAAATCACCCATGTTGTGCAGGAGCAAATTGGCACGAAATGTGAAGGCTTCTAAAGCCGCTTTTCTAGCTTTTCCATATCGCCCCAAACTGCAACGGTTTTGATCCGGCCGGTCGAGCCGGAAACCACTTCCACGCTTGATTTTGCAACGCCAAAATATTTGGCCAGCAGTTTTTCAAGCGCCTTGTTGGCCTTGCCTTTTTCGGGAACAGCCCGGACTTTTGCTTTTAGGTAGGATTTATCATCAGCACCGGTTTCAACCTGACCGACCTCATCCTTGTGAGCGTTAGGGGTCAGCCGCACATGCACTTTTATATGGTCATCGAAACGGGTAAAATATCGGCTCAAAATACATAAGGGTAGATGTAACGGCCAATAATGGATTGGGCGAAAATTACGCCTAAAAGCAAGATGATTGGTGATAAGTCAATTGTGCCAAGGTTTGGCATGACCCGGCGAATGGGCCGCAGCAATGGCTCGGTCATCTGGTGCAAAAAGTTGCCAATTGAGGCGACAACCTGATTGCTCATATTAACAACATTGAAGGCATGGAGCCATGAAAATACCGCACTGCCGATAATAATCCACCAATAGAGGTCGAGGACAATTAGAACAATGTCGAGAATAGATCTCATGGGAATAGCTCCTGAAAGCGAATTGATGTTTTCTGCTTCGCATTATGTAACGATGAACCAGCCTTGCAACAAGGGGAAACTGGTGGAATTAAGCCGGTTGCGGATGAAAAACAGAAATTTGGTTAAGCTGCTTTCTTTTTAGCTTTGCTGGCATCACCTATCCAGATGTCTAGAAATTCGCATAGCCATTGTTTAATTGCCGGGTCATATAGGGGGCGCTGGGCAAGGTGCTGGGCCTTGTTTTGCGCACCGGGCGATTGCATGCGGTAGGCGCCTTTTACGGTCCAGCGGTGCATCATTGCCAGTGTTAATTCGCTGTGAAACTGTACCGCAAAAGCATTTTTACCGTAACGAAATGCCTGATTTTCAAACACTTCACCCCTGGCTAAAAGTTCCGCGCCGGCGGGAAGATCAAAGCCTTCGCGGTGCCATTGATAGACCATTTTGGGCCAATCCATCATGGCCTCACCGGCTGGCGTTGGATGTAGCGGGTAATAGCCGATTTCGACCTGTTGTTCAGGGTGGAGCGTTACCTTGCCGCCAAGATGACGCACCAGCTTTTGTGCGCCGAGGCAGATGCCAAAAAATGGCTTTTCTTCGCGCAGCGGAATAGCCAGCCAGTCGGTTTCGCGTTTAACATATTCTTCCTTGTCATTGGCGCTCATTGGGCCACCAAACATGACCGCACCTGCGTGATGTTCCAGTGTGTCAGGCAGGGGATGGCCCAGCGGAGGGCGCCTTATGTCGAGGGTGAATCCGCGTTCGACCAGCATTTGCCCAACCCGGCCGGGGGTTGAATTTTCCTGGTGCAGGATGATCAGGATTTTCGGCTTTTGTTCGTTGTTTTCTGTCAAATGCATGCGGGATCCTGTTACATTTATAAGACTACTCTGAACTATGCCTTTTTTGCACGCGCTGCTTCATTGCCATGCGGTCTTGCGGGCTAACGGCGATAAGCTCTGCTACCCGCCAAACAATATTATCTTCAAATTCGTGTAGTTCACCATCGGCAAATACCATTTCCCATAGGTCTTCAATAAGTAAAATGCGTTCGTCATTGGATGCATGGCTTTTCAATGTGCTGGTGAAGGCGTAAAGATCAACCGCCTCGCTGTCTGCCATTCTTGCCTGTTCGAGAAGTTTATCAATATCGGCGTCGTCCACATCGTAATGGGTGCACAGGATTGAACGCAGTTTTGTTTCTTCCTCTTCCTGCACAACACCATCAGCTGCAATGACATGGAACATCAGTGCTGCTGCGGCCAGTTTTTTATCTGTCGGGTCAAACAGCGGTGGGCTGTCATCTTCTTTGCCAATTGAAGATATGTCTTTGATGAATTTTTTGATTGATTGAAGCATGAATATCTGACCATTGGTTGAATTTAGGCCAGACTACTTCGTTATCATAAAGTTTCAAGTCTGTTCTTTTGCCGCGCCGGAGCCGTATCGAGCCACTACATATTCATGAACAAGCAGTTCGAAATCTTCGGCGATCGTTTCGCCACGCAGGGTTTTGGCTTTTTTACCATCGATGAAAACGGGGGCTGCCGGTGTTTCGCCGGTGCCGGGCAGGGAAATGCCAATGTCAGCGTGTTTGGATTCGCCCGGCCCGTTAACAATGCAGCCCATGACCGCGACTTTCAGGTTTTCTACGCCGGGGTATTTTTCCCGCCATTTTGGCATGTTCTCACGCAGTTGATTTTGAATTTTTTCCGCCAGGTGCTGGAAAACCGTCGATGTGGTGCGTCCGCAACCGGGGCATGCGGCGACAATCGGTACAAATGAGCGAAAGCCCATCACCTGCAATAGCTCCTGTGCGACCTGTACTTCGGTGGTGCGGTCGCCATTTGGTTTGGGGGTAAGCGAAATGCGGATGGTATCGCCAATGCCCTGCTGTAAAATTATGGCCATTGCCGCACTTGAGGCAACCACGCCCTTGGTGCCCATGCCTGCTTCTGTCAGGCCCAGATGAAGCGCGTAGTTGGAACGGCTGGCAAGTTCGGTATAAACGGCGATGAGATCCTGTACCTGCGAAACCTTGGCGGATAGAATAATGCTATCACGACCCAGACCAATTTCTTCGGCCTGTTTGCCTGAAATCAGGGCGGATTGTACAATAGTTTCGCGCATGATTTCTTCCGCCGTTTTGGGGTTTTGGCTTGCGGAATTTTCGTCCATTAACCGAGTGAGCAAAACCTGATCGAGTGATCCCCAATTAACGCCAATGCGAACCGGTTTGTTAAATTTTATCGCGGTTTCAACGATGGCGTTGAATTGTTTGTCTTTTTTCTCTTTAAAACCAACATTGCCGGGGTTGATGCGATATTTGGCAAGCGCCTCAGCGCAGGCAGGATGATCGGCCAGAAGCTTGTGTCCAATATAGTGGAAATCTCCTACCAATGGTACGTTAATGCCACGTTTTTGCAAAGCGTCTCGAATATGGGGAACAGCGGCGGCGGCTTCATTCTTGTCAACGGTTATGCGTACAAGCTCGGAACCCGCGTCGGCAAGTGCTGCAATCTGCGAGACGGTTGCTTCAATATCTGCCGTATCGGTATTGGTCATCGACTGGACAACAATGGGGGCGTTTGCGCCCACGATCACGTCACCGACACTCACGCCAATGGTCTTTCTGCGGGCAAGTGGTTTGCTTAAAAACGGATCACATGATTGGGTCAATGCTTTGTGCCTGTGGTTAGGGTCTGAACCCAATTAAGATTGTGAACTGTGTGGGAGGTAAAATGGTTCAAATCAAGGAGAAAAATACAGGCGAAGCGGCCCATCGGCAAGGCTTTTCGACACTGAAGTGGGTCATTTTACCCCAGCCCATGAGGGCGGCATGATAATTTCGCCCTCATGGGGTGAAGACTCCTCATTGGTGCCCGACTAAATCGATCATTTTCGCCTTGTGGAAGCAAAATTATTATGCTGCACAGCCGTATTCCTAATTGAGTCCATGCCCTAATTGTAAAGAATTGCAAAGAAGACTTCTTTGATATGTAAAATTGACTTATCTGGTACTTGGACAATGGTATTTCTGTTTGGCCAGAAATTGACGATTTGTCAAAGCAAATTGAATTGCAGGAGGAATGCTGGTGAAGCTTACAATCAATGGGAATGTCAAGAATATTGACGTTGATCCTGAAATGCCACTGCTGTGGGCCTTGCGTGACCTTATAGGCATTAAAGGGCCAAAGTTTGGCTGCGGTATTGGGGCGTGCGGTGCTTGCACGGTGTTGATTGACGGCGAACCGCAACGCTCCTGTTCTGTCACTGTTGGCAGTGTTAATGGGGCGATCACCACGATTGAAGGGGTTTCCAGCGGCGAGAAATTGCATGTGGTTCAGCAAGCCTGGATTGATGAGCAGGTGCCGCAATGTGGTTATTGTCAATCGGGGCAAATATTGGCCGCTATTGCCTTGCTGAATGAAAACCCCAAACCGAATGATGATCAAATCAGCGAGGCGATGACCAATCTTTGCCGCTGTGGCACCTATCCGAGGATTCGTTCTGCGATCCATCGCGCAGCAGAAAAGATGGGGGCATAAAATGGGCAAGATTTTAAGACGTACGTTTTTAATTGGTTCTGCTGCAATTGTTGGCGGGGTGGCCTTTGGTTATTACAAATATATTAAACCTTACGATAATCCGCTTGAGGGTGAGTTGGCTGAAGGTGAGGCGACCTTCAATCCATATGTGAAAATCACCAGCGACAATCAAATCACGATCATCGCTCCGCGCGCCGAAATGGGGCAGGGTATAAGCACCACGTTAGCCGCCCTTGTGGCGGAAGAGCTGGACGTGGATTTTAAGAAAATTACCGTCGAGCATGGTCCTGCATCATTCGCCTATCATAATTCCGGAATGCTGGAAGATGGCACGCCATTTCCCCATTATGAGCGCGGTATTGTCTCCAATATGATGCGCGGTGCTATGGGTGTGGTGTCCAAATTTACCGGCATTCAGGTAACCGGTGGCTCATCTTCAACAAAGGATGCATATATAAAAATGCGTCAGGCCGGGTGTGCCGCACGTGAAACACTTAAACTTGCCGCCGCCAATCAGCTTGGCGTTGATGTTGGCTCCCTTAAAACCGATAATGGTTTTGTCATTAGTGGCGTGACCCGGATTGCTTATGGTGAATTGGCAATGGATGCGGCAAAACTGGACCCGCCAGCGGAAATTAAGCTCAAGCCCAAATCTGAATGGAAAATCCTGGGTAAACCGCAAAAGCGTACAGATATGCTTGCCAAGGTTACCGGTGCGCCGATTTTTGGCATCGATGTCGACCTGCCGGATATGGTTTATGGCACTATTCGCATGAACCCCTATCTTGGCGGGAAAATGCTCAGCTTTGATGCATCAAAGGCAGAAAAAATGCCCGGCGTTATCAAGATCGTTGATATGGGCGGGCCGGAAAATGAAGCTTTTGGTGGTGGTATCGGAGTAATTGCGACCAATACATGGGCCGCATTCAAGGCGGCTGAGGCGGTGGATATTAAATGGGATAAGTCCGATTATCCGGCAGCCACCAAGGACATTAATGCGGTGCTGGCAAAAGCCTTAAAAGGCGGCGCGGGGGATAGTCTTCGAAATGATGGTGATGCGGAAACGGCTTTTGCAGATGCGCCGCGCCCCAACGTAGTGGAAGCGGAATATTATGTGCCCTATCTGGCCCATGCCTGTATGGAACCGATGAATGCAACCGCATGGTTGAAGGGCGGGAAGTTGGAGGTCTGGGCACCCAATCAAGCGCCGACGATCATTCGGGCTGATTGTGCCTATGAGGCCGGAGTTGAAGAAGAAGACACCAAGGTTCACACAACATTTTTGGGCGGCGGTTTTGGACGGCGGGCCGAGGTGGATTTTTGCCGCTTCGCCACCAGGCTTGCCAAACACGCGGACGAAAAACCGGTTAAGGTAACATGGACGCGTGAGGAAGATACTCGCCATGATACCTATCGCCCGGTGGCCATGGCGAAATTCAAGGCAAGGCTGGATAAAAACGGCACGCTTGCAGCATTTGATGCGCGCATTGCCTCGCCTTCGATTATTGCCAGTTTTATGGGGCGGACTTTCCCTTCACTTTCACCGGCAGGGCCGGATAAGACCATTATTGAAGGGGTTTTTGACCAACCCTATACAATCGCTAATTACCGGGTATCGGCGATCAAGGCACAACTATCCGTTCCTGTTGGTTTCTGGCGGGCGGTTGGCAATTCCTTTAACGGGTTTTTCAACGAGAGCTTTATGGATGAAATTGCGGTTAAAGCTAAAATTGATCCTGTGGATTTTCGCCTTGGCCTGATGAAGGACCATCCGACAGCCATTGGTGTTGTTAAAAAAGCAGCTGCAATGGCTAATTGGGGCGCTGAGACTATTGAAGGACGCGGCAAAGGCATTGCCTTTACTCTATCTTTCGGCGCGTGGGTGGCTGAAGTGGTTGAAGTTTCGGTAATTGATGGTGAGGTGAAAATTGAAAATGTCTGGTGTGCAGTCGATGTGGGCGAGGCGTTGGATCCTTCCATCATCAAGGCGCAAGTGATGTCGGGTATTATCTTTGGTTTATCATCGGCTATGGGGCAGGAAATTACCTTTGACGATGGGAGCGTTGAGCAGGGTAATTTTGATGATTATGATGCCATGCGCATGGGCCAGTGTCCGAATATCCATGTGGAAATTCTGCAGGATGCGGAATATATGGGTGGTGTGGGTGAGGTGGGTACGCCGCCATCCATTCCAGCCCTAGCCAATGCAATTTATGCCGCAACCGGCAAACGTATTCGCACCATGCCCTTATCGAAAGAAATAGACTTTGTTGCCTGAGCTGCCTGATGACAAATTGTCTCCCCGGCTTGTTGAGACCTTCAATCTGGCTTAGGTAGTTGTATTAGATGAATCAAAACGAGCCCACTTGGCCGAGGATTTTAAATAATATGTGCATATTTTGTAGTGCCAAATCATTGTCTATTTCAACAATCTTTGTTGCCACAAGCCTGAGCAGTGTTCAGGTTGCCCAGACCGATATTCGTGTTGAGAACAATCAATTTACAGCATCTGGCATGGCTGACAAAAGCGCCGCTGGATTTACCTGCGATGTTGTCGGGCAAACGGTTGCAGCTGTTTTGCGACCTGCCGATATTATGCCATATGGCAACAAGTCAGGATCATAGGCTGAGGTTACGCGCCGGGCGGATTATAAACTCTAGAGTTTCCGTCTTTGACGGAATCGCTCTGTTTTTTCGCTCACGGCCACTTGATGCTACGCACCAGCCTTCGCGGGAGCGATGCATTCGCATCGGGCCGGTTCCGCCCTCAAATTGATTCAATCAATTTGCAAGTCGGGCTCCAATCGCAGCCTGACTGCTTCCATGTAAATGTGAAGCAGGCTCTAAACCCGCCGCTCAACCATCATTTTCTTAATTTCGGCAATTGCCTTGGCCGGGTTCAACCCTTTGGGGCAGGCCTGCGTGCAGTTCATAATGGTATGACAGCGATAGAGCCGGAATGGGTCTTCAAGATCATCCAGCCGGTCACCGGTAGCTTCATCGCGGCTGTCAATCAGCCAGCGATAGGCTTGCAACAATACGGCCGGGCCTAAATAACGATCGCCATTCCACCAATAGGAAGGGCAGGAGGTCGAGCAGCAGGCGCAAAGAATACACTCATATAGACCGTCGAGTTTTTCGCGGTCAAAATGCGATTGTGGCCATTCTTTTTCAGGCTTTGGCGTGGTGGTTTTCAGCCACGGTTCGATGGAGCGATGCTGGGCATAGAAATTGGTAAGGTCGGCCACCAGATCCTTGACCACCGGCATATGCGGCAATGGATAGATTTTAATCGTGCCCTCAACCTCATCCATGCCTTTGGTGCAGGCAAGTGTGTTGGTGCCATCGATATTCATGGCGCAAGAGCCGCAAATACCTTCCCGGCAGGAGCGGCGGAAGGTCAGTGTCGGGTCGACATTGTTTTTAATCCAGATAAGTGCATCCAGCACCATCGGTCCGCAATCATCTGTGTTGACATAATAAGTATCAACTTTCGGGTTGCCCTCATCATCAGGCGACCAGCGATAAATTTTATATTCGCGAGCGGGAGCTGCTGCTTCTACCTTGGTCCAGGTTTTGCCATCGGTAACACGGGAGTTTTTAGGTAGCGTAAGTTCGACCATGATCTATCAGACCTTTTCGTGTGGTGACGCGCCCGGTATTATCCGGGCCGGTTGTCTGGTTGGTAGTGAAGCGCAATATTGGCCTTGTTGGCCATGATAACCCGATAGCCAAGGGCGGTCATTTGTGCGATGCAATCTATTTCCCACTCCTCAATATTGTTTTCGATAATAACATATTCAGGATAGAGAGATTTCGGTGCGACGGAGAAAAACGGGTGCATTACCTTGTCTTCAAAGCCTTCAATATCGATTTTTAGAATGTCGATTTTGGTAATGCCTTCATCGCTGAGCAGGTTTATTAGCGGAACAACCCGGGCGGTGAATTTGGTGCCATTTTCATTTGCACCGGTTGCCAATGCGCCCGATCCCATATCAGCGGTACAGGTAAACTCAGCTTCACCTTCGCTCGCACCCAAAGCAAGCGGGTAAACCGTGCATTTATCGGCAGCCTTATTGGCTGATATATTAAATGTCAGGCGTGAAACAAGAATTGGGTTTGGCTCGATTGACAGGATTTTGGCATCTTTTGAGGTGACGCTATGGGCGTGCAGGGTGAAAAGCCCGGCATTGGCACCAATGTCGACGAAAACCGGTTCCTTGTTTTTGGGAAGCTGTTCTGCAATCAGCTTAAATTCATCATTGCAATAGGCGTTACCGGCCAGATAGGCTTTTAGTTCACATGAATTATCATGGAGAAAAATACGGGCCTGGTATTTTCGTATTTCCACATCCCAGGGGCCTTCGTTGCCGCGTTTGATCCAATTGGCAATGAATTTTCTAAATTGCCCGCGCATCAATCCCGCCGTGCGCAATGCGGACAGGGTTTTATCAACAATGCCCGGCGGGGAAAAATGACCGAAAGGTTTGCTGGTATAGCCTTTGTTGGGAATTTGTAACATTTAACTCTGATAAATCTTTGCTATTTTTTCATGCAGTAAAGCATCATTGGGATCATTTTTTGTTGGACTTTTTGTGATTTCGCATCATTAAACTTACCATTAACCGGTGCAAGCAGTGCTTCATCTGTGCGCAGCATGGCATAGGCGTAAAGACGCTCAGTTGGTTTGAAATTCTCAACAAACATATCGCCCATGCAGGTGCAGCGCTTGGGCGTGGCATTGTCGAGCGTGCTGCAGGCCTCACTTACCTGCTTTGTTGTAACTCCTGTCTCTGCGGCATTTGCTATAAATGCTGTGCCCAATATCAAAAATATTGCCAGAACGTATTGCTGCATATCAATAAACCCGTGCTTTTGGTTTGATATAGTCCATCTCATCGGAAAGCGTGAAGTCGTGCACCGGGCGAGAATCCAGTTTCACTGTGCGTTTGTCATTATCAACAAAGGCAAGGGTATGCTTCATCCAATTATTATCATCACGATCGGGGAAATCTTCGCGCGCATGGCCGCCACGGGATTCCTTACGGGCCTGTGCCCCATCCATTGTGACGGCTGCCTGAATGATCAAATTGTCATATTCCAGTGTTTCAATCAAATCGGAATTCCAGATCAATCCGCGATCGGTCACTTTAATATCGCTTGAGGCACCCCAGACATCGTGGATTTTCTCGTGGCCCTCATCCAGTACTTCGCCGGTGCGGAACACGGC
This sequence comes from Rhizobiaceae bacterium, assembly GCA_026981655.1. Lineage (GTDB taxonomy): Bacteria > Pseudomonadota > Alphaproteobacteria > Rhizobiales > Rhizobiaceae > SZUA-100. Next base: position 16,347 of record JALSIJ010000022.1, on the reverse strand, counting down.
ACAATTGGCCTGCATGGTGCGCTGCATACGGTCGCGCAATTGGGCGGTTGGGGTGTCGCCATCGGCGTTGCGGAAATGGTCCAGTCGGGAGAGGGCTATATCGCCTGCATCGGCCGGTAGCGGCTTGTGGGAGGAGCCCGCCTCAATGGTTTCTGCGCAGCGAAGGCCGGCAGCGCGGCCAAACACCACCAAATCAATCAGTGAGTTGGAACCCAGCCGGTTTGCGCCGTGAACGGAAACGCAAGCAGCCTCACCGACAGCCATCAGGCCCGGCACCACATGGTCCGGGTCTTTGCCTTTTCTTGTAACCACTTCGCCATGATAATTGGTTGGAATACCGCCCATATTGTAATGGACGGTTGGCAATACCGGAATGGGTTCGTGGGTGACATCGACACCGGCAAATATTTTGGCGGATTCTGAAATTCCCGGTAGCCGTTCAGCCAGCAGTTCAGGATCAAGGTGATCAAGATGCAGGAAGATATGGTCTTTATCCTTGCCAACGCCGCGACCTTCGCGAATTTCCATGGTCATTGAGCGCGATACCACATCGCGGGAGGCAAGATCCTTGGCCGATGGAGCATAACGCTCCATAAAGCGTTCGCCTTCTGAATTGGCGAGATAACCACCTTCACCGCGTGAGCCTTCGGTGATCAGGCAGCCGGCCCCATAAATGCCGGTCGGGTGAAATTGCACAAATTCCATATCCTGCAAGGGAAGCCCGGCGCGCAGCACCATAGCATTGCCGTCGCCGGTGCAGGTGTGGGCAGATGTGCAGGAGAAATAGGCCCGTCCATAGCCGCCAGTCGCCAGAATGGTTTTGTGGGCACGGAAGCGATGAAGTGTTCCATCTTCCAGGCTGAGAGCAATAACACCCCGGCAGGCCCCATCTTCCATAATCAGGTCGATGGCAAAATATTCAATGTAGAATTCCGCATCATAGCGCAGCGACTGGCCATAAAGCGTGTGCAGCATGGCGTGGCCAGTGCGGTCTGCGGCAGCGCAGGTTCGTTGAGCCGGTGGACCTTCGCCAAATTCGGTGGTCATGCCGCCAAACGGGCGCTGGTAAATTTTGCCCTCTTCGGTGCGCGAGAAAGGAACGCCAAAATGCTCCAGTTCATAAACGGCCTTTGGGGCTTCGCGACAAAGATATTCAATCGCATCCTGATCGCCCAGCCAGTCTGATCCTTTGACCGTATCGTACATGTGCCATTGCCATGAATCCGGCCCCATATTGCTAAGCGATGCAGCAACGCCGCCCTGGGCTGCAACAGTATGCGAGCGGGTTGGGAAAACTTTGGTGATACAAGCGGTTTTCAATCCTGCCTGGGCTGCACCCAATGTGGCGCGCAGACCTGCACCACCTGCACCGACAACAACCACATCGAGCGTGTGGTCTGTGAATTCATATGCGGCCATCATTCAGCCCCCAAAAGCAAGTTTAAGAATTGCAAAACATGCGCCAAGGCCCATGGTGAAAGCGAAGAATATATTCAATATCAGCAAAACAATTTTTGTGCGATTGCTGTGAACATAGTCTTCAATAATTGTCTGCATGCCGAGCTTCATATGAACAATGCCGACAATGATGACCATAAGCATTACAATGGCAACAATTGGTGAGGAAAGACGCGCCACAACATCCGCATGGCTGGCGCCATTCAGCGAAATCACCGTCCATAAAAAGAAAAGAATGAGCGGCACATTGGCAATGGCCGTAAGGCGTTGACGCCAAAAATGATCGGTGCCTTCTTTGGCCGAACCCAGACCGCGAACTTTGGAGAGCGGGGTTCGTAATTGGTTGATTGAACCGGACATCAAATGCTCCCTAATTTACTGTATAACCAATGACCCAAAGGATCACGGTTATAACAATTGACGCAGAAATGGTGGCATAGGCAATTTTGGTGGCGGTGGCTTTTTCCAGCGCCCGGCCTGTATCCCAAACCAGATGGCGGATACCGCCCAGCATGTGGTGCACCAATGCCCAGGTATAGCCAAATAATATCAGGCGCCCGATGAAGGAGCCAAAAAAGCTGTTTACCCATTCAAAATAGGCCTCTCCGCTGGCGGCTGATATGAGCCACCATGCGAGTAATATCGTGCCAAAATAAAGGGCGGCGCCGGTAATCCGGTGAACAATGGACATCACCATCGTTGGTATCGGCTTGTAAATTGACAGATGAGGTGAAAGGGGACGATTGGAAGACGCGTTTGAATTTGCCATTGATGGCCTCAAGGAAAACAGGGGTTAAATATGTTCTAGTGAGAAAAATCTGCAAGGTCAAAGTGTTGAGCAAATTTTGTCAATAAATATTGCTAATTATCGAGGATGACCTGATCACGATTTGATATCAATCGATTTGAATGGTAATTATCGACGATCTGTTGACCTAATATTTTGTGTTCTGTTCTGGACATTTGACTGATTGGCGCTAACCTCGCTTCATTAACTTTGTAAACGGGAGGAAATTATGTGTCATCATTGCGTTATTGAATCAGTTAAGGAAAGAATGCTCAGTCGCCGACAAATGCTGGTCGGCGGGGCGGCAGGTGTTGCGGCCATTGCGGCGGCCGGTAGTTCTGCAACCTCATCAATTGCGGCCAGTCATGGGGGCGTTTCCAGTACAAAAGTTGCAGATATGACCCATGTTCTTTCAGAGGAGTTCCCGACATATTTCGGGGTGCCAGGGTTTAAGAAAGAACAAAAGTTCAACTTTAAAGAACATGGATTTAACCTGTTTGAAATGACGGTAAATGAGCACACCGGCACCCATCTTGATGCGCCGTTGCATTTTTCTAAGGATGGTAATTCAGTCGATGAGATTCCAGTTGAAAACCTTGTTGCGCCGCTGGTGGTAATCGACATAAAGGCAAAAGCTGCTGAAAACCCAGATGCGCAGGTCACACCTGAAGACATCAAGAAATGGATTGCTACAAACGGCCCGTTGCCTGAAAAATGCTGTGTGGCGATGAATTCCGGTTGGGATGCCCATGTGGGAAGCGACAAGTTTCGCGGTGTTGACGGTGAGAAAAAAATGCACTTTCCGGGCTTCCATATAGATGCCACAAAAATGTTGCTCGAGGAATCATCCGCCGTTGGCATGGCGGTTGACACGCTTTCGCTGGATTATGGAATGTCAGGTGATTTTGTTACCCATTATGCATGGTTACCGACAAACCGTTGGGGGCTGGAAAATCTGGCCAATCTGGATAATGTTCCTGCAAAAGGTGCGACTCTGGTTGTTGGTGCACCAAAGCACAAAGGCGGTTCTGGCGGTCCAAGCCGGGTTTTTGCGCTTATGTAAACAAATGGCAACCCGTCGCAATGGCGGGTTGCACCTGCAATTTTGGAGAATTTATGTCTACAGTAAAACTGGTTGCGGACGAGGATGCCTCAAGCGAGGTTATGTCCGTATATAAAGATATTCGGCAAACGCGTGGTGGCGACTTTATTAATAATTTTTGGCGTGCGCTGGCGGTAAATCCAGCCTTGCTTTCGTCCACATGGTATCATCTTAAATCAATCATGAGCGTTGAAGGTGCCATTGATGCTAAAACGCGCGAAATGATATATATAGCGGTTTCAACCGCCAATGCCTGTTCCTATTGTGTGCATTCACATACGGCAGCCGCTAAAGCCAAGGGCATGAGTGATGATGAACATGCAGAGCTTATGACCATTATATCGCTGGCGGCATCGACAAACCATCTTGCAAACGGATTGCAGGTTCCAATTGACCCTGAATTTTTAGCTGAATAGGGTCAGCAAACCAAGAGGCAACCAAGCCATATGTATAAAGTCGTTGGAATTCCGGGCTCTCGCCTGACCAGGGTTAGCTGGATGCTGGAGGAGCTTGGGCGGATCTATGTGATTGAAAAAGCCATGCCGCAATCGGAGGCAATCACGCAGTTGAACCCGAGCGGCAAAGGCCCGGTTTTACTCGATACTCATTTTGAAAGCCCACGAATTGTGATCGATTCAGCGGCTATTTGTTCCTATCTGGCAGATCGGCATCCAGAAGCTAATATGACGGCCGAGCCCGGTTCACTAGAGCGGGCTGAAATTGATTCATGGTTGCATTTTGTCCAGTGTGATCTGGAGGCGCCGCTTTGGCTGAAGGCAAAACACAATTTTATCCTGCCGGAAAATATGCGCCTCAATGTAAGTGAAGTGACAAAATTTGAATTCAATAATGCAATTGCCGCAATGGACGCGCGATTGGGCAATAAAGAGTTCGCCATAGGAGATAGATTTACGGCGGCGGATATTTTGTTGGGCCATGCGGGCAGTTGGGCGCGAAATGCCAAATTTGAAATTGAGTTTGAGCGGGTAAATGCTTATCTTGATCGGGTTCTGGCCCGTCCTGCACTTGCTGCGGCAAGAGAGCGGGATGCGCAATTCAAGCGCGATGGGGGAACCTGATTTTGGGCGGCTTGGCGATATTTTTGAGCATTATACTGGGTCTGATTTCTGCCATACACTTTTATTGGGCGTTTGGCGGAATATGGCCGGGCACGGATAAGACATCACTTGCCCGTACAGTAATTGGTGAGAATAACATAAGCAGAATGCCGCCAAGCTGGCTGACCTTTGCTGTCGCATGTGCCATTGCGGTCGCCGCACTTTGGCCGCTGATGTGGCGTTCGTTTGTGCCTTACTTCTTGCCGCAGGGGCTTTTGTGGGCAGGAATGATTGCGCTTTCAATTGTATTTATCGGGCGGGGAATTGCCGGCTATATGCCGTTTTTTACCTCAATCACCAGCGAGCAGCCATTTGCCCGGTTAAACGCATTATATTTTTCACCGCTTTGCCTGATCATCGGTACAGGCTTTTTGGCTTTGCTGCTTAATGTTTAGTCTGACTCTCAATGACCATTAGGCTTTTGAACAAACAGGCCCGGCATCTGGTGCTGCATCTTCAGGGTCTCACCCTGCCGCCGCATCTTAAGCAATCACCGGCAGAATTGTTTGCAACTGTTTGCCAGTTGGGCTTTGTCCAGGTTGATTCAATTCAGTGGGTGGAGCGTGCGCAGCATATGACACTGTTTGCCCGAAACCAGACCTATAGGCCAGTTCATCTCAAGCGGTTGATTGAAAATGACCGGCTGTTATTTGAAGGTTGGACTCATGATGCATCGGTCATTCCGGCTGAATATTACAGGTTTTGGAAGCGGCGGTTTCAGCGCAAAGAGGAGCGGCTGCGCAAGAATTTTATTCGCTGGCAGGGTGAAGGCTTTCTTGGTCAATGTGATGATTTACTGGAGCTGATTTCCAAACAGGGGCCGGTTCGTTCGCGTGATCTGGAACGTCCCAAACGCGATGGCCCGCAGGAGATGTGGCAATGGCATGATGGCAAAGCGGCGCTGGAATATTTGTGGCAGGCGGGTCATCTTGCAATTTCTGCTCGAGACGGATTTCAAAAAGTCTATGATTTGAGCGCGCGTTTTTTTAACGAAAGAGATTATTGCGGCGAATGCGATCAGGGTGAGTTTGTCGATTGGGCCTGCCGTTCTGCGCTTGAACGGCTTGGGTTTGGAACGCCTGCCGACATTTCCAGATATTGGAATCTGCTTTCAATTCAGGAGGTTCGGCAATGGCTATCGGAGCAAGATGATCGAGCAATTGAGCAGGTTGAACTGATGACAGCAGATGGTTCTAAATTGCGAGAGGCGGTCGCTTTTTCTGGCCTTGCGGAGCGGGTAGAAAATTTACCAAAAATTCCCGATCGCATTCGCGTATTGTCGCCCTTTGACCCGGTTATTCGCGATAGAAAGCGGCTTGAATGGTTGTTTAATTTTGACTACAGGATTGAGATATATGTACCGGCCCCGAAGCGCAAATATGGCTATTATGTATTTCCAGTTCTTGAAAAAGACCGGATAATTGGTCGTATCGATATGCGCGCCAACCGTCCCGAAAATGAGCTGCAAATAAAACAATTATGGCTGGAGCCGGGGGTGCGGCTTTCTAATGCGCGCCAGGCACGGTTGGATGCGGAACTTATCCGTCAGGCAAGATTAGGCAGTGTCGATAAGGTGGTTTGGCTTAATCAATAGAGCGCGTCCTTCTTCGATAATCACGCTCTATTTTTATTGTTCACGGCTAATCGGGGCTTTTCTAATGGTTCAAGTTTTGCGCTTCGCTTTGCTCAACGTGCAACTTGAACTACGCCCCGGCCTGCGCTAATGCGGTGCACTTGCGCCGGGCCTTTATTTGTCGGGCTAACTCTCTTTTTACCAGGTTCGCTTGGCGCCGGTGTCAATGTGGATATGGCCAGAGCGGTATTTCTTGTGCCCGCCAACAGAACGGTGTCTGGCGACATAGCGATAGGCGGCACTCATATTTTTGGACACGCTGAAATCAACAGCTTTGCACCTGCGATGCATGGATTTTGATGCGCCACCTACTTTACGATTATGCCACCAGGTTCGATAGGTTGAATGAACGGTCACATTGCCATAACGGCGCGCGACTTGTCTTAATACGCGTTTTAACCGGAATGGAACGCACCACGATGGTGCATTATAGGTTACCGTCCCGCCGCCAAACAGCCCAAAGCTCGGCAATGATGAGCAGGCAGCAAGACTGGATACCAAAACCAGCACCAGAATTTTTGATCCGAAAGTTTTTTGCCACTGCAATGCAGTTGCGGATATTTGATAAAGAGATGACATCGGGCGCTCCAAACGCAAAACAAATGAGCATCCTGATAATCCTTGGTAACCATTAAAATTTTAATTAAATTGTATGTTAATGAACCGTTAAGCACGTTGCAATTTTTAAATCAGTTACTTAACTAAATTGTGAAATAGGAGAGGTGAAAAGATGATTTTTGCGGGATTTAACCTGTTGGCTGTATTGTTGGCGGTGATTGCGTCAATGGCAATTGGCGCAATCTGGTATAGCGTTCTTACCAAGCCGTGGATGGCAGCAGCAGGCTTTAACGCCCAACAGATTGATGCGGTTGAAAAGGGCGGCAGCCCGCTAGTTTATGTAATCGCCGCAATATCCCATTTGGTTATGGCAACTGTTCTTGCCGGTCTGATCGGCCATTTGGGCGATATGAACCTTTGGCGCGGCATTGTTTCAGCCCTTTTTGTTTGGTCGGGTTTTGTGGCAACGACAATGGTGGTCACTCACCGATTTCAAATGCGGCCGTGGTCTTTGACTTTTATTGATGCGGGGCATTACTTGTTTGCGCTTGTGGCGCAAGGTGCAATAATTGGCTGGATGGGGGTTTAAAAACCGACTGCAACACAAGTCGAATGGACGGTTGCTTTTCTGCTTGATATGACGTGAAATAATTTGAAATGGTCGGCTGTATAAGGTCGGCTGGAATTATGTCTGTTAAGTGGAGATACCCAATGTCCCAGTTGCTTTACCCCGTTCCCGATGCCATCGCCAAGGCGGCCCATATTGATAATGACAAATATCATGAGATGTATCAGCAAAGCGTTGATAATCCGGACGCATTTTGGGGCGAGCATGGCAAGCGGATTGACTGGATAAAGCCCTATACGAAAGTCAAAAACACCACTTATGAATATCCTGATGTGTCGATCAAATGGTTTGAAGATGGAACCTTGAATGTCTCTGCCAATTGTATCGACCGGCATTTGGAGAAGCATGGCGACAAGGTTGCTATACTCTGGGAAGGCGACAACCCGGAAGAAGATGCAAAAATTACCTATAACCAACTGCACGAGCACGTGTGCCGCCTTTCCAACGCGATGAAAAATGAGGGCGTTAAAAAGGGTGACCGGGTGACCATCTATATGCCGATGATCCCGGAAGCCGCCTATGCGATGCTTGCCTGTACCCGCATTGGTGCGGTGCATTCGATCGTCTTTGGCGGGTTTTCTCCCGATGCGCTGGCCGGGCGTATTCACGATTGCGAATCGAATTTTATTATTACAGCCGATGAGGGCGTGCGCGGCGGCAAGCCCATTCCGCTGAAAGCCAATGTGGATGCAGCCATAGAAATTGCCGAACGCAATGGTGGCAAGGTTGATAAGGTGCTGGTGGTTAAGCGCACTGGTGGTGCGATCAACTGGGCCGAGGGCCGTGATGTTTGGTATCATGATGCGGTGGCTTCTGCTTCTACGACCTGCGAGCCGGAAGAAATGAATGCGGAAGACCCGTTGTTTATTCTTTATACATCCGGTTCCACGGGTAAACCAAAAGGTGTGCTGCATACGACAGGCGGCTATCTGGTCTGGGCCTCGATGACCCATGAATATGTTTTTGACTATCATGAAAATGATATTTACTGGTGCACCGCCGATGTGGGTTGGGTGACCGGGCATTCCTATATTGTCTACGGGCCGCTTGCCAATGCGGCGACAACTTTGATGTTTGAAGGGGTGCCGAATTATCCAACCATGTCGCGGTTCTGGGATGTCTGCGACAAGCACAAGGTCAATATTTTTTATACCGCACCAACAGCAATTCGTGCGCTCATGCAGGCGGGTGACGAGCCGGTTAAATCAACCGACCGCTCGTCGCTTCGATTGCTTGGTTCGGTGGGTGAGCCGATTAATCCGGAAGCCTGGGACTGGTATTATAATGTGGTCGGCGAAGGTCGCTGCCCGATTGTTGATACATGGTGGCAGACCGAGACTGGCGGCATTATGATTACCCCGCTGCCGGGGGCAACAGCCCTGAAACCGGGTTCTGCGACAACGCCATTCTTTGGTATTCAACCGCAATTGGTTGATGGTGAGGGCACGCCGCTCGAAGGCGCGACCGATGGCAATCTTTGTATTGTGGATTCGTGGCCGGGCCAAATGCGCAGCCTTTACGGTGACCATGATCGTTTTGTGCAGACCTATTTTTCCACCTATAAGGGGAAATATTTCACCGGTGACGGGTGCCGCCGTGATGAGGACGGCTATTACTGGATTACCGGTCGGGTTGATGATGTGATCAATATTTCCGGTCATCGTATGGGAACCGCAGAGGTTGAATCAGCGCTTGTTGCGCATAGTGCTGTATCTGAAGCGGCTGTTGTTGGCTACCCGCACGACATCAAAGGACAGGGCATCTACTGCTATGTAACTCTTATGGCCGGCGTTGAGCCCAGTGATGAATTGCGCAAAGAGCTTGTGGCCCAGGTTCGCAAGGAAATCGGGCCGATTGCATCACCGGATAAAATTCAGTTTTCTCCCGGATTGCCAAAAACCCGCTCGGGCAAAATTATGCGGCGGATTTTGCGCAAAATTGCCGAGGATGATTTTGGCGCCCTGGGTGATACATCAACGCTTGCCGATCCGGCTGTGGTCGAAAACCTGATCGAAAACCGGCAGAACAAAAAAGGCTGAAGTTTTTTCGCTTACGGCAATTTGGGGCTGCATGGTGCAGTTGCTTTGTGCGGCCCCGTTGTTATCTGGCCGACGCGTGTTCAGCACCAGCCGCTACGACGTTTGCCACGATAGGGCCGTACCAGCCCGGTTGCCAGAAGGGCGGTTTCAATATCTTGGCCTGAAAAGGTTGTGACATCGGCCAGCACTCGGCCAAAATATTTGCCGCCTTTTATTTTGCTGAGTTGCACCGGTTTGCCTGAAATAAATTCACGCAGCCGGTTGCGGGCCGAAAGCGCGGCACTATATTCGCTTGAGCATTTTGAGCGAATTTCCGGTGCGTCTATTCCCCGGATGCGTACCCGCACATTGATTTGATGACCGGGCCATACTTTTGCAAGTACCTCAATTGTATCGCCGTCATAAACATTCAGCACTTTTGCAAAGATTGGTCCTTTGATGGTTTCGCGCTTTTTTGCCATCATAGGGGAAGGGCCAAGGGCAAAAAATAACACAGCGATTATGGTTGGGCGAAAATTCATATTAAGGATTTTAATCTGATTAAGACGAATAAATTCCTATCGTGTAATTTTAGTGCTGTCAACAGGAATTGGTTGCAAAGAATCAATTATTCACTTTTAGATTGATTTTAATTGTATTGCAACTTTACAATTCTTTACGCCGGAGAAAAGCGCCTGCAACATTGAGGGTCTATGTTGTTGTTATCAACACAGCAACCAAGGAGACAGGCATGACCAATAATATTAACAGCCCGAAGAAGCCGACAAACACGCGTAAGGGTTATATCACTGCAGGCATTATAGCTGCACTTGGATTGGCAACCGTTTTGGGTGCACAGGCCTTTACCGGCAGCCGCATTGCCCAGCATGTGAGTATTGAAAGCAATTATTCTGGCAATGATGGCAAAATCTGGAAATCCAGCTGGCGCCGTGGCGGCGGATCGCATTTTGGTTCGATGAGTATTGAAGAGCGTGAAAAACTGATTATCCGGATGGTCAAACATCTTGCCGTCGAAATTGATGCAACCGACGAGCAGCAAACAAAACTCGTGACCCTTATTAAAACAGTTGCAGAAGATATGCTGCCAATGAAAGATAAAATGCGGAAATCACGCGAGGAAGTAATCAAGCTCTTAACCGCACCAGTAATTGATCGTGGTGCAATTGAAGCCATGAGGGTGGCAAAACTCGCTGAGGCCGATACGGTAAGCAAAAAACTCGCCACTGCCATTACGGATGCGGCTGAAGTGCTGACTGCCGGGCAACGTACAACAGTTGCCGACCGAATTGAGACTTTTCGCTCTATGCGCGGGCGCTGGAAGCATTAAACTTGGATCCAATAATTTCCTGACTGGCCCGCATATTCTGCGGGTCCGGTTGGTTGGTTTGGTTTAAATATGATATTGCTTTTCTACTGGTCGGGGCGCTGCCCTTTAATTCTGGATATTGAATTTTTGAGCGAACAAATATTACTTGTTGAAGACGACCCTCGCCTTGCCGGAATGGTGCAAGACTATCTTGGTGAAGCGGGCTATTCGGTAACAATAGCACCCAATGGTGCGGAAGCATTGGGCAAGCAGAAATCGGGGGCATTCAGTGCCATTATTCTTGATTTGATGTTGCCGGATATGGACGGCTTGGAGATTTGCCGAACCATTCGTACCACTGATAATATTCCTATTCTTATGTTAACGGCCAAGGGTGATGCGATGGATCGGGTGGTAGGGCTTGAACTCGGGGCTGATGATTATTTGCCAAAACCGTTTGAACCGCGTGAATTGCTTGCCCGGTTAAAGGCGATTTTGCGCCGTGGAGGTGCCTCCGGAAATGCCGAGACCTTGCGTTTTGGCCGATTGGAAATTGATCGAAACTCTCGCGAAGTGCGGCTTGATGCGCGTATTTGTTCGTTAACGTCACACCAGTTTGATATGTTGCATGTGCTGGCGCGGTCTGCCGGGCGGGTGCTATCGCGCGATGCTTTAATGGACGCCCTAAAGGGCACGGCACTTGAGGCCTTTGATCGCTCGATTGATGTGCATATTTCCCGCATTCGGGCAGAGATTGAAGATGATGCAAAAAAGCCCAAACGGGTGATCACCGTGCGTGGTGCGGGTTATCTGTTTGCGCGCAGCCAGGATTAAAGTATGCGCAGGCTATACGTTCAAATTTATCTGACGATAATTGCCGCTTTGGTGCTGGTGGTGGTCATTTCCGGGGCGCTTTGGCAGTTTGCCGGTGCCGATCGGTTTAACCGTGAGGTTTTTGGTATCGCGGGCAGGCTTGCGGTGGAGTTGCTGGCACCTGTCAATGCGCCGTTAACGGAGCAACAAAATACGTTGCGTAAACTGGCGGAAAACATTGGCCTGGATATATCGCTTTTTGATGAGAACAAAAAACTTCTGGCAAGTTCGGGGCAAAGTTTTGCAGCGCCATCGCCTGAGCAACAATCGAGTAACCGGTTTCGACATCGCGGTAATACCAGTTGGCAGATTTTATTACCTGATAAACGTTGGTTAGTGACCAGAATGAAGAAGAACCATACGCGTTTTTTCTGGGGACCACTGCTATTCTTAACCTCCATTGCCATTATTATCGGGTTTTCGGCCTATCCGTTGGTGCGAAGGCTCACGGGTCGTTTGGAGCGGTTGCAGCGCGGTGTTGAAGCCATGGGAGCGGGTGATTTTTCCACCCGGGTGGCGATTGAAGGTAAAGATGAAGTTGCCCAATTAGGGGGGAGCTTTAATCGAGCCGCAGAAAAGATTGAGGCCTTGCTCGGTGCGCACCGGCAATTATTGGCAAATGCCAGCCATGAACTACGCACCCCACTGTCACGCATTCGTTTGGGGATTGATCTGCTTAAAGGACAGGAAGACGAACAGCGCAAAAAGGCGCTTGAACAGGATATTGATGAGCTTGATCATCTGGTCGATGAAATTTTATTGATGAGCAGACTGGATGCGCACAACGTGCATGAGCCCTGGCAGGAAATAGACCTTCTGGCGGTGGCTGCGGAAGAATGCGCCCGATATGATGCGCAATATCAGGACTGCAATCTTGATGGTCAATCTGTTTTGATCAATGGCGATCTTCGCTTGATGCAGCGTATGGTGCGAAACCTGCTGGAAAATGCCTATCGCCACGGTAAGCCACCGGTTGATATTCGAGTTGGATCAAAAGATGGATTTGCTGTGCTGGAGATCGTTGATCAAGGGTCTGGCATTCCCAAAGATGAACGCGGAAAGGTTTTTGCAGCGTTTTACCGGCTATCTGACCGGCAGGATGTGAAGGGTTCCGGCCTCGGGCTGGCGCTGGTTTTACAGATTGCTGAAAGCCATAAGGGCCGCGTTGAATTGTTCGATGATACCTTATCCGGCCGCTTTGGCGTGCGGGTTATGTTGCCGCTTAAGTGAAGAAACGGCTCTTAACCGTCATCCCCACCTGCGCGGGCATGACGAAACAGGGCAAACCGCGATACCATTATTGCAGCGGCTGGATTGTGGAATTGAGCAGAAATCTTACTCCCATTCCCTTATATCAACAAAATGCCCGGCGATGCCGGCAGCCGCGGCCATAGCAGGCGAGACCAGATGAGTGCGGCCCTTAAAGCCCTGACGGCCTTCAAAGTTGCGGTTGGAGGTCGAGGCGCAGCGCTCTTCCGGTTTCAGGCGGTCATCATTCATCGCCAGACACATCGAGCAGCCAGGTTCACGCCATTCAAAACCGGCTTCAACAAAGATCTTATCCAACCCTTCTTTCTCTGCCTGTTCTTTCACCAGGCCGGAGCCCGGTACGATCATGCCGGAAACACCGTCGGCGATTTTCTTGCCTTTGACGACGGCGGCTGCCTGACGAAAATCTTCTATCCGGCCATTGGTACAAGAGCCGATAAATACCCGGTCGATGGTAATATCGGTCATCGCGGTGCCGGGTTTAAGGCCCATATATTCAAGTGCGCGCCATTTGGACGTGCGGGTGTTTTCATCGGCTATATCGTCCGGGTTGGGTACTGCGCCGGTGATGGCAATTGTATCTTCCGGTGAAGAGCCCCAGGTGATGGTTGGCGGCAGATTGGCAGCATCCAGTTTAAGCACCTTGTCAAAGTGGGCATCTTCGTCAGATTTGAGGCCCTTCCAATATTCAAGGGCTTTTTCCAGCGCGTCACCTTTTGGTGATTTTGGTTTGCCGATTATGTAATCGAAGGTTTTTTGATCAGGCGCAATAAGGCCTGCGCGCGCGCCGCCCTCAATCGTCATATTACAGACGGTCATGCGGCCTTCCATGGAAAGTGCTTCAATAGCTTCGCCACAAAATTCAATCACATAGCCGGTGCCGCCGGCGGTGCCGATTTCACCGATGATGGCCAAAATGATGTCCTTGGCACTAACGCCCGCGGGCAGAATGCCATTGACTTCGACCTTCATGTTTTTGGCTTTTTTCTGGATCAGCGTTTGAGTGGAAAGCACGTGCTCCACTTCTGAGGTGCCGATACCGTGGGCCAAAGCGCCAAAGGCTCCATGTGTGGAGGTGTGGCTGTCGCCGCAAACGATGGTCATGCCGGGCAGGGTGAAGCCCTGTTCCGGGCCAATGATGTGTACAACGCCCTGGCGTTTATCGGTCTCGGAATAATATTCAACGCCAAACTCGGCCGCGTTGGCAGCAAGGGCTTCCACTTGAATGCGGCTTTCCTTATTGGCGATGCCTTTGCTGCGGTCGGTGGTTGGAATGTTGTGATCAACCACGGCAAGGGTTTTTTCCGGCGCACGTACTTTGCGACCGGCCATGCGCAAACCTTCAAAGGCCTGCGGGCTGGTAACCTCATGCACAAGATGGCGGTCAATATAAAGCAGGCAGGTGCCGTCGTCTTGCTCATCAACCAGATGATCATCCCAGATTTTGTCGTATAATGTCTTTGCCATGGATTTATCCTCACGCCTGCGCAGAATTTTGAAATTTGTATGCGACTAAATATTATGCCGGGTCAAGAGGGGTGGCCAAGAAATGGCTGAATTGCCTCAATGGATCGGGTTGGAATGATAGTGTCGCGCATAAGGTTTGCGATGTGACAGTGACTTTCGTGATTGGCAAAAACAGGATAACAGGGTTGGATGATTGAATATTTCTCTATTATTTATTGCCTGATATTTGGTGCCTGCAGCGGGCCTTTGTGTTTTGATGAGGTGATGGCGGAAAATCGCTACACGGTTTGCCGGGTCGATCATTCAAAGTCGCGATTGCAGTTATTCCTGAAAGATGAAAATGACGTTGCTTATGGATCTTTGCAGCGGTTGAAATCCCAGCTTGATGCGGCGGGACAGAAATTGCGTTTTGCGATGAATGGCGGCATGTATCATCGCGATTATTCGCCGGTCGGGCTTTATATTGCTGACGGGGTTCTGAAAAAAACCATTTCAACAAAGGGCGGCTATGGTAATTTCCATCTTTTGCCAAACGGGGTGTTTTATTTTGGACCAGATGGGGCGGGTGTTATGGAAACCAGGCGCTATATGGCTGCGAAGTTAAAACCGCAATTTGCCACCCAGTCCGGCCCGATGCTGGTGATTGAGGGGGAATTGCATCCGCGTTTTTTGAAGGATTCAGATTCGCTCAAAATTCGCAATGGGGTGGGCGTAACAGAAGATGGCCGGATCGCCTATTTCGCTATCTCGCACAGTCCGGTGCGGTTTTGGGATTTTGGTGAATTATTCAAATCGAGATTGAATACACCGAACGCCCTGTTTTTGGATGGGTCAATTTCATCGCTGCTTTGGGAAGATCAAAACCGTGGCGTATATTTTCCCGCCGGGCCGATAATTGGCGTTGTTGAGTGAACTTTATTTCACTCACGGCTAAGCTGTGTATTGGGGTTTGCGAGGCGCGTGTCGCTCGTTATTAGCTCATTATCCAAAGCCAGAAACTCAATGTAACCATGCTGGCTAAAATGGTGAGAATTATGGTGTTGGTGGCAAGCCCTTCGGCGACCTTGAAATGGCTGGCAAACAGATAGGCATTGACTCCGGTTGGCAATGCGGCGGCGATTACTGCAATTCTTGCCCAGTCTGCGGGCAGGTGAAAGACGAAGTTGGCCAGTAGATATATGCTTGCGGGTAAGACAACCAGGCTAAGGCCGGCCAGCAGCGAGCCTTGAAAAAGATTGCCCTTAATGCCGTATTTGTTGAGGCTCATGCCGACGGAAAACAACGCCAGTGGCCCGGCGGTTTTGCCTATTGCTGTGGCGGTCTCTGCAAATATGCCGTTAAATGGCAGGGTGCTCAGCCGCCAGACAAGGCCCGCTAAAATGCCAAGAATAATCGGGTTGGTCAGCAGGTTCTTGGCGATGTTTTTAAACAGCTTGAGTATATTGTAGGGCGACTTTTCCACCCCATCAGCGCGCACCGCCTGTTCCATCAACAATGTCGATGCGGTCATCATTACTGGCATGTGGACGGCTACCAGCAGCAGCAAAATCGCGACGCCTGCCTCACCATAGGCGCGCTCGGTCAGCGGTATGCCAATGAGCACGATGTTGGAAAAACCTGCCGATACGCCGGCAATCACCGCGGCGCGCCGGTCGCGGCCCAACAGGTTGAATACGGCAATCCGCGCCAGCAGCCAGACAATCGCCACCCCGCCAAAATAGGTGGCCCAGAAACCCCAGAGACTGGCACCGGAAAAATCGGCGGTGGCCATGGTTTTCACCAACAGGGCGGGAATGGCGATAACAAAGATGAACTTTGCCAGTGCATCACCCACATCCATTTTCAGTATACCGGACAGCGCTGAAAGATAGCCAAGGCCAATCAGGGCAAAAACCGGCAATATGATGTTGATGATGTCGGACATGGAATGCCTAGGACCTGTTGACAAACTGATTTCGGGCACGGCGCAAGTGCAATATTACCCCTGAACAGGCGGAAACTGCGCCGCGGTGTGGTACCTTTTTGAGCATTTATTGCTTTTAGGCGTGTGCTTTCTTTCAAACCCTTGGGCGCAGTTAATTTGATAGCAGAATACGTCGTAATATTTTA
>JALSIJ010000021.1 GCA_026981655.1 Rhizobiaceae bacterium | reverse complement strand
GATTAGCGCTTTTATATCCACAATATGCCCACTGTCTAAATCACTCAAATTCTATCCACCAGCCATTTCCAGCCACTGTAACAAATTTAGATAGAACTTCAATATACTAACATTGAACAATTGGCCATCGCAATGGCCAATGATTGTCGCAATATTAAGGCAAATCATTAACGCGGTGCCGATACGGACTTCACTTTGCCTTTCGCCAGATCATATAAGAAGATCACAGCACAGCAAATTCCACTCAATCATCGGATAGAACGAAATACAATCAAAGGCTATAATTCTATGTTCTATAATTTTTCCGCAGAAAATATTGGCGCATGCACTGCAACCAATTCAGCGTGGGCAGCATGCTCGCGCTTGGCAGGTGATTCCACAACCTCATAGGCGCTCTCATCTGAAAGCAGCGTGCGAAGTGCAAGCGCGTTTAGCTTGTGGCCGCCGCGATAGGACTTGAAACAACCAAGAATTGGCGCACCGGCAAGGGCCAGATCACCAACAGCATCAAGTGTTTTATGACGTACAAATTCATCTGTATAACGAAGACCCTCAGGATTGATGATATTATTGTCATCACCAATAACAACCGAGTTATCCAAGCTGGAACCAAGCGCGTATCCCGCAGCCCAAAGCCGTTCAACATCCTTCATGAAACCAAATGTACGGGCGCGTGACAACTGAGTGCGAAATACATCCGCAGTCATATCGCTGGCGAATTTCTGTCGTCCGATCAAATCAGATTCAAAATCAATTTCAACTTCGTAGCGAATCCCTTCATAGGGAACAAACTCACCCCAGGAAGCACCCATATCAACACGAACCGGTTTTACCACACGAATATACCGACGGCGAACCGCCTGGCGGGTAAGGCCAACCTGATCAATCGCATCAACAAAAACTTCTGAACTGCCGTCCATGACAGGAACTTCCGCACCATCTATCTCGACAATCACATTATCGACATCAAGTGCGCGTAGGGCTGCCATCAGATGTTCAACAGTCGCGACATTGATACCGGCAGGGTCTCCCAGCACGGTGCACAGATCGGTCGCGCCGACGGAACGAACAATTGCCGGAATGTCATACTCATTCTGGTCGACATCGGATCGCTGAAATATCACGCCGGTATTCGGGTCGGCAGGCAAAAGGGAAATTGAAACGGGAACACCGCTGTGAACACCCACACCTGAAAGATCAATCCGGTTACTTAAAGTTGCCTGATATCCCAGCAAATTCATACCCATATTTCCCCGCCCCATTACGTAATAAAAGCACCACAATTTGCGGCAATAATCGAGTGACGACCTAATTAAACCAACATTCCGCCATCATTCCGCCCTACAATAGTGCTCCTGGCACAGTTAACCAAATCACGCTTTCTTACGTTTTGTTACCAGATTACCAGAACGTAAACATTCCATTTTTCTCATAGATTACAGTACGATGCATTACATTAATGCATCGTTAATTCCATCAAATCTCAAGAAATGTTACACTCGGCTTTGTAACTTAACTCGATTGTCTGCGAAGAAATGCCGGAATATCCAACTGCTCATCTTCTTGAGTCGCAGGCTCGGCTTGCATTTGCCGTCCATGCGGATCAATTCCGTTACTACGCGGTGGCGCATAGGGATTGTTGTCTTCCCGGGCAACCGGCTGGTGAGGCGCAGGCGTAACAGGAACCGCAACTTGTGCCCGTGGAGCGACTGCAGCAGGTTTTTCCTGAGCACCAAGTCCACTTGCAATTCGTTTGAGCAATCCCATCGGGCCACGTTCTTCAGGCACCGGTTTTGCGGCCATTGATTGACGGGCAATCGGCGGAAAATCTTCAACCTTCGGCATTCTGGGACTTTCAGGCACCGTCTGCGCAACAGGCACTTCCGGCGCCTTGCTCAGATCAAGATGCGTTTCCAATTCGCGCGCCATAGAATTTTCACTGATCGGCTCGCTGAATATTGCATTTTCAGGCTGGAAAGGAGCTATTGATACCTTTGGATCGCTCGCAGCCATCACCGGGCGGGCAATTTCCAACTCTCGTTCAATCGCCTTTTCCTGAACCGCAGGACTTGGTGCTGCTGGCACAACTGGTGATGCTGGCGCCTGCGCAGCAGGAGTTGCAGCAGCAGCCTGTTGTGGCGCACGTGCAATTGGCGCTGGGTTTTTTGTTCTTATCGGCGCAGCAACTTCAGCAGGGTTTTCAATGCCGGTTGCAACAACAGATACACGAATGATGCCTTCCAGTGACTCATCGAATGTTGCACCCAGAATAATATTGGCATCCGCATCCACTTCTTCGCGAATACGGGTCGCAGCCTCATCAACCTCAAACAGGGTCATATCACGACCACCGGTAATTGAAATCAGCAACCCGTTTGCACCGGCCATTGAAGTCTCATCCAGAAGCGGGTTGGCAATCGCAGCTTCCGCCGCATTCATTGCCCTACCCTCACCGGAAGATTCACCCGTACCCATCATTGCCCGGCCCATTTCGCGCATAACAGAACGAACATCCGCAAAGTCGAGATTGATCAGACCTTCCTTGACCATAAGGTCGGTGATGCAAGCAACACCGGAATAAAGCACCTGGTCGGCCATCGCAAACGCATCGGCAAAGGTTGTCTTGTCATTGGCAATTCTAAAAAGGTTCTGGTTTGGAATAACGATCAGCGTATCAACACAATCCTGCAATTCCTCAATACCACCTTCTGCGGTTCTCATCCGGCGCATGCCTTCAAAGCTGAAAGGCTTGGTCACAACACCAACAGTCAAAATACCACGCTCGCGAGCAGCTCTGGCAACTACGGGTGCAGCACCCGTTCCTGTGCCGCCGCCCATACCTGCGGTAACAAATGCCATGTGAACACCATTGAGGTGATCGTTAATTTCATCAATACATTCTTCTGCGGCGGCACGGCCCACATCAGGCTGAGAGCCGGCACCAAGACCTTCGGTTACCGCAACACCCATCTGGATGACACGTTCAGCCTTGGACATACCAAGTGCCTGGGCATCGGTATTGGCAACTACAAAGTCCACGCCATCAAGATTGGCGGTGATCATATTATTGACCGCATTGCCACCGCCGCCTCCAACACCAAATACGGTGATACGTGGTTTCAGCTCGGTAATATCAGGCTTCTGCAGGTTAATTGTCATGACTTCCTCGTCCTTGTTGTGGCAGCCGTGTGGCTCCGTTGTGTTGATGGCCGTTAGGCCTGTTTTTACCTGGCAACTCACACTGCCATCTACCAATTTACAAACTCTCTCGAAGCCATCGGCCGACGCGCGCAAACGCCCCGTCCGTTCCCGTCAATTGACGGGCTCCAGATGACCTAGTACTCGAATTCTCAATTTGCGCGATCTGCGGATAAATCAGCAATCCAACCGCCGTTGAAAATGCCGGCCCCTTTGTTGCAACCGGCAAGCCCCTAATTCCCAGCGGACGACCAAGTCGTACATTGCGGGTTAAAATCCGTCGCGCAACTTCGCTAACGCCGGTCAACTGACTCGCCCCGCCGGTAAGCACGATGCGCTTTCCAACAGCGCCAGCAAAACCCGAACGGTTCAAACGTTCACGAATAAGCTCCAGCGTTTCCTCAATACGAGGACGAATGATACGGGTCACATGCGAACGCGGCACTTGAAAAGGCGCATCCTGCTCGTTTTCACCGATAGGCGGCACCGAAATAATATCATGCTCATCGTTCACACCCGGCAAAGCCGAACCATGCAAGACTTTCAGGCGCTCCGCATCATCCAACCGGGTCGACAATCCGCGTGCCATATCCATAGTCACATGATCGCCACCAACAGCAACCGCATCAGCAAAAACAAATCGACCGCCAAGGAATACTGAAAGGGTAGTCGTCCCCCCACCCATATCTATACAGGCGCTACCCATTTCCATTTCGTCATCAACCAGCGCAGAAAGACCGCTTGCAAAAGGCGTTGCCACCATTGCTTCAACCGATAGATGAGCGCGATTTATGCAAAGTTCCAAATTATGCAGCGGTCCATTTTCAACATTGACCACATGCATATCAACACCCAGCGACTGACCAAGCATGCCGCGCGGATCAAACACACCATGATCACTGTCAAGCGCATAGCCGATGGGAATTGAATGAACGACGGTTCGCCCGTCCTGCTCTGCATGAGCGCTGCCCGCATCAAGCACCCGGCGAATATCACTCTCCTCAACCTCATGCCCATCCAGAGCAACTTTGGCAGAAAACGTATTGCTTGCCAGGCGACCGGAAGAAATGTTGACGATAAGCGAATCGACTGTGACATCAGCCATCCGCTCAGCCGCATCAACGGTCAACCGCACAGCCTGCTCGGCAGCATCCAGATTGACGACAACACCAGACTTGATACCGGCAGAGCGCTGGTGACCAATACCCAGAACCTCAACCTTGTGAGTACGTCCGGGCAAAGACAAGCTTTCCTCGCGCGGCGTAAGCCTCGCAATCAGACAGCAAATTTTTGATGTACCAATATCCAAAACGGTAATAACCGTTGACCGCTTGGCTGAAAGCGGCCGCATCCTTGGCAAATCATTGGAGGGGCGAAAAAGGCTCATATGCTCTTTTCCGCCTTGCGCATGCGCTTAGAGCGCAACTCAATCATTGCCTTGCGTTTGGCAGCCGCAGCCGGCTGCACACGAAGCACCATCCGGTCAGAAACCCGCATATCAACAATATCAATTTCACGAGATAACAATTTGCGCTGCTCATCAAGTTTCGCAACCGCCGTTAGCGCAGAACGCGCGCCCACTTCAGGCAACTGGATAACCAGACCATTTCGCAGCAACACATCCCAACGTCTGTCAGCCACGCGCACATAGCTGGCAACCCGAGGCGCGATGGTCGGATAAAGCGACATCATTGAAAATAATTTAGCCGCACGCATTTCAGCACCCTCGCCAATTATTTGCGGCAACATTTTATGATAAACACTCAAAGCACGCCCATTAACCAAACGGGTAATTACTTCACCATTTATTTCAATAACACTTAAATGTTTATCTTGTTGCCACACGGCAAATGGTCGTTTTTCCACCAGAGAGACTTCCAGGCGATTCGGAAACAGTTTCCTGATTGTTACATCCTCGACCCAATCAAGCTCGATTAACCGCGACCGGGCTTGATGAACATCGAAACCCAACAACGCGCCATGCGGCTTAATCCGAAGCGCCGCGAGCACGTCCGCCTCACTGGTTTCAACCTGCCCACTGATTTTAATTGCACCAACATCCAGCCCGGCAGTTGATGCGGCAGACGAGACAACCGCGTAGGAATGCCCACCAGCAAACACACCATAACCAACACTCAAAGCCAGAAAACCGACAGCCATCGCGCTACCCGATCCAGCAGGGATTCTCATCGTGGTATCGTGTATGCGATTGATATGTCTGGTTAAAAACCGCAATGGCCGCGGCAGAACGATACGATCATCCGCCTTCCGTGCCCGTTTTTGCGCCACAGATTCACCCCTGGAGGCCAAGCGATTGGCACTCCCTTTTGACTTAATGATCTGCTTCAGCGACAACAACTTGCGTCCTCCACCATCCAACTCAACAATTCACTAAACGAATGCCCCGCATGGGCCGCCAATTCCGGCACCAATGAGGTTGGCGTCATGCCTGGCTGAGTATTAACCTCCAACCAAACCAACTCATTTAAACCGTTCACCCGATCATCAAATCGAAAATCCGAACGGCTTACACCACGACACCCAATAGCCTTGTGAGCGTTAAGCGCCATTGTCTGTATCTTTTGGTAAATATTTGGTAAAATTTTTGCAGGACACTGATGATTTGATCCACCTTCCGCATACTTTGCATCAAAGTCGTAGAAGGTATCTTCGGTTGGAAAAATCTCAGTTACACCCAGCGCCACGTCACCCATGACCGCACAGGTTAACTCACGGCCGGCAATATAGCGCTCAACCATAACAATATCGCCATAGGGCCAATCACTGGAATATAGTTCCTGTGGCGGCGTGGCACGATCTTCCTTAACGATCAAAACACCAAAACTCGACCCTTCCGCCACCGGCTTAACCACATAAGGCGGCTTGATCGCATGCGCCTTTGCAGCCTCAAAGCGGCTCATAACCTTGGCTTCAGCAACGGTAACACCGACTTTCTTGACGATGATCTTGGCGCGCTCCTTATCCATCGCCAAAGCTGACGCCATAACACCAGAGTGAGTATAGGGGATTTGCAAAAATTCCAGCACACCCTG
>JALSIJ010000020.1 GCA_026981655.1 Rhizobiaceae bacterium | reverse complement strand
CGATCCAGCGCCCCAAGCGGTTCATCCAGCAAAAGAACTTTTGGCTGCTTGGCAAGCGAACGGGCAAGCGCCGCGCGTTGTTTTTGCCCGCCGGAAAGCTGGTCCGGCTTGCGCTTGGCAAAGTCCTGCATTTTGGTCAGTGTGAGCATTTCACTAACCCGGTCGGCAATTTCCGATTTGGCCATTTTGTCCTGCTTCAGGCCAAAAGCGATATTCTGTTCGATATTCATATGCGGAAACAGCGCATAGGACTGAAACATCATATTTACCGGGCGCTGGTGCGGCGGCATATGGGTAATGTTTTCACCCGCCAGCCAAACCTCGCCCTCGCTTGGTTCGCTAAAGCCCGCGACCATGCGCATGAGGGTGGTTTTCCCGCAGCCAGAAGGGCCAAGCAGGGCAAAAAATTCACGTTCATAGATAGATAGCGAAAGATCATCCACCGCAGTGAATGATCCGAAGTTCTTGGTTACATTGCGAAACTCAACCAGCGGCTTGGCCGTGGGGTCGTTCCACGGCTCAAATTTATTTCGCGCAGCGGCTGTTGGCTTGGTCATTGAATAACCATTGGATTATTCATCCCACACAGCCTATTGCCCGGTTTTTATTTTTGTCCATGCGCGGGTAATCACGCGTGTGGTTTTCGGGTCATAGGGCTGCAATGTGTACAATTTGGCAGAGGTTGCCGCATCAGGATAAACAGCTGGGTCCTCGATGATGTCTTTTTCCAAAAGCGGCTGCGATGCCTTGTTGCCATTGGCATAATAAACATAGTTGGTTGCCTTGGCGATAACCTCCGGCCGCATGATATAGTCGAGGAATAAATGTGCCTCTTCCACATGTTTTGCATCCGCCGGAATGGCCATCTGGTCAAACCACATCAAGGCGCCTTCCTTGGGGATCGCATAGCTGATCTCGACACCATTTTTTGCTTCATCCGCCCGGTCGCGAGCCTGAAAAATATCACCGGACCAGCCAACGGCCACACAAATATCGCCATTGGCGAGCGCATTGATATATTCAGAGGAATGGAATTTCTGGACGAATGGGCGAATGCCCTCGAGCACTTTTGCGGCTTCCGCCAATTCTGCCCTGTCGCGGCTATCCGGGTTTTTGCCAAGATAGTTGAGTGCCGCCGGCAACATTTCTGTCGGTGCATCCAGCATATGGACACCGCAATCTTTTAGTTTTGCCAGATTTTCCGGTTTGAAAATCAATGCCCATGAATCAACCGGCACATCGCCGAGGGCGGCTTTAACCTTGGCCGCATTATAGCCAATGCCGGTGGTGCCCCACATGTAGTTGATAGAATAGGCATTTCCTGGATCATAGGACACGGTCCGTTTTTCAACCTCATCCCACATATTTTTCAGATTTGGCAGTTTGGATTTATCCAGTTTTTGAAAAACACCAGCACCGATTTGCCGGGCAAGGAAAGTGCCGGAAGGAACGACAATATCGTAACCTGTGCCGCCGGCAAGTAGCTTGGTTTCCAGAATTTCATTGGAATCGAAAACATCATAAACAACTTTAATACCGGTCTCTTTGGTAAAGTCAGCAAGAACGCTTTCATCGATATAATCAGACCAATTATATATATTGACCACGCGGTCGGCCGCGTTGGCGCCAACCATAAGAGCCGCCATTGCAGCTGCGCCAATAATAGTTGTTTTAATACCTGTCATCTTTGATCCCCTTTAAGGTTGTAGTGAATTATTGCTCACTTTTTTAAAGGTTAGTATCAAATAATCGCCGCTGCAATCGGAATTTTCAGTCCGGTGAGTTTTAAAGATAGGTGGCGCGCTCAAGCGGCGAGATTTCATTGGCAAATGTTTCAAGTTCCGCTTTTTTTATGGCTGAAATTATTTTCACCATCTGCGGACCAATAGCGCGGGCAGAAAATTCGCTTTTTTCAAATCTCTCCAATGCATCTCCCAATGATGCTGGCAATTCATTGCCGGTTCGATCGTAGGAATTGCCCTCCTCTGCAGCCGGTGGACGCATGTCTTTTTCAACACCCTCCTGCATGGCCCGCAATATCGCAGAAAGTGCCAGATAGGGGTTGGCATCAGCACCGGAAATCCGGTGTTCGAGGCGACGAGCATTTTCGTCTGAGGCCGGAATGCGCACCGCAACCGAACGATTATTCTCGCCCCAAATGGCCCTGGTCGGAGCATAGGAGCCGGGCTGCATACGCCGGTAGCCGTTGAATGAATTAACAAATAGCAGCGAGGTTTCAGCCATTGTTTCAATCAGCCCGGCAATTGCGCTCTCTAGTTTTGGCCGCCCGTCCTGACCGGAAAACACATTCTTGCCTTTGCCGTTCAACAGACTGATATGCATATGCATGCCATTGCCCGGCTGGTCGATAAACGGCTTGGCCATAAATGTGGCCATCAAATGATTTTTGCGGGCGCATTCTAAAATGATCCGGCGTAATAATACCGCATCATCGGCGGCCATCAATGCATTGTCGCGATGATTGAGATTGATCTCATATTGACCCGGTGCCGCCTCTTTAACGATTGTATCAATCGGCAGGGATTGCAATTCGGCCGCATAGCGAACATCTTCAAAAAAGGCAGAATTTTCCGCCAGCGCATCCAGCGAATACATGCGTTGATTGTCCGGATTCTGATCATCCTTTTCTGAAAAAGCATCAGAAATTTCCGGTTGGTTTGAAGCCCATTCGCCGCGCGGTTTGAACAGAAAAAATTCCAGTTCAAAAGCTACCACCGGGTGCAGGTCCAATTTTTGCAAACCGTCAACCACATCTTCCAGCCTGCTGCGCGAACAACCGCCGAAGCGTGTGCCATCGTCCTGAAAGGTCTGCAGCAATATCTGAGCACTTGGCCGTTCTCCCCAGGGAACGCGTGCCAGCGTGTGGGGAACGGCGCGGCAAAAGCCATCGCGGTCGCCACTTTCAATGTGTAATTCGGTGGCCGGAACCTCACGCCCCCAAATATCGCAGCCATGCAGGGAAAGCGGGAAATTAATCCCCTCTTTGAACGCCTTGTTCAATGTTGAAATGGGCGCCCATTTCCCCCGCATAATGCCATTTGGATCAACCAGCATACATTCCACGGACTGTATGTCGGAATTTTCCGATAAAAATCGTGACAGCTGATCTGGCATGCTCATTTCAGTCAATCACTTGATCGCATTGGCCATTTTAGCAATTGTCTTTTGATAAACGCCTGCCTTGTTCCATTGCTTGATCACATTATAGTTGGCAGTGCCCGGGTCCCACGCAGCACCACGTTTCCAGCCAAAGGCACGCAGGTAATTGGCCGTAGATGCCAAAACATCCGGCTTGCTGCGAATAAGGTCGCGTCGGCCATCACGGTCGCCATCGACTGCATATTTAATATAGCTGGTAGCCAGAAATTGTGTCTGGCCGATCTCGCCAAATGGTCCGCCAATCATTTTTGAGGCAGGAATGTCACCGCGTTGAATGATAGTCAGAGCGGCGGTCAATTCTTTGGTGAAGAAAGGCCCGCGTCGGCAATCATAGGCGAGCGTTGCCAGTGAACGAATAATCGAATCTTTGCCTAGATAGCCGCCAAAGGCTGTCTCAAGCCCCCAAATTGACACGATCACTTCTTTTGATACGCCATATTTTTTTTCAATATTGGCCAACAACTTGCGGTGGGTTTTCAATTTGCCTTTTGCACGTTTGACAATTCCGGCGGCTCGAAGTTTATAAAACTGTTCAAATGTCATTTTGAAAGATTTTTGGTTACGGTCAATCCGGATTATTCTTTTATGATACTTAACCCCATCCAATGCGCGCAGGGTTTTCTTCTTGATACCTTGGCTTGCGGCCTCGGCGCGATATTGCTTTTTCCATTTATTAAAGCCGCCGGCATTATTGCCGCAGGTTGCCGCTATGGCAGATTGCGAGGCAAGCAACATTGTAATCGAAATTATTGCTAGTGCAGGTTTTTTGAAATTCATTATGTTCCCTCATATGAGCTCAGGTCTGGAACCTGGAGATAACTCTGATTCAGTTTATAAAACCCCAACACCCGGTTTTTCCCTCATGTTGAGCCAAGACGCAATAGAGAATTATTCTAATGCATAAAATATTGTGCCTCAATTAGGGTCAGGACCCATTAATTTCATCCATTACCCGCGCCCAAGGGTTTGAAAGGAAGCACACGCCTGAAAGTTATAAATGCTCGAAAAGGTACCAACCTGTCCTTGCGCTTTATTTCTTTCATTCGAATACTTCTTTTCAAACAGAATTGAATTAAATTAATGAGTCCTGACCCTAGGTACATATTGGGTTCAGGTGCTGAAAAAAATAGATGGCCAGACAATTGAGTCCTGAGGACGAATTATATAGAAACATCGAAGCATGATTTCTGATGGAGAAAAAAATGGCCTATGAGACGCTGAAAGTTGAAACCCGCGGTAAGGTTGGCCTGATAACGCTTGATCGGCCAAAATCACTCAACGCGCTGAATACGCAAATGATGGAAGAAATGGCGACGGTCATTGATGCCTTTGAAAAAGACAAGAAAATCGGGTGCATGATTATCACCGGTTCAGAAAAAGCATTTGCAGCCGGTGCAGACATCAAGGAAATGCAGCCATTAAGCTATGCCGAAGCCTATGAGGTGGATTTCTTTGCAGGCTGGGATGCCGTTGTTCAGGCGCGCAAGCCCATTATTGCAGCTGTTGCCGGTTATGCACTTGGCGGTGGCTGCGAACTGGCAATGATGTGCGATTTTATTCTGGCCGCTGATACAGCAAAGTTTGGCCAACCTGAAATATCGCTGGGCGTGATGCCCGGCCTTGGCGGTTCACAGCGACTTACAAGATTTGTTGGCAAATCAAAATCAATGGAAATGTGCCTGACGGGCCGTATGATGAACGCCGAGGAGGCCGAACGCTCTGGCCTTGTATCACGGGTGATTGACGCTGATGATCTGGTTGAAGAAGCCTTGAAAACGGCCACGAAGATTGCTGAATTTTCTGCACCTTCCGTGCTAATGGTCAAGGAAAGTGTTAATCGTTCCTACGAACTGACCCTTACCGAAGGCATTCGCTTTGAACGTCGATTGTTCCATTCGATGTTTGCATTTGATGATCAATCGGAAGGTATGGCGGCATTTATTGAAAAACGTGCACCCCAATTTAAGGGTCGTTAACGCAAATTGATAAAAATAGATGCCGAATATGAATATTCATCGTTGACGATATATCCCTTTGGGCTTATATACCCGCGATCGGATTAGCAGCTTGTTGGAAGCCATTGGGGGTTCCTGCTGGAAATGTACATTGATTGAAGTGATTGGACTTTGATTGATTGTGCAATTGCTGCATCGAATTTATTGAAACTTTTTTAAGTTACAGGAAGGGCTAAAATGGCCAACACAACGTCGGCAAAAAAAGCCACGCGAAAAATTGCAAGACGGACTGAAGTCAACAAATCTCGCCGTACAAGAATGCGCGGATTTATTCGCAAGGTTGAAGAAGCAATCGCTTCCGGCGATAGTTCTGCTGCGCAATCCGCTCTGAAAGCCGTACAGCCGGTAATCATGAGTGCTGCATCTAAGGGTGACTTGCACAAAAACACCGCGTCGCGGAAGGTTTCCCGCCTTGCTGCACGTGTTAAGGCTGTTTCTGCCTAATAACCGGCAATTGTCTGGTTGAATATGAATTGCTAATCCGCAAGCATCTGTTTGCGGATTTTTTGCGTTTTAATTTACCAGTGTATTTTATTTAAATTGCAGGTTTCTTCCCACCCGGCGCATATCAATCAAGGTTGCATTAATGCCTTTTAACTCGGCTACAATTGCGACTTCATCAATTTTGGCCCGGTATCGGGGTTGAAGCATCTCAATCTCATAACCCTTGACATAAAGTGCTGTATTGCGTTTGGCTTCACCAAGCGCCTTCAACAATTGTGCGCGCTGCGTTACCAGCCCGTCATGGGCCCGCATAATTGCCTGGGACATCTCACTGGACTGCCATAATATTCCGCGGTTTGTTTCATGCAAAGCATCAATACGGGCTTTCGCCGCAATATCTTCATATTCATTGCGAGTAGGGCTTAGCGCACCAATCCGGTAGGAAAGCTTAATTTTCCCATAGCCATTGCTTGATTGAATGCCGCTATCGCCCTGATAACCATATCCGGCACTGACGCTGACTTTAATGGCTTCAATCGAGCGCGCACGACGGTCAATTTCCTGCAATGTTCGCTCAGCAGCTTCAAGTTCCTGATCAAGATCAATCATCCGCCCTGTATCCAGTTTGCCAATTGATGCACGCCTGTCGGCTTCGGCCTTGGCGCGAAACTC
>JALSIJ010000019.1 GCA_026981655.1 Rhizobiaceae bacterium | reverse complement strand
TGGCGGCCGATAATATCGATGATTGCAGTCATGGGATTATTGTCCTTTTCGGAATGCAAATAATGCGGTTCTTCTAGCGCAGTAGAAATATAGCGCAAGCCGGGTTGGCAAATTTATTAGGTCCAGTTCTAAATTCGCAAGATAACACGATGATAACATTCGTCACGATATTTTACTTGCTATGTCTCCGGATTGACCAAATTACCATTCATTGTGACTTTGGCTGGGAACCAAAGGACGTTGAACATGAAGCTATTCTTTATCATTTCATTGCTGGTTTTATCGGTATTTGCCGTATTGACAGCCTGTGAAAGTGAAGGCAATGAAGCTAATGAATCTGATCCCAACGATCCGAATAAACTATTTTAACCCGGCGAACCCGACTGAATAACCGGTCTCGTTCATCATCCCTATCGTACCATCCCGACTGAATAACCGGTCTCGTTCATCATCCCTATCGTACCATATTGCAAAAATAGTTCGTACTTTACGAAAAATGATAGGACGATCAGCCCTTAATAACAGTATCAATTGCCATCAATTGTTCTAAAAATGCAGGCATATCTTTCAAAAACATCATATTTGGTCCGTCGCAGGGCGCATTATCCGGGTCCTGATGGGTCTCGATAAACAGGCCAGCAACACCAACCGCAATCGCAGCACGGGATAGAACCGGTACAAATTCCCGCTGCCCTCCGGTTGAAGCCCCTTGCCCACCCGGTTGCTGAACCGAATGAGTGCCATCGAAAATAATTGGCGCGCCCATTTGAGCCATCGTTGGCAGGCTACGCATATCTGAAACAAGCGTATTATAACCGAAACTCGCTCCTCGTTCGGTGAGCATCACATTCGAGTTTCCGCCATCGACCAGCTTGTTTAAAACATTTTGCATATCCCACGGGGCAAGAAACTGCCCCTTTTTAACATTAATAACCTTGCCGGTACTTGCAGCCGCCAACAAGAGGTCAGTCTGCCGACACAGGAAAGCCGGTATTTGCAAAACATCGACGTGTGGCGCAACTTCGCGGCAATGATCTTCGGTATGCACATCGGTGAGCACCGGCAGATCAAGCTCTTTTCGAATATCTGAAAATATTGCCATGGATTTTTCAAGTCCAAGACCTCGCTTAGCCGAAAGACTGGTACGGTTGGCCTTGTCGAATGAGGTTTTGTACACCAGACCAATGCCAAGCTTGCCGCATAGTTCCTTAAGCTGGCCGGCAATATCAAAAGCATGATCGCGACTTTCAAGCTGGCAAGGACCGGCGATCAACGAAAATGGAGCATCATTGGCAAACGAAACATTACCAACCTTGACGGTTGAATTGGGCGCTGAGGTCATATTGTTAAATTATTCCTGTTCGATAAATGCGATTGTGTAGCCTTGGCCATCGGCTGGAGCTACTATCAGCCGCTTACCAATTTGTTGCGAATCTATTCCGCTGATGCGTAGTACCACCGCCGTATAGAAAATATCAGTCACGATTAGGTCCACACACACAGCACTTGGCCCCGACCGCTCATCTGAACTTTCAATACCATAGGCCTGCTTGAGTTCACCTTCTGACATAAGCAATAGCCGGGCATTATCCAACGCGATTTCACCATTATCAGCATTGCCTGCAATACTTTCAAAATAAGCCTGCGCCGCATCATTTTCACCAATCGCGATAGCAATTGATGAAATACCCACAGCGCCATTTGCGTGTACCTTGTGGGCGTCGTCAAAGACTTTTTCGCTCAACCATTGGCAAGAGAACAGTGCCAAATCAGGTGAGGACTTAGATGAGGTTATAAACAAATTAATAGCTATTTGCCGATTGCTACCATCCGGTTGCGCCACATCACGGCGAAAAGAAACGATTGGCCCGCAATCATAGCCGAGTGCCAGATATTCCTTTCGCTCACTTTCCGCATCATTGGAGGTAAGCGCAATCATCGAAAAACCATTCTCGCCAATATTGCGACGGTAAAGTCGGTCGCGCTGCAAAAATCCATTGCCGCGCTCTGCCTCCTTTTGATAAATATCCATATCCCGGATGGCGAGCGGTTCGAAATATGTGTCATTTTTAAAAAACACGCAGGAATTTGATGTGCCAAATGGATGATGACCATCAGGTGCAACGGTAAATCCAAGCGCAGCAAGTCGGGTTCTGGTGGCCAAAAGGTTAGCAACCGGCAATACAATATGATCAAGAGAATTCATATCTGGTATGTGCCTTAATTACTCCTGCCAATCAAGATGACATACCGTCTCGTTTTCAACAATTGAACATTTGCAAAAAATATTGGGGCTTGCGCTACAGGCAATTGAGCATAAACTAATGAAATTACTCCTAGTTTGTTTATTGATCGAAATCTCCGGTTAATTCACCTCTTGCTTACAATTCCGCAGCCCTGGCAGCCCAATATACCGGCTCTCAGAATTCACTGCGGCTGGATATATATGCTGAACCTGTTCATCAAAGGCCCCAAATCTGGGCCACCACATTTTATGACAATTGTACTTATGGCCGCAACCGCTGCCATGACCATGAATATATTTTTACCATCTCTCACGGCGATTTCAGAAGAATTCGACATATCCTATTCGCGGGCGCAATTGGTGCTGTCAGGTTATTTGGGAGTAACTGCACTTGTGCAATTGCTGATAGGACCACTCTCCGATCGCTATGGCCGCCGCCCGGTAATTCTCACCTCATATCTGTTTTTTGTAACCGGGTCAGTCATATGTCTTGTGGCACCAAGTTTTGAAATCCTGTTGCTTGGCCGATTAATTCAGGCCTCTGCCATCACCTCAATGGCTCTTAGCCGGGCAATTATCCGGGATCTCTATTCACGATCAAAAGCTGCCAGCATGATCGGCTACGTCACTATGGCGATGGCCATTGGACCTATGCTTGCACCCGTATTGGGCGGTCTGTTGCAGGAATATTATTCCTGGCGGGCAAGTTTTCTGCTGCTGGCAGTTTTGGCAATCCTCATGGCAATACTTTGTTTATTTGATTTAGGTGAAACCAATAAAAGCAAATCCAATAACCTTGTTACCCAGTTTCGTAACTACGGCCAGTTGATCCGCGAAAAAACACTTTGGCTCTATATAATCGCAGCCGCCTCCAGTGCTGGAGTATTCTTCTCCTTCATCGGAGGTGCCGACTATGTGGGTCGCAATTTTTTGGGGCTTACACCAACCCAGATTGGCCTCTATTTCATGATTGTGAGTTTTGGATATGTGGGCGGGAATTTTCTATCCGGGCGCTATGCGGAACGTATCGGATTGGAAAAGATGATGATCACAGGTGCCGCCGTAACTGTGCTCGGCGTGCTTGTTTCAATTGCCTTGTTTTCATCGGGATATTATCATCCTGCTTCTTTGTTCGGCCCCATGCTGATCGTCGGCATTGGTAATGGCCTGTCTTTGCCAAGTGCCAGCGCAGGTGCCGTAAGTGTTCGAATAGACCTGGCCGGGTCTGCAGCCGGATTGATGGGGTGCTTACAGGTTGCAGGTGGTGCAACCCTTTCCTTTTTGGCGGCTTATTTCCTCGGGCCAGATACCGGGCCATTTCCTATGCTGGCAATTATGCTGGCATCCTCCGTGATATGTCTTGTCGCTTCAACAATGATCTACCGGGCACCAAGGCCAGTGGAGGTCGAATAATCGTCCTTGCACTTGGATAATTCCCGCGGTACAGCAATTGCATCGCAACCTCGGCAAAGCCCCTGAATGACCAAGATAACAACCATATTCCCGGACCCGGAAAATCTAAGTCTGTCAGCACCCGTCAATGGTGTTGATCATACGGGAGCTGCAATTAATATGCGGGTGGTCACCGAAAAACCGCTGACCCTTTTCCTCAATTCGCAGGAAATCGTCACCATTATGACTATTGGCGACTACCCGGAATATCTGGCAGTCGGTTATCTGATCAACCAGAATATGCTGCAAGATGCGACAGACATCACATCAATTGACTATGATGATGATTTAGACGTGATCGTTATCCGTACTGAAATTGAGACAAATTTTGAAGAAAAAATGAAGAAGAAAGTGCGCACATCCGGCTGCGCCCAGGGCACGGTATTTGGTGATGTAATTGATGCTTTCGACGACATTAAACTCAATTCCAACGCGACCCTTTTAACATCGTGGCTTTATACACTGACCAAAAAAATCAACACCATTCCGAGCCTTTATCTAGGTGTTGGCGCGATACATGGCAGCGTTTTATGCAGCAAAGACGAACCACTCGCCTATTTTGAAGATGTTGGCCGCCACAACGCCGTCGATAAGGTGGCCGGCTGGATGGCTATGAACGATATTTCTGCCGACGACAAAATATTTTATACAACCGGCAGGCTGACCTCGGAAATGGTTATAAAAACCGTGATGATGGGCATTCCAATCCTGATTTCCCGATCGGGCTTCACCGCATGGGGGGTTGAGCTTGCACAAAAATCGGGCCTCACCCTGATTGGCCGGGCGCGTGGAAAACGCTTCGTTGCCCTTTCCGGCATTGATCGCATAACCTTTGATGCGGACAAAAAAACCGTTGAACATAAAAAGAAATCAACCGCACCGAAAGCAGCAATTGTCGAGCTTGAAGGCAATGATGAGTGGTTTCAGGACGCCGGTCGCTACCGGGGAGTTATTCCGGCAATTGTTCTGGCCGGAGGGCTTTCACGCCGCATGGGTGGTATCGACAAATCTCTGATTGAACTTGGCAACAAGCCAATGATTGCCCATGCAGTCACCTGTCTGGAAAAACAGGCCGGGCCTTTAATGATAAATGCAAACGGCGATACAGGCCGTTTTGATGCATTGAACCTTCCCGTTGAGAACGATGTAATTTCCGGCCATGCCGGGCCGTTGGCCGGGGTGTTGACAGCCATGCGATGGGCGCAACAAAATGCCCGCGAAGCTAAATGGGTCGTCACCGTTGCTGCCGATACACCATTTTTGCCCGATGATCTGGTGGTACGTTTAATGCAGGCTGCGGGCCATAATTTTACAACAATTGCCCTGGCCTGCTCCGGTGAGCGCATTCATCCGGTTGTCGGCATGTGGCCAATTGGCATTGCCGATGACCTTGAAACATGGCTCAATACCGAGGAAAATAGAAAGGTTTTAGCCTTTGTAGAAAACTACACTTTGGCAAAGGTACAATTCAGCGGAAAGCACATTGATGATATTGAGATTGATCCGTTCTTTAACATTAATACACCGGAAGACCTTGAAGTTGCCAAGGCGGTTTTAGCGGAGATCGAGAATTGACCGACAACAAAAAACCGGCAGTATTTGGGGTAACCGGATGGAAAAATTCTGGCAAAACCCGGTTGGTCGCCGGCCTTGTTCGCGAATTTGGCAATCGTGGTTTTATAATCTCAACAGTAAAACATGCCCATCACGGCTTTGATGTAGACAAACCTGGTACAGATTCATTCGCCCACAGGGACGCAGGCGCTCAAGAGGTAGCACTTGTATCAGGCAGGCGATGGGTTTTGATGCACGAAAATCGCGGCTCTGGCGAACCTGAATTAGACGACATTTTGGCCAAACTGGCACCTTGTGATATTGTCATAATTGAAGGGTTTAAATCCAGCCCATACCCCAAAGTCGAAGCAACCAGAAGTGCAACCAAACGCGATAAGCCAATTTGGCCAAATGATCCCAACATTGTAGCCATCGCCTCTGATTATGAAATCACGGATAGTGGGCGTACAATATTTGATCTCGATAATATTAAAGCAATTGCAGACTTCATACTGAATTATTTAAAGATGTCAGCCAAATGATAAGCGGACCAAAAAGATTAATCGACGACTGCTTTTTACATGACAAGGATCGACTGCGCCATGATGAGGCACTGGCAATCCTTAAAACACGCCTGACTTCCCTTGTATCCAAATCACGAATTGCCCTTGCCGATGCCAGCACCCGAATTCTGGCAGAAAACATTCATTCACCTGATAATGTCCCCATGCATAACAATGCAGCCGTTGATGGCTATGCATATGCAAGCGATGATTTTGATAGTGTGGCGGGTGAATTTCCAATTTCCGCACGAATTACCGCAGGCCACATCAAGCCGGCCCCGTTAGTGGAAAAATCGGCTGCACGTATTTTCACCGGGGCAACTATGCCCAAAGGTGCCAATATTGTTGTCATGCAGGAAGATTGCGAGATTTTGGAAAAGGATGGAGCAAGTATTGTTAAAATCCCGTCGGGTTTAAAACCCGGCGCAAACTGGCGCAAGGCCGGTGAGGATCTAGCCAAAGGAGAAACGGTACTTTCAGCCGGAAGGAAACTTCGCCCCCAGGATATTGCA
>JALSIJ010000018.1 GCA_026981655.1 Rhizobiaceae bacterium | reverse complement strand
CGGCCAATCAGCTGTTTCGGGTTGCGCCCGGGTTTTTCCAGCAATATGTCCATCGACTTGCCAATAAATGATTCATTAAACTGAAGTTGTTGTTCGTTCAGCAATGCCTGCAGTCGCGCCAGCCGTTCGCCTTTAATATCTTCCGGCACCTGATCTTCAAGCTCTGCACCGGGCGTTCCAGGGCGCATAGAATATTTAAACGAATAGGCCTGCGCATATTCAATCCGCTCAATCAGCTTAAGCGTCGCAGAAAAATCTTCCTCGGTTTCTCCTGGAAAGCCGACAATAAAATCACCGGAAAGCGCAATATCTGGCCGCGCCTTTTTAATTGCATCAATCAGATCTATATATTCCTGCGCCGTGTGTTGGCGGTTCATTGCTTTCAAGATTTTATCAGATCCCGCCTGCACCGGCAGGTGCAAATAGGGCATCAAAACATCAAGATTGCGGTGCGCATCAATAAGTGCATCATCCATATCGCGCGGATGGCTGGTGATATACCGCAAACGCACAAGCCCGTCGATCTTGCCAAGTTCGCCCAGCAATTGGCCAAGCCCCCAGGATTTACCGTCCAACCCTTCGCCGTGCCAGGCATTGACATTTTGACCAAGCAGGGTGATTTCGCGTACCCCTGCATCACACAGGTCTTTCGCCTCGGTGATAATCTGGCGTGCTGAACGCGAAACCTCGCTGCCTCTGGTATAGGGCACAACGCAGAAGGTGCAGAACTTATCGCACCCTTCTTGTACGGTTAAAAATGCCGTGACACCACGCGAAATAGTGCGTTTTTTCTCCGGCGGGGGCAGGTGGTCAAATTTATCCTCAACCGCATATTCGGTTTCAACCACCGGCTTGCCCGGTGCGGTTTTTGCAAGAATTTCAGGCAGTCGGTGATAGGTTTGCGGGCCAACCACAAGATCAACCGCAGGTTCGCGCTTGATAATCTCAATGCCTTCAGCCTGCGCCACACAGCCCGTTACCCCAAGTGTCAGCGGCCGGTCGGAATCTTTGCGGGCGTTCTTGAGTTTTCGAATGCGCCCCAGTTCGGAATATACTTTTTCAGCCGCTTTTTCGCGAATATGGCAGGTGTTGATCAAAATCAGATCAGCATCGGCCAGGTCAGAAATTTCGCTATATCCAACCTTCGCCAGCGCATCGCTCATACGAATGGAATCATAGACATTCATCTGACAACCATAGGTCTTGATATAGACCTTTTTCTGGTTGCTCAGCTGATTGTCTGGCAAAACTGTTGTTGTGGCAATACCTTCAGGCATTCCGGCAACCTCTGACTTTTGATGTTGGTTTCAATAGAATAGGTCATCTAAAGCAGAACCGCTGCAATTTAAACCAAAATCGTAGAAATAGCCGGTTTTCATGCCGGTCTTTCGCGATCATGCGGCAGGCTGTAATCAATAATCGGTCCCATTGGTACGATGCGCGTTGGGTTCACCGTTTCATGGCTGCCATAATAATGGGCCTTGATATGGTCCATATGCACCGTTTCAGCGATGCCGGGTTGCTGGTAAAGGTCGCACAGATAGCCCCAGATATTGCGATAATCAACAATGCGTTTTAGATTGCATTTAAAATGCCCCACATAGACCGGATCAAACCGAACAAGCGTGGTGAACAAGCGCCAGTCTGCTTCGGTGATCGCTGCACCCGTCAAATATCGTTGGGCTGAAAGCTTGTCTTCGATCCAGTCCAGTGTTTCAAATAATGGAATAACGGCCTCTTCATAGGCTTCCTGATTGGTTGCAAAACCGGAGCGATAAACCCCGTTATTCAATGTGTTGTAAATTCGTTCATTGATTACATCAATTTCATCGCGGAGCGGTTCAGGATAATAATCACCGGGAAGCGCGCCAACATTGTCAAAAGCTGAATTGAACATACGAATGATTTCTGATGATTCATTTGAAACCATTGTCGATTTTTGCTTGTCCCACAATACCGGAACCGTTACTCGGCCGCTATAGTCGCTGGCTGCAGCCGTATAAACCTGATGCAAGAATTCAGCATTGTTGATGCTGTCGGCGATTACCCCTTCGCCCGGCTCAAATGTCCATCCATCCTTGCCCATTTGCCAGTGAACCACCGACAAAGAGATCATTTCTTCCAAGCCTTTCAGTTTGCGAAAGATCAGCGTCCGATGAGCCCACGGGCATGCATGTGAGATATAAAGATGGTATCGGCCCGCTTCCGCTTTAAAGCCACCATCACCGCTGGGGCCGGGTGCACCATCACTGGTAATCCAGTTGCGAAACCATGAATCTTTTCGCACAAATCGTCCTTTTGAGGCGCTGGTATCATACCATTTATCGACCCATTTTCCCTCTTGCAACATTCCCATTGGTGTTCCTGACTTTGTGGTTGAATTTTTGAATTTGGTTGGCGCGTCCCGGACAGGACCATAAATGAATTGTCCTGGCACAATTTATTTATGGTTATCGAGAGCATCGGCACCTGGACCATTGACAATAGCAATAGCACAATCAAGCATAAAGCTGGGTGTAATAATCAAACTATGCGTGTGAGTGTTTTCATTGATATGCTGGTTGATGCTTTCGAGAAGAGCCATTTTGGGAAACGTGCCTGAAGGACGTCGGCGTGGACAAAAAAGGCCAATAACAGAACAATATCGCATCAGACTTCACAAAAATTCACTATTGTTTGTGTTGCTCTAGTGTTCATTTCGGCTAAATACAAACCAACAAAAACAAATTCTAAATGGGGTACTATGAAAAACTCAACTTTAAAAATTGTAAAATCCAGGGGCTTGTCACTTGCGCTGTCCGCAGGGCTTGCTCTGATGGCATCATCCACATTCTCAGCCGAACCTAACTCTGCCGACTGGGAAAGCACCGTTAAACAGGCCAGGGGGCAGAGCGTATATTTTCACGCATGGGGTGGCTCACCACGCATCAATGATTATATCGGTTGGGCGGCAAGTCAGGTGCAAAAACGCTACGGAATAACCGTCAACCACGTCAAAGTTACCGATACCGCCAATGTTGTATCCACTGTTGTGGCAGAAAAAGCCGCCGGTAAAGACAGCGATGGCAAAGTTGATCTGATCTGGATTAACGGTGAAAATTTTGCCTCGATGAAACGGCAAAAACTGCTGTTTGCCCCCGGTTGGGCAACAAATCTGCCAAACTGGAAATATGTCGATGTGGAAAACAAGCCAACCATTACGGTTGATTTTACCATTCCAACAGAAGGCTTGGAAGCACCCTGGGGCAATGCCAAACTGGTATTCTTTTATGATACGGCGCGCACAAAATCTGTGCCAAATTCAATAAAAGAGCTAAGCGAATGGGCCAAGAAAAACCCCGGTCGCTTTACCTATCCGCAACCACCGAATTTCATTGGTTCAACCTTCCTGAAACAGGCATTGAGCGAGTTGGCAACCGATCCGGCCAAGCTGTTGAAGCCAGTGGTGGAAGAAGAGTTTGCTAAAGTCGCACAGCCCTTGTTTGATCTGCTCGATGAGTTGCACCCCAATATGTGGCGCAAAGCGCGGGCATTTCCAAAAACCCACGTGGCCATGCGCCAATTGATGGCCGATAAGGAGCTGGATATTATCTTTGCCTTTAATCCGTCCTTTGCCTCAAGTGCCATTGCCAACAATGAATTGCCCGATAGCGTTCGTTCATTTGTATTCAGTAAGGGCACGCTTGGTAACACGCATTTTGTTGCCATTCCCTATAATGGCGCATCAAAAGCAGGCGCACTGGTATTGGCCAATTTTCTGATGTCACCGGAAGCGCAGGCGCACAAACAAAACCCAACCATTTGGGGTGATCCAACTGTGCTGAATGTGGATAAAATGAATGCCGAAGACAAAGCCCGGTTTGCCAGGCTGGAACTGGGCGTTGCAACGCTAAAACCCGAAGAACTTGGCCCGATGTTGCCAGAGCCGCACCCAAGCTGGATGAACCGGCTGGAGAAGGAATGGCTGAATCGCTACGGGGTGAATAATTAGGCAAAATCGCAAAGCCGGTTGGGGGGAACCACGTGCTAAGGCTGGCGCCAACATTGGCGATCGCGATATTGATCGGGCCGATTTTATTCGGCCTGCTTGCCACCGCGTTGCCGGCATTCGGTTATTTTCCAACCCTTGGCGGCACCAGATTTTCGCTTGATGCTTTTGCCGCGCTGTTCGAACGACCGGGCCTTTTACGTTCCGCTTTGCTTTCTTTTTCCTCTGGCTTGATCACAACATTTACTTCGCTGCTGGTGGTTGTGCTTTTTGTCGCCGGGTGGTCAGGAACCGCGGTTTTCCGACGGTTGCAGCATTTGGTTTCACCGCTCTTATCAGTGCCCCATGCGGCGGCCGCCTTTGGGCTAGCGTTTTTAATTGCGCCTTCCGGCTGGATTATGCGGCTTTTATCGCCTGAATTAACCGGTCTTACCCGCCCGCCCGATGTGCTGATACTTCAAGACGCGCTTGGCCTCACCATGATGGGCGGCTTGATCGTCAAGGAGATTCCATTCCTGCTGCTGGTAATATTATCGGCCCTGCCGCAAAGCAATGCGAGCCAATATTCACAAATGGCAACCTCGCTTGGCTATGGCCGCATTGCCGGATTTATTCACTGTGTATGGCCGAATGTTTATCGCCAAATCCGTCTGGCGGTTTTTGCCGTCATTGCCTATGCATCATCGGTTGTTGATGTGGCGATTATTTTGGGGCCGGATAGCCCGGCCCCCCTGTCGCCGCGCTTGCTTGGCTGGATGAATGATCCCGATCTGGCCCTGCGGTTTGAGGCATCAGCAGGTGCTGTATTGCAGCTTGGGGTAACTGTTGCAGCACTGGTAAGCTGGTTGCTGCTGGAAAAGATTTTCGCCGCTTTGCAACGGTATTATTGCCAAAATGGTCAACGGTTTGCTCGTGATAAAGCCGTGCGCCAGATCGGGCTGTTTTCAATTACACTCGCGACCACGATTGTCTTTGCCGGGCTTGCCATATTGGCAATCTGGTCGGTTGCGGGTTTTTGGTCCTTTCCCGATGCGCTGCCGGATAGCTTTTCCCTGCGAAGTTGGGCCCGGGCTTTGCCGGGATTGCAACAACCCCTGTGGAATTCGGTCATCATCGCGTTGATGGCCACAAGCATTGCGGTGGTCATCACGCTTGCCTGTCTGGAGCAGGAGGTTCGATCAGGTCGCGATGGTGGTTCACGCGCCATGCTCTTTGTTTATCTGCCGCTTTTGGTGCCGCAAACCGGTTTTGTTTTTGGCCTGCAAATATTCTTTCTCTGGCTGGGGCTGGATGCGACCCTGTTTGCGCTGGTTTTTGTCCATCTCATCTTTGTGCTGCCCTACGTGTTTTTATCTTTTTCCGACCCGTGGCGGGCATTTGACCCCCGCTACGCGAGTGTGGCGCACGGGCTGGGCGCGGGCCTTAACCGCACGTTCTGGCGCATTAGGTTGCCGATGCTATTGCGCCCGGCATTGGTTGCCTTTGCGGTTGGTTTTGCCGTCTCCATCGGCCAGTATTTGCCAACCGTATTAATCGGGGCAGGGCGCTTGCCCACCATTACCAGCGAGGCGGTGGCACTTTCTTCCGGTGGCGATAGACGTGTAATTGGCGTTTATGCATTTTTGCAAATGGTGTTGCCGTTTGTTGTGTTTTTGGTGGCCGGTCTTGTGCCGATGCTGCTTTTTCGAAATCGTCGCGATCTGAAAGTGAACTAATGTCTCAAGCCGCGCCTTTCAACGATGGCCTGCAATTGGTCGATGTGGAAATATCCCTGCAAGGTGCACCTCTGATTTCTATTTCTGCAACTATCGGCGAGGGCGAAGTTTTAACCGTAATGGGCGCATCCGGTTCAGGAAAATCGACCTTGCTTGCCTATTTGGGCGGATTTCTTGCCCCTTCATTCGAGGCAAGGGGAGATGTCTTTCTAAGTGGGCGGAATATTATTCAATTGCCCGCCGAGGCGCGCCAAATGGGCATATTATTTCAGGATCCGCTCTTGTTTCCGCATATGTCGGTGGGTGGGAACCTGTTATTCGCGGTTCCTCAAAAAGTTAAGGGCAAACCGGCGCGAAAAGCGCTTGTGTTGGCGGCCTTGGAAAATGCCGGGTTGGCCGATTATTTTGACCGTGATCCGGCAACCCTTTCCGGTGGGCAAAAGGCCAGAATTGCTTTGATGCGGGTTTTGCTGGCAAAACCACTGGCCTTGCTGCTGGATGAGCCATTTTCCAAACTGGATGCAGGGCGACGCGACCAAATCCGCCAATTCGTATTTAACGAGGCGCGCGCCCGCAAATTGCCCATACTGCTGGTAACCCATGATCAAGCGGATGCCGATGCGGCCGGTGGCGAGAT
>JALSIJ010000017.1 GCA_026981655.1 Rhizobiaceae bacterium | reverse complement strand
AACCATTGGGATGCAATATCGTCGCGGTTGCCTTTACCTTCCTGGCTGGCTTCACCGGTGAGCAAATATACGCCCGGTTTGCGGTTTGGCAATGCTTCGTTAATTGGAATGCTGGTGGTGACTTCCCTGTTAAGGTCAGGTTTGATTTCAACCTTGCCGTTCCAGACCGGCTCGCCCAAAGAATTCATCAGATAATTGATCTGGTAACTTTCCAGTTGGCGCAGGAATTTTGATCGACCGATGAGAGATGAAAGCGCCCGCTCGCCAATCCGGTATAATTTTAGATCAGCACTTTTTGCGTTGACCGTAACAATGGGAATGCCGCGTCTTGCGGATAGCGGCAGAACAAAATTACCGCCGGTAAAGCGTGCAGAGGGCTTGCGATCACGAATATAAATTTTGAGATTTACATTGGTCAGCAGATTTTCACCAATTGAGGATGGCAGGCCTTCGCGCAGTCCAATCTGATAACTCTTGCCGTGGGAAAGACCTTCGATGCAGATTTGCTTGTTTTGAACGTCAATTGCCTGGGGTGTTTTTTGGTCAAGGGTTAAATAGCTGGCGTAATCGGTTTTTTTAGATTTGAGTTTTTCGGAGAACTGAACGCAAATACGCGGTGAAAGATTGTCTGAATTGACCGTGTGCTTGAGAACCCGGAAACCGCGGGTGCGCAGAAGCTCGGCATAGGCGGCGCGTTCAACCGGGTTTTCGCGCA
Organism: Rhizobiaceae bacterium; assembly: GCA_026981655.1. Classification (GTDB taxonomy): domain Bacteria; phylum Pseudomonadota; class Alphaproteobacteria; order Rhizobiales; family Rhizobiaceae; genus SZUA-100. The sequence goes on along the minus strand of JALSIJ010000017.1, from coordinate 32,125 downwards.
AGGCGAGGCTTTGTTTAAACGCAATGAGTGCCGGGCGATAGATTGTTCGGGCTTCCAACCCTCTCGCCAACAGCGCTAAAGCCTCGGCGCGTTTAGAGCGGGAGCGGGCCAGCAGATAGGCATTATAAGCCGATGAGGTGGCTATTCTTCGATAGAACCGCTTGTCTTTCGACTTGGTTGTCGGGTGTATTAATGAGGTTGATGCCAATTGCAGCCAGGCGCTGACACTGTCCGGGTCAATTCGAAGTGCCGTATAATATCCGCCAATTGCTTTCTTGGTATCATTATTAATCAGGCTGCGATTGCCATGGCCAATCATAGTTAGATAACCAGTGGTTTCAGGCACTGGCTTGCCGCTCTTCAACCCAAGACGGAACTGTTTGGCTTCATTTTGCAGATATGAAGGAATGTAGGTAAGCTTCGGTGGTGCGCCCATATCCGGCTCGTTGCCAAGGGTTATTTTTAGCCCCGCAACCGCACCTGCAAAAGGTTTTAATTTGCTGAAATCAGACTTTAAAAAACAAAATTGCGCAGATGTATTATAGGTGAATGCCTGGCAGGCAGGGTTACCCAAACACGTAGCTTTGCATTGATCGAGTGATACATCTTTCAAGGTTTCGAGATCAAAGCCGAAATAATCGCTGTCTTTGGTGATTAATATTTGTTGTGACTGGGAATAGGCCGGGTTAGGCATAAATTGTGTGAATATCAGTGAAACCAAAACCAGCGTTGAATACACCATCCGTGACAACATAATATACATCCTTCCCAAAACTTAGTATCAGTTTGATAATTGAAGCTCTTTTGGGGCAAAATACAAGCCCGAAGAGGCCCAACATCGGGCAATGGCTGGTATTTTTACAGAATTTTAAAATATATTTGTATCGGTGCCAAGGAATTGGCAATTGGATGCGTCTTATATAGTGACATGTACATGAAGACAGGTGACAACGAACTGGCGGCGCGGGCGGCTGGAGGAGATGCAGCAGCGTTCCAGGTTCTACTGGAGCGGCATTATGACGTTGTCTATCGCATAGCGTTTCGCTTTTCGGGCGTGCGCGAAGACGCTGAAGATATTGCGCAAGACGTGTGCGCATCACTGGTTGTGAAACTGCGCTCCTTTAAGGGGGATGCAAAATTCACCACATGGCTTTACCGGGTTGTTGTTAATGCGGTTCGCGATATGCAGCGCAAGCAGGCAAATGCCGGGCGGATAAACCGCGACTACAGCGAATTGCAGGAACTTGCGCGTGGGGAAGAAGCGGACGCGGCCAAAGAAATAGCCTGGTTGTATGGGGCTCTTGATCAGGTGGGCGAAGATTTGCGCGAGACAGCCATTTTGGTATTGGCGGAAAGTATGAGCCATGCGGAAGCGGCGGAAATTTTGGGATTAAAGGAATCCACCATATCGTGGCGAATGCACGAATTGCGAAAGAAACTGAAAACACTGGCGGAAGCTGAATTATGAGTGATGAACTGAACAGAGCTGAAAAGGCGTTTCAACGGCAGAACATTGTTTCGCCGAGTGATGCTGCGCGCAAGTCTGCCATTCAAAATGCCATGATGCAGTTTGAGGTTGAAAACCAATTAAAAAAAGAAAATACAAATATCTCCCAAGGAATAGGGTTTGGCGCGCGTCTTAGAGAACGAGGCAACAAAATGCTGAACGTTCTTTTAAGGAGAAACCCAATGAACATTTCCCATATGAATTATAAACACCTGTTGGCAGGTGGCGCCAGCTTCGCCGTAATGGCGCTGGTTGTGTCCAATATCAATATACTTTTGCCTGAAACGCCGATTGTCACTGACCAGGTTGATCCGACGATTGTTGAAGAGACCAGGACTGGCGAAGTTGTAAAACAGGATGCCAAGCCTGATGAAGCTAAAGAAGTCGTCGTGGCCGTTAATGAAGCAAGTCCAAAGCCTTTGACAGAAGTTGCAAAGGTAAAAAAGTACAGTGATGTTCGGGCCGAGGCGCAGGATCAGGATAAAACAAGTGCCGGTTCGGCAACGATTGTTCAACCCGTGGAGGCAGAAATTACCGCTGCTCAAGCACCCTCAACTGTGGTTTCACCAGCCCCGGCATATTTGAAAAAACCTTCGCCAATGGCTGGTCTGAAACGGGCGCGGCGCGACAGTAGGCCAGCTATCGGCGGTATTGTTGGCCAATCTGCAAATGTTGGCCTGAGCCAACAACCGGGATTTGCCGGCGATGTTGTTCGCCCGAAATTCGAGGTACAGGGCAGGGACAAGTTTTCCAATGTGGAAGATAATCCTGTTAAACTTGCATCTGAAGATCCGGTTTCAACATTTTCTGTTGATGTGGATACAGCCTCTTATGCGTTTATTCGCTCCGCCATAAATCGTGGTGTGTTGCCGCAGAAAAATGCGGTACGAATTGAAGAAATGATCAATTATTTTGACTATGACTACAAAGCACCAAGCGACCGGGCGCGGCCGTTTAACGCCAATGTTTCCATTATGCCGACGCCGTGGAATGCAAACTCAAAATTATTGCGCATTGGTATTAAAGGGTATGAACTGCCGAAGGGCGAAGCACCACGTGCTAATCTGGTGTTTTTGATTGATACATCCGGCTCGATGAACGCGGCCAACAAACTGCCGCTATTGCGCAATTCATTCAAGTTGTTGCTGCAGTCGCTCAAACCCGATGATACGGTTTCGATTGTCACCTATGCGGGGCGGGCGGGCGTTGTTTTGGCTCCAACCAAGGTTGCCGATAAACACAAGATACTTGCTTCGCTCGATCGACTTCACGCTGGCGGTTCAACCGCTGGTGCAGAAGGGATCCGTCAGGCCTATCAACTGGCTGAACAGAACCTCGACAAGGACGGTGTGAACCGGGTTATTCTCGCAACTGATGGTGATTTTAATGTGGGCATTTCAAACCCTGAGGAATTGAAAAGCTTTATTCAGCGCAAGCAAAAATCCGGTGTGACGCTTTCCATTCTTGGTTTTGGTCGCGGTAATTATAATGATGCGCTGATGCAAACCCTTGCTCAAAATGGCAACGGAAATGCGGCTTATATCGATACGTTGAGTGAAGCGCGCAAAGTGTTGGTTGAGGAGGCGGGTTCAACATTATTCACCATTGCAAAGGATGTGAAAATCCAGGTCGAATTTAACCCGGCATTGGTTGGAGAATATCGCCTGATTGGCTATGAAACCCGCAAGCTTAAGCGCGAGGATTTCAACAATGATAAAGTTGATGCCGGCGATATTGGTGCGGGCCATACGGTGACAGCACTATATGAGATCACTGCCAAGGGTGTTTCCGGCCGTCTGGTTGATGAACTCCGCTACAAAACCAATGCGGCTAAAAAGCAACCTGCTGCTGATACCAATGCGCAGACGGCAAATGAATATGCCTTTGTAAAAATTCGCTACAAGCAACCCAAAAGCGACACCAGTGAGTTGATTACAATTCCGGTGACTGCTGCCAATGAAGTAACTGGCGACGACGTGCCAAAGGACGCTAATTTTGCAGCCGCAGTGGCAGCCTTTGGGCAAATGCTCAAGGGTGGAAAATATACCGGCAAATATTCGTATGACGAATTAATTGCCCTTGCGATCAGCGCTAAGGGAGAGGACCGGTTTGGGTATCGTGCCGAATTTGTCAATCTGGTGCGGTTGGCTAAATCTGCGGCAGCTCTTGAACCACAAAAATAGGCGATGATTGTTTAGTGACAAAGAATATCCGGCTCCAGGGCCGGGTATTTTGTGTTTGATGGGTGAGGCCGGATGGGTTTTCGGAAAATAAATTAAGCCCGACCCATGATGTAATCGCTCTCTGCCTCTTCGATAAAATACCGGGCTAGCTCGTGTGCCGGGCATTGGCGGGGATCGGTGATGCCTGAGCTGACTTTCGACTGGTCCATCTCGGTGATGGCAAAATTTCTAAAGATTTCCGGGGTGTCATTTGCATCCAACTGACTGGCAAGCACCACAGCAGCGCTGCGCAAGGCATCTTGCCGGCAGCGGAAACGGCTTAGCAATTCTTCGTGCTCGCGTTTTTTCAGTCGGGTTGGCGCACTATCTATTGCATCCAGAAGCCTCTCAACTTCTATTGTGGTTTCGCGATATTCTTCCAGTCCATGGACGTTTAAAGCACGAGAAACAATCGCTCTGTTTTCGTCAGAGCTGTTGCCGCCGCCAAAGACTTTGCCGCCCAGTGCGGACAATTTCTTGAAGACCATTGCATATTCTCCTTGAGACTCAATTGCACTAGTCGCGATATATGGCACCATACATAGAGGAAATGCAATATATCAATCGTCTGATGTTGAATTTTTATTCAAGATCTTGACGATGGTGTGTTGCTCTATCGCTGGATTTTAGCTTTTCTTACTGCCCATCCGCCGCGTGCAAGAATGCCCCTTGATGCTATTATTCCAATTATATTAACTGGCTATCAATGGTAAATGGATGCTGAAGCACCGGTTAATGCTTAACCATAACCTTCAGTCCAGTTTAGGTTGTATTGCCAATTTACATCCGTGAAGTGGCTTGCTTTTATTGAAATCTTAATGTATCTATATAGTTGAATATGTATATATATCAAGTGGATATTCAGTTTCTTCCGGCATTTTACTATGCATGGAGTTGACTTTAGGCGTAGAAATAACTGTCACCAATAAGGTGTTTGTTAATCTTAACGGAGAGGTACATAGTTAAAAATTGGTAATTAAAATAGCTAAAGTTTTATCTATATGTATATTTTAAGGATTCGTGTGTAAAAACAACCGTTTATACATATTGTCGGATGAAGTTTAAGTTTATCGTTAACTTCAATCTTAGTTATAATACCTTGGGAGGGGATTAGGTTTTGACTTACCTCTTTCGATTTTGCTTAAATGTGGATGGGGCCGACTGAGTAATATCTTTCGGTTATATCAGGAGGACGGTATGTCAGAGTTATTTTCTGATGAGTGGATGACGAATTTCCAGACGGTGCGGAATGCTAAAACAGGCATTGCAGGCGAGCTGGAGAAAAACAGATTTAAATCTATATTTGGTTATGGCTTCAAGGGTGATGAAAAACCTTTGGGCGCAATTGTCGTTGATGGCGAAAAAGGCATTTCTGCCGGTGCGTACAATGGTGAAGAGCTTAATTGGGACCTGCGGGCGGATAAGCCGACGTGGGAAAAGTGGAATACCAATCCTCCAGGAATGATGGGTTTGGGAATGGCATATATATCCAAAAAACTGCAATTTCTTGTTGGTGACTACGGTGCGATGATGAAAGTTCCTCGCATTGCTGGTCCCTTTATCAGAAATTTTGCAACGATGGGGAAGGCATAGATAAATGAAAATGGCGCTCCGAGTATTGAGTATAGTCGCCTCAGTTTTAATGTTGGCGCAGGTGGCTGTTGCACAGCAGTTTGAAACTGTAGTGGCCGAGACAGAAGCTTCCGGCAGAAATATTGTAACCGGCGGTACGGTTATCCCCTACAAGGAAGTAACGCTTTCAGCCAAAGTTCCCGGCCGGGTGAATTATGTTGCCGGGGAAGAGGGGTCATCCTTCAAGGCAAATGATTTGCTCATTGTCATTAGTGATGATGATATTCGGGCGCGGCGCAGGGCAGCCTATGCCGATCTGCTGGCGGCGCAAGCAGGCCTTCGCTATGCACAGGTTCAATATAACAGAGAACTCTATTCTCCATCAATTAATGGTAAGTCGCGCTCATCGGGCTTCGGCATGCCTTCAATGTTTGACCAGATGTTTACCCGCCCGCTTTCCAGTGGTTTGGGAATGTCAAATCCAGGATTGCAGCGGTATTCAGATTTGCAGGGTCAGTTTAATGGAATCCGTCAAGCTCAAAGCCAGGTGCTTTCTGCCCAGGCGCGGTTGGAGGAGCTTGATGCGAACCTTCGAGATACGCGCCAGCTTGCCCCTTTCGATGGAATTATCGTTCAAAAACTCGTGGAAACGGGCACAACCGTGCAGCCGGGAACACCGCTGCTGAAATTTGCATTTGTTGATTATTTGCGCATTCAGGCAGAGGTGCCGGTTCGTCTGGTTTCCTCGCTCAAGGTTTTGGATATTCTGCCCGCACGGATTGATGCCGGTGGCGGGGTCGATATTGAGGTGCGTGTTGCACAGATTTTTCCGGTTGCCGATCAGGCACGCCATACGGTGACAGTAAAGTTTGATCTTCCAAGAGGTGTTCCAGGGGGGCCTGGAATGTATGCGGAAGTGCATATTCCCGACCCTGATGCCAGTGATGAAGGTTTGGTGGTTATTCCTGAATCTGCGGTTGAAATGCAAGGCAGCCTGCCAAGGGTTTATGTCGTTAAAGATGGAAAGAAATCCATGCGTCTTGTTCGTTTGGGCGACGTTAAACCTGGAGGTAAGGTGAGCATTATATCCGGCATCAGTGCTGGTGATGAGGTTGTCATATTGTTCAAGGGCAAACCGAACACCAAAAGTGCTGGCACAAATGCGGACGGTTCATCGAAGTTGAACTAAAACTGGCGCCAATCGAGTTGTTTGGTCTTAAGCCAGCAGCGTGAAAAGTAATTGTAAGAGTTGAGTGTTTGAGTAATGGCAGATCATGATTTTGATAATCTGGCGATGGGTGAAGAAAAGTCTTTAGGCATGGCCGGGGGGCTTGCTAAAACTTTTATTCATTCACCTCTTTCTCCTTTGTTACTGGTAGCCTGTCTGGCACTTGGCTTGCTTGGATTGTTGATCACGCCGCGTCAGGAAGATCCACAAATTCTGGTTCCTGTGGCTGATATATTCTTCGAGTTTCCGGGCGCCTCATCCCGGCAGGTTGCAAGTTTGGCGACCGACCCGCTTGAGCGGATGATGAGTGAAATTCCGGGTGTTAAACATGTCTACTCTGCCTCCGAACGGGGCAGGGGCATGGTCACTGTTCAGTTTAAGGTTGGTGAAGAGACTGAAAATTCTCTGGTCAAGCTTTACGACAAGCTGATGTCCAACCGGGACAAGATACCACCGGGTGTATCGCAGCCGCTGGTAAAGCCCCGAGGTGCAGATGATGTGCCAGCAGTTACCTTGACCATCTGGTCTGAGGAGGTTGACGATTCCGGTCTGCGCCTGATCGCGCTGGAAGTAATGCAGCGGCTAAAAGAGGTTCCAAACACTTCCCAGAGCTTTATTACCGGTGGTCGTGCAGAACAGATGCGCGTTGAAGTGCAGCCTGAACGAATGCGCAGTTTTGGGATTAGTATTGATCAATTGGCGGATACGATTGTATCGGCAAACGAAAAACGAAAAGTTGGTGGTACTGAAACCGGGGCAAATTACTTTACGGTCTATTCAGGTCGCTTTTTGCGTAATGCTGCGGATTTGGAACGCCTGATTGTTGGGGTGCGTAATGGCAGCCCGATCTATGTGCGTGATGTGGCAAAAGTTGTTTCCGGGCCTGGCGAAGCCAATAGTGTGGTTCAATATTTTTCTGGTATGGCTGCTGGAGATGATATGCCGAAAACCAATGGCGCGCCGGCGGTCACAATTTCGCTGGCCAAGAAAACCGGCACCAATGGTGTTGCAGTTGCCAAAGCGATTTTAGCAAAAATTGAATCGATCAAGGGCCGTATTATCCCAGATAATGTAAATGTCTCGATTACCCGTAACTATGGTGAAACCGCCAATCAAAAGGTCAATGAGCTGATTGCGGAAATGCTCGGCGCCACAATGGCTGTTACAATTCTGATATTCTTTTTTCTGGGATTGCGCCCGACCATTGTTGTCGTGGTGGTTATCCCGGTGATTATTCTGATTACCATTTTTTCAGCCTGGGTTTTGGACTATACCATCGACCGGGTGTCTTTGTTTGCGCTTATTTTCTCAATCGGTATTCTGGTTGATGATGCAACAGTTGTTGTTGAAAATGTATATCGACGCTGGTTAATGAATGGTCGGGTGGATACGGCTACAACGATCGATGCTGTTCGCGAAGTGGGTAATCCTACAATTCTGGCAACGCTGGCGATTATCGCGGCATTGCTTCCAATGGGATTTGTATCTGGCATGATGGGCCCCTATATGCGGCCAATTCCAGTGCTTGGTTCAGTGGCAATGATATTCTCGCTGTTTGCTGCATTCATCTTTACCCCGTGGTTGGTGATGCGGGTGCGCCCAAGCCTTTCGAAACTGCGTTCAATGCAGGAGTCTGAACATCGTTCGTCTGAGCGAATGGATGGTTTCTTTCGTGGTCTTTTGGGTCCGCTGCTGGATAGCAAAAAGAAGGCGTTTATATTCAAGCTTTGTATGTGGGGGGCTTTGGGGCTTGCCTGCTCAATGTTCTATTTCACATCGGTGGCGGTAAAAATGTTGCCGTTGGATAATAAGCCGGAATTTAATGTGGTGATCAACATGCCGGAAGGAACAGCGCTTCCAGCAACGGCAAATGCCGCCCAGATTTTGGGTCAGAAAATTCTGACTATGCCAGAAGTGACTGCAGTGCAAAGTTATGTTGGAACATCTTCACCGTTTAACTTTAATGGGCTGGTGCGTCATTACTATTTGCGCCGTTCTCCGTGGCAGGGTGATTTGCAAATTCAATTGCTCGACAAGGGTGACCGGGACCGCACAAGTCATGAGATTGCGGTGCAGGCTCGCGAGATGCTGACACCATTGATTGCCAAGCTGGGTGGCCGCATTGAAGTCGTTGAAATGCCACCGGGGCCGCCGGTATTGCAAACTGTTGTTGCAGAGGTTTATGGGCCGAATGATGAGGTTCGCCGCCAGGTAGCGCAAGATTTGACCGACATGTTTGAAAAGTCCGACAAAATTGTTGATGTTGGCAATTACATTCAGGCACCACACGACAACTGGACATTTGAGGTTGATCAGGACAAGGCCGAATTCCGCAATGTCTCGACGGCGGACCTTAACCGTCAGCTGTCGATGATTATGGGTGGATTTAAGCTTGGCAATGTAAAAATTGGCCACGAGCTTGAACCACGAATAATTATCATTCAGGCACCGTTGCATGTGCGGGGCCAAATTTCCCGGCTGGGTGAAGTGCCCATCAAAAGCCGCGATGGTAAGACCGTTCCGCTTAGTGACCTTGGCAAATTTGTTCGCACACCTGCCGATCCGGTGATTTATCACAAGGATTTGCGCTCGGTTGAATATGTGACCGGCGAAGTTGCAGGCCGACTTGCTGCCCCTGTCTATGGTATGCTTGATGTTGGCAAATTGCTTGAAGATTATAAAACACCGGATGGCGTCACTCTTTCAGGTGAACTTATGGGGCCGCCGGCAGACAGCTTTAAATCCGGATTTGAATGGACCGGAGAGTGGACCGTAACCTATGAGACGTTCCGTGATATGGGGCTGGCTTTCATGGGCGCGCTGATACTGATCTATATGTTGATCGTGCTTGAGTTCGGTAACTTCCGTATGCCGGGCATTATAATGGCGCCAATTCCATTGACCCTGATTGGTATCATTCCGGGCCATTGGCTGTTGGGTGCAGAGTTTACTGCGACATCAATGATTGGCTGGATTGCGCTGGCGGGTATTATTGTTCGAAACTCTATTTTGCTGGTCGATTTTTCTCGTCAGGCAGTGCTTTCTGGAATGGACCATCGTGAGGCAGTTATTTTGGCTGTACGCACAAGAACCCGGCCAATTTTGATTACCCAACTGACAATGATTGCCGGGTCGATTGCTATTATCGCTGACCCGATTTTTCAGGGCATGGCAATTTCGCTTCTATTTGGTGCAATTGTTGCAACGGCATTGACATTGATCGTTATTCCGCTTGCCTGTTACAGGGCACCAAACGCCTATCGCAGTTCTGGTGGTGACAATCCATTTCCGGTGGAACCTGCTCCAGAACCGAGTGCAGCTACATCTGTCCCTCCGGAGGCGGCTGAGGAAAAATCTTCAACTGGGCCACGATTTGCCGCTATTCGCGGCGGGCTTTCTATGGTGTATTATGCGCTGCGTGCATTCCCGTATTTCGTATGGATGATGATCAAGGAGTTAGCGTCTCCTTTGGTTGCCAGATTTATCAAGAAAACAGATCAATCTACAAGCGCCAGTGAACCGGGTGATACTACCGCCGCGGCAGTTCGTACTGCCGGGGGAGCCACCAGCCAAACGGTTGCAGATATCAAGGCATCTGTTCGAAGTGAACTTTCCAGGGTGTCCGCTGAGCCGGTTGTTCATGCTGAGGTTTCTGACCATGATGGCGCAAAACCAGCTAGTTCTGCAATCGCCGAGCCTTTGGTTGATGAGGTTCCTGTAACAGCCATTGAGGCCGTTATTGAAGATACCTCGTCAGAAGACAAACCCATTAAAGCGGCAGCACCTGCTGATGTGAATGAGGCCGTTGCCGCGATTAATGAGGCTGTCGCAAATGTTGAAGAAATTATAGACAATGGTGATGCTGGCAAAACTGAATCCAAGCAAGCTGATGATGGACCAATTGATGCGTCTGACGATGCTCAACCTGTAAAAGCTGATGAGCCGGATGATGAGCCTGTTGCGGAAATCTCCAATGCTGATGCTAAACCAGAGGATGTCGATAAACAGGAATCTACTCTGGCGGATGTTGCTTCTGCGATTGAGGCAAACACATCAAAAGCCGATGATTTGAAGCGTATCAGGGGTATTGGTGCGGTGCTTGAAAGAGAGCTCAATGCGCTTGGAATTAATCGCTATGAACAGGTGGCCAATCTTACCATCGAAGATCTTGAAGATGCTCGTATGAAGCTAACTATCATGCAAAGAGCGAAGAAAGATGAATGGTTGGAACAGGCAGCATTGTTGGCTGCGGGAGAAGCAACAGAGTTTTCTGAACGGGTTGATGCGGGCAAGGTTCGCAGCAGTAATAAAAATGCAAATAACAAAGATAAGGGGTAGCTGATATGTCGATCAAACGATCAAGGTCACTTATTGCTGTCGGGCTGATTTGTTCCTCACTAACGTCGGTTTCGGCATTCGCAGAAACAAAGAAAAGTGAGATGCCGCTACCGCCACCGGGACCGTTTACTCCAGCAGTTAATCCGGCAATTTCGGACAATGCGAATTCGGGTGTAGCCGATAATCCAAAGAATATAGAATCTGCGCCAGCGGGAAGTTTTGCGCCACTGAATTTTGACCCGGAAAAGCCAGCGGAAGATGCGAAAGCGCAATCCAGTGAACCAAAACCGGAAATCAAAATTGAAGGCAAGGACGAAAATGGCGAGCAAAAGCCGGTTTTTGCGCCGGCTGATACTGCAAAAATTCCAGTTGATGAGGCGCCTGAAAAGTCAGCTGTGCCGGTTGCAGATGACACGGTTGCCAAACCTGCTGAGGGTGGCGCTGAAAAAGCAGCCCCAATAATTGAAGCTGAAAAGCCCGTTGAAGCGGTAAAGGGAAAGCAGCCAGTGGTAAATCCTGCGGGCGATGACAAAGAAGAAGCGCCCAAATATGCACCAGCTGGAACGGCTGAAGTGCCAGAGGAAAAAGCGCCGCCGGCAATAGTATCAAGTGACGAAAAAGCGCCTGATGTTGCGCCGGGAAAACCAGAAACACTGCCAGCCTATGCGCCGGCTGATACGGCTAAAATTCCGGTGCCGGAAATCAAGAAAGATCCTGTTGTTCCCAAGCTTGGCGATGCGGCCAGAACACCGGACTATGCGCCCGCGGGAACCGGTAATGCGCAGCCTCCGTCCAATTTTGCGCCTGCATATGGGTTTCAGTTGCCGCAATATGGGCAACAGCAATATCAAAATCCACAATACCGGCCGCGGCAGTACCAACCGCAGCGGCAGCCGCAAGGTTATGGATATGCACCGCAATATTACCCGCCTCAACGCGGATATTGGCCGCAACCGTATCAACGCCAAATGCCGCCACCACCACGGGGCTATCAGCAGCAGCCCCAATGGCAGTCTCAGGGGCCGCCACAATGGCAACAAAGGTGGCCTGGACAGCGACCGGGTTATGGGTTTCCAAATCCGTATAACTGGAACCCGTATGGTCAACAGCAAGGCTGGCAACAATGGCAGCAACGGCCGCAGGCCAGACAGCCTCAACAGCGCCAGCCACATATGGGGCAACCGCAACAAAATGTACCGCAGAACAATAGTTCTACCGGAAATTGAGATTGAATTGCTACCCGCAAGGTAGCTGAACAGGGAACGTTAAGTGGCATATCGACTTAACATTATTGTAGTTACTGGGTTGGTGATCAATTTGATCGCCGGTCTGGCCAATGCTGCAAATCAAAACCCCTGGGCGATGGATGGTGGAAAACGGGACGGGAATACCGGCGGTGTGAATTCAAGTGGGTTTGCAGCAGTGCCAAGTCAGCAACAGCCTTTCCAACAGCGAGTGGCTCCTAAGAACTCTGGCTACGAATATGCGCCGCTTGGAAAAAATCAGGATCCTGCCAATTCTCGTAATCGACAATCAAACGGGCAGTTTCAACGCCAGCCTTATAGGCAGGGTTACGGTTTTCAACCCTTTGGCCAAGGTGGTTTTGGTGGGAACTTTGGCGGGCAGTTCGGCTTCGGTATGAATTTTGCCCCGAATTTCTCTCAAGGGTTCTCTCAGGGCTTTGGCGGAACAGGTATGCCCTTCGGGTTTGGAGTTCCTGCGATGCCATTTTTCGGCGGCTCAAACAATTACGGCACTCCTTACCGAGGAGTGCCCGGATATCAAAATGCGAACCCATACGGCAACCTATATGGCAATCCTTATGCCAATCCATACGGGTATCCAAGGACAGGATTTTCACCCTGGGGCATGGGGTTCCCGATGTTCTAGATCAAAGACAAGAGTTTTGGTCAAAGTGTACTTTTAAAAAGTTACTTTGATAACTAGCGGGACAAATCGCTTCTCCCGCAAATGTAAGAAAGCGAAAATATCGGAGTAGTATCAATGAGTAAATTTCTTAAAGCAACAATGCTTGCAGGTATGATGGGATTGGCTGTAACGGCTTTTTCAACCACATCTGCCAGTGCGTTCTGGAACGGATGGGGGCCATCTAATAACAATGGCTGGAATAATAATAACGGCCCTTGGAACAATGGTCCATGGAACAATCGTGGTTACAATAATAACGGTTGGAACAACGGTCCTTGGAACAGCAATAACAATGGCTGGAACATGCCTTGGAACAACAATGGCAACAACAACGGTTGGAATATGCCTTGGAATAATAACAATGGCTGGAACATGCCTTGGAACAACAATAATAACGGTTGGGGTAACAATGGCTGGAACATGCCTTGGAACAACAACGGTTGGGGTAATGGCTGGGGCAACGGCATGGGGAATGGTAATTTCTCCATGAGCTTCAAAGGCAACGGCAATGCAAATGGTCGTGGTTTTGGCAATAGTAACAATGGCTGGAACAACGGTTGGAACGGCCGCCCTAACGGTTATGGAATGCCAATGGCTCCAAACGGTTATCGTGGAATGCCTCCACAGCCTGGCATGCCTTATGGCGCGATGCCACCACAGGCTCCAATGCAGCCACCAGCACCTGCTGCACCTGTTGCACCTAAAACCAACTAGGTCTGCACCTATTGCAAGTCGGCAAATATGCCGGTTGGCTAAGTATTGAACTATACCGATTTGGCGCGCGGGATTATTTCCCGGGCGCTGAATCGCAAATACAAAACCGGGCTTTTGCCTGGATAATATGCTTGCGCTGTTTGAACGCGGTATTCACCAGCGCGATGTATGAGAAAATTTTCGGCTATGAACGAAGATGACCCAAATAAACCTCCATCGTCTGGAGAACAGGGTGGACAAGAAACTGCTAAATCTGTTGCACCACCGGTGGAAGAAAAATCAAAGGCTGAATTCGAGGCAAAGCCTGTAACAAAGAGCATAACTGACCGTCCGCGTCGGAAAAGAGGAATTATGAGATCGTTTTTTAGCCATATAATTGTTGCCGCACTGGCCGTTGCCGGAGTGGGAGGGTATTTCCATTGGGAAGATCTGCTTTCACAGGCTGGTGGCAGGGTATGTGCCTATGAGGTGCTTGGCCGGTATGGCTCGAGCCAGCCGGGTGACAAACCAATGGTATTGCCTGCTTTGCAGGAAAAGGCTGGCGAAACTGTGCAGCCGAAACAGGTGCCTGCAAGTGAGCAATCTTCTGAAATGAAGGTGGATGAAAAATCCGATGCAGATAAAGAAGTTGCATCGGCTGCTGCCGCGATGAAAGCTGACAAGCCGGCGTCTGCCATGAAGGAAGACGTGCCGGCAGCGCCTAAAGAGCAGGCAAAAGTTGCGACTTCAGTCGTTGCTAAAGCTGATGCGCCAACTGAAACATCGGCAGAAGCACCGGCCCCGAACGATGCGGCCAGTGCAGCAAAAGAAGTCGTTGCAAAACCGGTTGAGGTTGCAAAGGTCGCAGAACCTGTTGCTGCCCCCAAAATTGTTGCGCCTGTAAAAGATATGGAAGCTTCAAACAGTGTAGCTCAGCCGGTTCAATCTGATGTACCGCAGGTTAAAATTGTAAAATCTACTGAAAAAAAAACGTTTGAAACAGAATGGGCTGATGCCCGGCGTGCCTATTGGGCGGGTGATGCTGGCGCAGAAAATGCCTATCTGGATTTGATTTCGCAATATCCCGACAAGGCGGATATCAGGGGTGAGCTTGGCAATATTTATATTAAAGCCGGGGACAGCGAAAAAGCCGCGGCGCAGTTCCTTGATGCCGGGCTGATCTGGGTGAAGTCTGGTGACAAGGATAAGGTTGCCAAGATAATTTCTATGCTGGAAAATATATCGCACGAAAAAGCGATGGCTCTGAAAGGCGCACTGGCAAATGCCGGATAAAATCTTGAGCAGTTGATATATTTTGGCGCCGATTTCCCGGGATGCCTTATGCATTGTGATCGGGCTGTTTTGGGATATTGCTGAAGGTGGCAATGATGTGGGGTGAGCGCTGGGCTTTAAATCAGCCCGGCTTTTTTTCTGTTTTCTTTATCCCTCAGGGAAAAGTCCGTACCGCAAAATTCGCTGGCGGCCTCGGTGCAAAGCCAGGCGATAGCGCGGGCTGACCATTCGGCTGAAATGTGAGCCGACGGGTCGAGCTGGCTGACCGGATTAATGCCGGATGCCTTGATTTTTATCTGCATATCGGTGGCAACCGTTCCGGGCGAAAGGCCGATAACACGAATACCATTCTCACGACATTCCTTATCGGTGCAGCGGGTAAGTGATAATACCGCCGCCTTGGTGGCGCAATAATGGCTCCAACCTTCAAGCGCGCCACTTGCTGCACCGGAACTTAAGTTGATTATCACGCCGGAACCCCGGGATTCCATGACTGGAATAGCGGCGCGCAGCCCGTAATAAACGCCCTTGACGTTAACATCGACAACCTGGCTCCATTTTTTTGGATCGGAATCGGCAATTCTAGCAATCGGGTCGATAACACCGGCATTATTGATAAGAATATCAATATGGTCAAATTCTTCGATGCATTTGGAAATTGCCGCGGCAACATCATCATAATTGCTGACATCACACTGAACAGCGATGGCTTTGCCACCGGCCTGATTGATTTCAATGGCAATTGCATTGGTATCATTGAGGGTGCGTGCCGCGAGGATTACACTGACGCCAGAGTTTGCCAATTCACGCGCGGTGGCCGCGCCTATACCGCGGCTTGCACCGGTGACTACGGCGGTTTTTCCATTGAGTTCTTGCATGGGAGCGTCCTTTGTTTAGCTAAAAGGGGAGGTGGCCTGGAAGGCAGCAGGAAGCAATAATCGAAAATGGCGGCTTTTAAAAGAGGGCACATACAAAAACCGCCCGGTCATTGCTGACCGGACGGTTGAATTCAGTTTTAGCTAAGTTTTAGTTGTTAGCTTTTTGGCTGTGCGGCAGGAGCAACTGGTGCAACTGGGCGGTAAGCATATGGAGCGTTGTAGTTGTTGCCCCAGCCGTTGCCGTTTCCAGCAGCATTGCCGTTACCGGAGAAACCCATGGTGAACGAACCATTTGCACGACCATTGCCGTTTGTGTTGTAGCTGTTGTTGTAACCGTTGTTTGCAACACCGTATGGTGCATAAACTGGCTGAGTTGCAGCAACCTGTGGAGCATTAGCAGCAGGGGCAGCATTTGCAGTTGGTGCAACAGCTGGTTTTGCAGGTGCAACAGCCGGTGCAGCAGGAGCAACTGGTGCTACAGGACGGTAAGCATAAGGAGCGTTGTAGTTGTTGCCCCAGCCGTTGCCGTTTCCAGCAGCATTGCCGTTACCGGAGAAACCAAAAGTGAACGAACCGTTTGCACGACCATTGCTGTTTCCATTGTAGTTGTTGCTATTGTTGTAGCCGTTATTGTTCCAGCCGTTGCCGTTGCCAGCCATGTTGCTGTTTCCGGAGAAGCCGAATGTGAAAGAACCGTTGCCAGAACCGTTGCCTGTTGCAGAACCGTTATTGTAGTTTGCATAAGGCTGATAGCCTTGTGGCACATAGGTTGGAGCGGCTGGCGCTGCTGCAACTGCAGGAGCGTTCGCGGCTGGTGTTTTTGCAACTGGTGCTACTGGAGTAGTTGGTGCTTTAGCCATAGGAGCCGCAGTCGGCGCTACTGGTGCAGTTGGGCGGTAAGCGTTGTTATAACCATTGTAGCCATTACCATTTCCTGCAGCGTTGCCGTTACCGGAGAAGTTAAAGCCAAAAGAGCCGTTGCCGTTTCCGTTGTTGTTCCAGCCGTTATTAGAACCATTATTGTTCCAACCGTTGTTACCCCAACCGTTGCCAGCGCCGTTGCCCTTGGCAGCGAAGTTAAAGCCAAAGTTTCCGTTTGCAGCGCCGTTGCCAACACTATTATAGTTATTGTTGTTGTTATAACCGTTGTTGTTCCAACCCCAGAATGCACTGGCTGAACCAGCAGTCAAAGTGGCGATGCTCAACCCAATTACACTTGCAGCTACTGCTGATTTTACAAAATTTCTCATCTCAATAATCCTTCCTAGATTAACTTAAAGTCCCATCAACTTTTGCACCTCGGGCTTCCCCTTTGCGAATGCTGTGGCCATATAATCGCAATAATCTGTATATGTCAACATTCTAATATACAAATATATGATATATTTCATAAATCGTTAATATTGTTGACTCTTTTATTTTTGATCTGTGTGAAACTTGCTAAATCAAACGATAAATTACTGGTTCAATCAATAAAATAGCACAATTGCCAGCCTCAAGCAGAGTCGAAACATTAGCTTTAAGGGAGGTGGTTTTTGAAAAGCAGAGTGCCACGGGCCAGTTTTGCGTGGGATTCAATAAATTTCGAATTTGGATCCATCGATCAACCGTTCATACCTGAAGGGATGCGGGTCGACGCAAGGTGGCGCACCGGTTATGAGTTCGGCTGCAAGTTTGCCCGCGCCTGGGCCAATGCCAAATCCGTGGCCGGAAAATCCAGTTGCGATATAGAAGCCTGGAATAGCGGCCACTGCCGATATTACCGGAACCGCATCTGGTGTAACATCGATAATACCTGCCCAACGCTCCTCTATATGTATATCGTTGAATACAGGAAATCGTTTAACCAATGAGTTATAGGCCCGTTCAAGCAGATGGTTTGATGGCTTTGGATCAAGAATGCGGGTTATTTCAAATGGCGAGGTTTCATCCATATGCCAATAGCGGGCAAGTCTGGCTTCATCAACGAACCGGCCACCAATACGAAAACTCAAGCTTTTGAATTCACTTTTCAAGGCGGGCAAAAATGCACCAGCTAATCTGAAACTGTCTGGCACAATGTCGGCGATGCTTATTGTGCTGTGGGCAATTGTATAGCCTCCATCGAGGCGCTTGCGGATAGCAAACTCGTCTCCGGCAATTGTATGTGGCAGGTGAGCGTCTAGCGGGGCACTGCGCATTACTGAATTGACAACGGAGAGCTGAGGCAACTCAATACCTGCATTGGTGCAAAAGCGTCTTGACCATGCGCCGCCAGCCAACAATACCGTGCCACAATTGATTTTGCCTTTCTCGGTAATTACCGCAGATATTCTGCCTGCGGATTGTTCAATACCGCGCACGGCGCAATTGGTGAATAGGCGTGCACCTTTTGAGCGCGCCGCATTGGCTATCGCCGCCGTGGCAATTTGTGGTTCGGCGCGGCCATCGTCTTTAGTAAACAAGGCGCCCGCCCAGGGCAAAGAAGAACCAGGGGTTAACTTGCCGGTTTCGCTGCTGGTCAATATCTTTGATGAAAGACCCTGCGGGATTGCGTGATTTTTGAGCCAATGTTCTCTTTTGGCTAATTCCGCCTGCGTTTTGCAAAGGTAAAGGATGCCGCATCGGCGAAACCCTGTTTCGCAATTGGTCCGTTCATTCATTTGGCCCCAAAGATCAAGTGAAATCCTGGCCAGCGGAATTTCGCGGGGGTCGCGTCCCATTTGGCGACACCAGCCCCAATTGCGGCTGGACTGTTCACCGGCGATGATGCCTTTTTCGCACAAAACCACCTTGATACCGCGTTCAGCCAATTCGAGTGCGGTTGAGACCCCTATGATTCCTCCACCGATTATAACGACATCTGCTTTGTCTGGTAGGGTTTGGTCTGATTTGCCGGGGTGTAGTGACATGGTGAGTTTCACCAAAACATAATGAGCGCTAATGGGTCAACACCAATAACGGGCTCATGAAGGTGGAACAGGGCTACATATAATAAAGCTCCGAAAATCAGCTCGGTTGTAAATGCCCAACCCATCACCCTTTTAAATCGGAGGGTGAATTGGCCACTCGTTTTGGTAATAGCGGCATGGAATTCTTCGGCGGATAGTGTTCGCTTTGCCCGGCGCTGCATAATTTTCATGCCAACAAGGCTAAAAATTGCAAAGCCACCAAACATAATAACCCCCACCAGATCGCCATTGGCAATGGCATGGCTTGCCGCCCATAGGAACAAAGCCCAAAGGAGAGGGTGGCGAATGAGATTTGTGATGTCATGTCTTTTGATGATCGGGCTTTGAACAAAGGACAAAGACAAGGGATTGGGATGCAGAATTGCGCATGCGAACAACAGGCAGGCAGGCAGCATCAATATGACCGGTATCAGCGATGTTGCACTATTGGGGTCCCAAAGTGGAATATAGGGCGCATTGAGTGCGCTCCAGATCAGCCATACCAGCAGGATTGTCGATAGGATTGAATATCCAATGATGTAGGCTTTTTTGCCAAACCTGTTGATCAGGCCTATTCGCAACCCAGTTGGCCCGGGCAGGGAATGGGCCAAAATGAAAATGGTGAGACTTACTAGAAAGGCTGTCATTTTCAGATCCTTGGCCCTGTAACAATTGGCCAATAGCGCAATACGAACAGGCCAAAAGCAGCGGCCCAGCCGGCGGCCGATATTTGCAGTATGGTCATATAAAACTCGGTCGAAATGAATATGCCTGATATTCTTGCAATGACTGCAATCTGGATCAGGACAAAACAGGCGGTCTCAATTACACCTGCCTTGATTTGGCGGCCCGTGTGCCCAAGGGCGCTTCTTGTCATCATAGCAAGCATCATGCCGCCCATAGCGCCAATACCCAGTAGATGAGTGGAAATAATTGCGTCAATTTCTGTATTATAGAGATTGATTGCCCTGAAAGCCACACTGGCGATCAGCCAGAAATATGAAAGAGGCAAAATCCACAGCATCGGGTTGGCCAGGGTTTTGTGCGGGTTCCATTTAACCAGGCGGACCAAATGCAAAAGAGTAAGACCTATCAGGAACGCCATGTAGGCGTTTGAAATTGCGCCATTATCAAACAGGTCTGGAATTGTGGAATGCAGGGTTTCAACCAGAAACAAGATGATCATTCCTGCTATTACTGATGTTTCAACCCATTTGATTTTGCCAGCATTTGCGCCGGGTATGGAATTGTTGATGAACATCGGCATAACCCGACCAGCAACGATGGTGATTAAAAGGGCGAAAAGGTTCAATCCGGTAATCAAAGTTGGTTCCGGGCCGAAGTTGATGATGCCCCAGGCTTTAGCGTGGAAGTAGAGATTGATCAGGAACAGTGCGCCAATAATCGCGACAATCAGATAGTTTCGCCGATTTCGGCTTTTATAGATGGGAATAGCGATCCGCAAAGCCATCAATGGCAAATAGGCAAGATCGACCAGACTGGCGGCAGCCGGTGGCCCGATGATCAGTAATATGCGCGCAAGCAGCCAAATCAAGAATAGGGCGGCTAGAGCCGCGTTGGTTGCCGTTGGGTGGCCGGTCCAGTTTTTTACCGCAGTGAATAGAAACCCGGTCAAGATGGCCGTTGCAAAACCAAATATCACCTCATGGGCATGCCAATTGCTACCTGAAAACGGGCCATTGATTGAAATGTTTCCGGTTAAATGCAGCAGCCAAAGCGGGATAAGGATCGCACCAAATACAGCCCCACCCAGATAGAATGGTCGAAACCCCAATGACCAAAATGGTTTTTCAAACATGTTTTTCCCTGTGAAAGCGAGATCGGACTAAAATTTAGGACTGGTATTATGTTACATTGTCTCAGAATGCCGAAATAAAGTTTTTAAGTGAAGCCCTTTACCCGGCGAGCAGATGTTGCCTATTGATTGATGTCAATTAATTCCGATATTAGAGCGCGTCCGTCTTTGACGGGCACACTCTATTTTCATGTCGCTCACGGCTATTTGGTGCAATTTTGATACTCAAGTTTTGCGCTTCGCGTTGCTCAACGTGCAACATGAGATTGCACCAGCCTTTCCCCTCGACAAGCTCAGGAGGAGCGATGCATAAGCATCGGACCGCTTTTCGCAGCCTGACTGCTTCCATGTAAACATGATACAGTCTAGCCCTGTTGCCCCGAGCAAAGTCTTTTTGAGGATTCTACCCCAATGACCCGACATTTCATCCGCGCTCTTTGGGTTTTTGGCGGCATTGTCTTTCTAATACTGGGTGCCATTGGAATAATTTTGCCCTTGCTGCCGACAACCCCATTCTTGTTGCTGGCAGCATTTTGTTTTGCGCGCGGTTCGGAAAAAATGAATAATTGGTTGTTGAACCACCGGATTTTTGGCCCTCCAATCAGAAACTGGCGAGACTATGGTGCGGTTTCGGCGAAAGCAAAAAATCTGGCATTAATGGTGATGGCGCCAATGGCTCCGGCTGCGTATTTATTGGGCGCGCCCTTATGGGCAATTGGCATTCAAAGCAGCATATTGATTGCGGTTGCAATATTTATATGGACCCGCCCAGTACCGCCAAAATGAACCTATGAGGTTGAAAACCGCATAATATTTGGTTTGCGAACTTGACATTGCCCATGTCATTCCGCTTATTTAAGGGAATTGCATTACTAACAAAACCCGATGGTCGGGTTTGGTGCAATTGCCACGCGCCTGGCAGACAACGGGAGCCGCGGGGATTGATGGTTTGAGATAACCTAAGGTCTTTCGTATGAATTTGCTTGTTGTTTACGCGCATCCTGTTCCCACCAGTTTTAATGCAGCTATTTTTGAGACCGTTAAATGTTCGCTGACCAAAGCGGGACATTCTTTGCGGGTGGTTGACTTATATGAAGAAAATTTTCAACCGATTCTAACGCGCGAAGAACGCGAAGCCTATCTGGATAATACGGAACTGCTGACCGAGCGGGTTCGCGATCATGTTGATAATCTACATTGGGCGGACGGTTTGGTTTTTGTGTTTCCAACCTGGTATTACGGCCCGCCTGCAATGTTAAAAGGCTGGTTTGAGCGGGTTTGGCTGCCTGGGGTTACTTTCGAGGTTGCGACAAAAAAAGGCTCAAAGACTACCTCAAAAATATCCCATATCAAACGTCTGGTGGTGGTTACCACATCTGGTTCGCCCGCATGGTGGCTGGCGCTGATTGGCAATCCTGGCAAACGGCTGTTCCTGCGCGGATTGCGCATTTTGTTCAACCGCCGCTGCAAATCCACCTGGCTGCAATTACATGAAATGAATGTGGTTTGTCAGGCAGAGCGCGAGAAGTTCTTGAAAAAAGTCGAGACCAAGATGGCGCAGATATGAGGGAAATGAGTTTAGTCGGCTTTGGCGGCAATTGCCTCGATCTCAACGGTGAATTCTTCACGGGTAAATCCTGTAACGATCATCAATGTCGAAGCCGGTGGGGGAGTGCTGAAACGCGCATCACGGGCCGCCATATAGGGTGCCATATGTTGGCGCGCAGTGACATAGGCATTGATGCGCACAATGTCGATCATTTCCATGTTGCTGGCCCGCAGAATTTTTTCAATATTATCAAAACAAAGGTTGGCCTGATCAAGAGTATTATCTGGTATAATATCGTCAATCGATACGGCCAGTTGACCGGAGCAAAAAAGCAGGCGCGCATTGGCGGGAATTTCAACGCCGTGCGAATAATTGGCAAAGGGCGCGCGAATTGTGTCGGGAGTTTTGTGTTTCAGCATAGTTTGCCTCAATTGCTTGATGAATCGTTGCGACAGGTTAAGGTGAGAGTGATCTTAATGGCAACAAGTGTTAAAAACGATGTCATATTGTTTTTAAGAAACCGAGCATATAATCGGGAACTGCAAGAGTGGTAGGGAAGATTGGCGCGATGGCAGGTCAAAACTTTCGTTTCCCTACGTCCTCAACGATAACTGGGAGTAAAATTATGAAACTGAAAACTTTAGGAGTGGCATTGGCCGGTGTACTGGCGGCATCTATTTCCGCACAGGCGCTGGAGAAGGTTAAATTCGGAACCAACTGGGTTGCTCAACCCGAGCATGGTGGGTTCTATCAGGCGGTTGCCGATGGCACATATGAGAAATGCGGTCTGGATGTGGAGATTATTCCAGGTGGCCCAAATGTGAACAATCGTGCTTTGTTGCTTGCCGGCAAGATTGATTTTCTGATGGATGGTAACCTTTTGCAGCCGTTTAATTCGGTGAAAGAGGGAATACCGATCAAGGTTCTGGCCTCGATGTTTCAAAAAGAGCCACAAGTTTTCATGACCCATCCGGGCCAGGGGCTTGATACCTGGGAAAGCCTTAAAACCGTTAAAAACCTTATGATCGGTAATGGCGGGTATCATTCATTCTTTTTGTGGATGAAGAGCATTGGTTTTAAAGATGAGCAGCGTAAGCCATACACCTATAATTCGGCGCCGTTTCTGGCTGATAAAAAATCAGCACAGCAGGGCTATGTGACCTCTGAGCCATTTGCGATCATGAAAGAGGGCGGGTTCGAACCCAATGTTTTCTTGCTGGCAGATTATGGTTTTGAAACCTATTCAACGCTGATTGATGCGATGGAAGATACGGTCAAAAACAAGCCTGAAGCAGTAAAATGCTTCGTTGAAGGATCTATTCTTGGCTGGACCAATTATATGTATGGTGACCGCTCGGCTGCTAATGCTTTGATCCAGAAAGATAATCCGGATATGAGTGATGAGCAGATCAAGTTTTCTGTGGCGCAGCTTAAAAAATTCGGCATTGTGGATTCTGGCGATAGTGAAACCCTGGGTATTGGTGCAATGAGCGCTGAGCGCATCAAACGGTTTTATGACGATATGGTGAAAGCCGGCGTTGTGGATGCGGGAATTGATGTGACCAAGGTTTACGATCTTAGCTATATCAACAAAGGCCTTGGCGTCGATGTTAAGAAAAAACTGATGGCTCAATAAGCCGTAATTTCAAAAATAAACCCGCAATAAGCGGGTAAAGAGAGCGGGTGCTAATTGTGGTGCCCGCCCTTCAAAATATATCAGGTTGGGAACAATATGGAAGAGGCACCTTTGCTGTCTATACAGCAGATTGGCAAGACTTTCTCGAATGGCACTGTGGCTTTGCGTGGGATGACAATGGACATTGAGCAGGGGTCTTTTGTTAGCCTTCTGGGGCCGTCAGGTTGCGGAAAATCGACCGTGCTGAAAATAATTGCGGGGTTGGGTAACCTTACAACCGGGCGGGTCAATTGGCCAACGTCCAATGTCGACAACCTTGGTCGGCCGGATTGCGAGATCTCGTTTGTGTTTCAGGAACCAACGCTGATGCAGTGGGCGACGGTATTTGAAAATGTATGGCTGCCGCTGCGATTAAAAGGTATTTCGCGTTCAAATGCGAAAGAGCGTGTTGAAGAGGCGCTGGATATGGTTGGGCTGCATGATTTTGCCAGTTCTTACCCGCGCGAGCTTTCCGGCGGCATGAAAATGCGGGTGTCTATCGCGCGTGCGCTGATTACCAGACCCAAACTGTTGCTGATGGATGAACCATTTGCAGCTCTGGACGAGATTACCCGGTTTAAATTGAATAACGACCTTCTGGGACTTTGGGAGAAATTCAACTGGACGGTGATTTTTGTCACCCATTCGGTGTTTGAAAGTGCCTATCTGTCCAGCCGTATTGTGGTTATGGCAGCGCGGCCGGGCCGGGTGGTTGAAGATATTGATGTGGGCGCGCCTTATCCGCGTGACGACGAGTTTCGGACTTCGACCGCCTATAATGGATATTGCCGTGAAGCTTCTAATGCACTTCATTCGGCAATGGATGCAGGAGATCATCTGTAATGAGCGATACGCCAATAGAAGAGATTGACATCGACCCGGTGGAAATGCGCAAGGCGCAAGCACTAAAACGAGAAAAAATAGGTCGCTGGCTACTGCCTCTGATTGTTGTGGTCTTGTCAATTGTCGCCTGGGACAGATTGTGTGTGTGGAATGATATTCCCCATTATATCATTCCACGTCCGGGCAGGGTGTTGGATTCTCTTATAACAGACTGGAGCCTGCTGATTGGCTCGCTTGGCACAACCTTGCTGATCACATTTTCAGCATTGGCGATCGCCATTGTCGGCGGTGTTGGTCTGGCGGTTTTATTTGCGCAGTCCAAATGGATTGAGATGACGTTTTTCCCCTATGCAGTAATTTTGCAGGTCACGCCGATTATCGTAATTGCACCGTTGATTTTTATCTATGTGGAATCGAAATTTGCAGGCCTGCTTATTTGCGCATGGATCGTGGCTTTTTTCCCCATTCTTTCCAATACCACAATGGGGCTGAATTCAGCCGATCATAATTTACGTGATATGATGAAACTTTACGGCGCCAGCCGTTGGCAGACCCTTCGGTTTTTGCGCCTCCCATCTGCATTGCCGTTCTTTTTGGGCGGTTTGAAAATTGCCGGTGGTCTTTCGCTTATCGGCGCGATTGTTGCCGAATTTGTGGCAGGTTCCGGCGGCGTTGGTTCCGGCCTTGCCTTCAGAATTCTTGAAGCGAGTTATCGGCTTAATATTCCGCGCATGTTTGCAGCTATTATACTGATTTCGGTGACTGGCGTTTTGATCTTTATGTTCATGACATTCCTCTCCTGGCTGTTTCTGCATAAATGGCATGAAAGTGCCGTTAAGCGAGAAATTTAGCGGGCCTTTCGCAATAATATCGGCAAAGGAAAAGATGTGCCTGAGCGTGTAATCATAGGGCAGAAAGACGATCTGGTGGCGGGTACTTTGCGCATTGCCAGAGCGGAGGCTTATGGCGGGATTGAACAGCTTTATTTGCTCGATGGTGATTGTGTTTCCGGAACCGTATCGAGCATTATCGCATTTTCAGATGATGATGTGCCGCCATCTGTTTCAAGCAAACAAGATGTTCACTTGCGGGTGTTTCATTTCAATGATTTGCACAATCATCTGACCGACCTTTCGGGTAAAACAAAAGGAACGCACCGGTTTTCACAAATGGTGAAGCGGGTATCGGATGCCCGAAAATCAGCAAGCGAGAATGAAGCGGTGCTGTTTCTTTCCATCGGTGACGATCATACGGGTACAGGTTTTGATGAATTGCTTGGCTGGAATGAGGATCAGTTTATTGCATCCCCGGCCTACCGGGTTTATTCCGCTGCCGGGGTTGATTGTTCCGTACTTGGCAATCATGAGTTTGATCGGGGATCCTTGTTATTGGCCAAGGGGATACGGCAAGATGCTCAGTTTCCGATTCTAAGTGCCAATGTGCATTCTTCCAGTCATCTGGAGCCGGGGCGGGACTATTTTCCAGCAGCCATTGCGGTTGTTAAAGGCCTGCGCATTGGCATGATCGGGCTTACCACAAAGGTGGAAACCAAGGTAGGGCAGCCGGGAGACCCCGGCCTTGCGGTTGCCAGCCCGGTGGATGTGCTGACAAACCTTATGCCGACACTCGCCGCATTGGTGGACGCGGTTTTCATTCTTTCCCATTGTGGCTATGGGGATGGCGAACACAAAAGCGGCAAGGCGTCAGCTGTACGTGATATTGGTGAGGCCGATTTTGCCCTTGCCAGGGCAGCGCGAATTATTAGCAAGAAACCGACATTCATTCTGGGTGCTCATACCCACACCGTCATCAATGAAAATTTGCTTGAAGATGCCAATATTATTGCCGGTGTGCCGGTATTGCAGGCGGGCGGCAAGGGGCAGTTTATTGGTGAGGTGAGCCTTGCTTTTGATGCGCAACGTAATTGCGAAATTGGCAAGGTCTGCCTGCACCCGATCGTGGAAAATGTCGGCGCAAACGGGCAAAATGATGGTGATTTTGATGCGGCGTTTGAAAACGCTCATATCACCCCGTTGATCAACCGGATTGAGGATAGTCTGACCCGCGAAATCGCAACGGTTTCAACCAATGCGCTTTCTTATGAATCTGCTGAACTTGATCGTTATTCGGGTGAATCCGCTCTATTAAATTTCATGTGCGATGCGATTTACACTCGTATGGATGAGGCGCAATATGGAGTGGATTTTTGCCTGTTAAATGGCGCAACGGCGCTGGCGGGCATAGAAAAGGGCAGCCTAAGCCAAGGCGCATGGTTCGATGTTATGCCCTATGCGGATCAGATCTATATCGTCACCATGAGTGGGGCTGAGCTTGAGGCGATTTTGCAAAACAACGCAAAGCGAATTTTACGCCCGGAAGAAATTGCCGAGACGGACTATTCAGGCTTTTTGCCGCGCGGGTTTACCCACGCATCCAGTCATATTCGTTATTCTATTGATCTGGGTAATTCTGCTGCTGCGGCAAAGGCCGTTTCGATTGAAGTTAATGGGCAGTCGATTGCCTCACTTCAGTCCACCAAATTCAAGATCGCCATGCCAACCTATCTGGCATTAGGAGCTTTTGGTGAGCGCTGGAATGGGGAGACTATAAGCGGTGGCGTGCCGGGAAATCTGGCCGGATTTGATATGCGTCAATTGCCCGCGACCAATACCGGGCTGATATACCGAAATCAGATTTCAGCATTTATCCTGGCAGCCAAACATCTGGAAGACCGTGATTATATCGATGGTCGATTGAAACTGATGCAAACTGAAAGCGAGGCCGCGTGATCATGGATAATGCCAAGACAAATAGATTTTATTGGGCCAATCATTCCAGCCAACAATTGGCCGAACTGGTGAAACAAGACCCTGTTGCCGTGTTGCCTATCGGGGCGATTGAGCAACATGGCCCGCATCTACCGCTTTCTGTTGATACCGACATTAATCGCGGGCTGGTTGCCAAAACCGCTGAATTGCTGGTGGAGGCCTCGGTGCCTGTACTGTTTTTGCCGACCATGCCAATTGGAAAAAGCACTGAGCATCTGGATTTTCCCGGCTCGTTATCATTTTCTACTCAAACCCTGATTGCCATGTGGATGGAGATTGGCGAATGCGTTGCTTCAGCCGGTGTTCGTCGGCTGGTGTTTTTTAACAGCCATGGCGGGCAGGTGGCGCCGATGGATATTGTCGCACGGGATTTGCGGGTGAAGCACGATCTTTTGACCATTTCCTGCAACTGGTTTGGCCTTGGCCTGCCGGATGGATTGATCTCGGAGCATGAAAGCAAGCATGGTATTCATGCTGGAGAGCTGGAGACATCAATGATGCTGCATTTGCACGAAAGCAAATGCCATATGGACAAGGCGCAGAATTTCAAATCGCATATTGAAGACCTCAATGCAGATACAAGACATCTGGGGCTTGGGCCGGGTGGAAAACTGGGCTGGAAAGTCGGCGATCTAAACCCGCATGGTGCCTGCGGAGATGCGACAAAAGCCACGCGTGAAACCGGCAAGGCCGCGATTGATTTTGTTGCCGAGCGGTTTGTTGAAATGCTGCATGAAGTTCATGCCTATGATCTAAGTCGGCGGGTGTAGCAATTGCGCGATCATTGGCTTCCATCTCCTGGTAACAGTCAGCATTATGTGCTTGGTAATGTGCGCATTCCGCCTGCGCTATCGTCACTTGAACCGGGCAGCAATGGTTGGTGCGAAGCTGATATTCTGATTGAAAATGGAAATATTGCTGCCGTTGCTCCGGTTGGGAAAATGCCTGCCGACAGCATTGAATATGTTGATGCGGATAAGGGCATTCTTTATTCCGGGCTGGTTGATTGCCATACCCATCTGGACAAGGCCCATGTGACGGCCTTTGCAGATTTTCCCCCGTGCAATTTGCTGGATGCAATTGCCGCAATGGCGGAAAACAAGAAAAGCTGGACGGCGGAAAGCTTGTCTGCACGTGTTGAATTTTCTCTGAAATCCGCCTTTGCCAGTGGCGTGCGGGCGATGCGCAGCCATGTGGATTTTAATCCTGATACCTCTGATTTTATCTGGGGGGTGATGAGCGAATTTATCCAATCCTATACGGAAAGGGTCGATCTGCAATTATCGCCGCTTGCCAGTATCGTTCATTTTGATGAGGTAGAGTTTTGCAGGCGTATTTATGAAGTGGCTGCAAAACAGGGTGTTTTAGGCTTGTTTATCTACGATCAAAGCGATTTGCAGAACCGCTTAACGCCGATTTTTGAACATGCCAATGCGCAGGGCTGGGATATTGATTTGCATGTGGATGAGGGGCTGGATGCATCGCTCGACGGGCTGAATGCGGTTGCTGAAGTAACGCTCGCGACCAGATTTACCGGCAAGGTTTTGTGTGGCCATTGTGTAGCGCTTAATTCCTATGATGAGGAACGTCGCAAGCGGGTGATCGACCGCTCGCTCGAGGCTGGCTTGCATTTTGTCTCACTACCGGTGACCAATCTTTATCTGCAGGGGCGCGAAAGCAATGGCCTGCCGCAATTGCGTGGCATGACCCCGGTTGGCCATTTAAGCGATGAGGGCGCGGTCGTCTCGTTTGGGGCGGACAATGTTCGCGATGGATTTTGCGCCTTTGGTGAATTTGATCCGATGGCGGTTTTAAATCTCGGGGCGCAGATTGGTCATCTGGATGAGCCGGGGCGGGACTGGGCTGCCCTTGTGACCAAAAATCCGGCCCATTCGATGGGGCTTGATTGGCAAGGCGATATTACAAAAGGTGCGCCGGCTGATCTGGTGTTGTTTTCTGCCCGCACAAGCGGAGAATTGAGCGCGCGCGGTGAAACACTGAGAATTGTTATCAGAAATGGTTGCTGGCTGGATGAAAAGCTGCCGGATTACCGTGAATTGAACGGGTGAGGAGTAGGATAAATGGCTGTAAAAGAGATTAACTGGGATGGGTTTCAGAGCGATATTGAGGGGATCAAAATCATAGATAACCCGCAGCGGGTTAAGCTAAAATCTCGCGATTATTTCTGGTACAGCCCGATACTCAACGAGATTTTGAAAAAATCCCATGCCCATATGGTCGTGGTTCCTGCCAGCGAGGCGGAAATTATCAAGGTCACTGCCGCATGTGCCAAATGGAAAGTGCCGGTCACCCTGCGCGGTGGTGGCACGGGTAATTACGGGCAGGCGGTGCCTCTGGTTGGCGGCATCGTGCTGGACATTACCAAGGTGAATAAGATCAAAGAAATTGGCGATGGCTTTGTGCGGGTTGAGGCGGGCATGCTGATCGAAGATCTTGATATTGAGGTTCACAAACAGGGGCAGGAATTGCTGATGTGGCCATCGACCCGTTCGCAGGCAACGATTGGCGGCTTTATTGCCGGTGGTTCCGGTGGCATTGGTTCCGTGCGCCACGGGGTGTTGCGCGATGATGGCAATGTTCGTTCGTTGCGCATCGTAACACTTGAAGAAGAGCCCAAAATCATCACGCTTGAGGGAAGTGATATTCAAAAGGCCCATCATGCCTATGGCACCAATGGCATTATCACCGAGCTTGAACTGGCTTTGCAGCCCGCTGTCGACTGGCATCATGGTATTATATTATTTGATGAATATGGCGAGGGCGTGCGTTTTGGCGAAACGCTTTGTCGTGAAGATTATGATATTTATCTGATCTCGGTAGTGGATAAGAGATTTTCGCCTTTCTATCGTGATCTGAAGGATTATTTTCCGCCGGATAAACATGCGGTTTTCGTCATGGTCGGACCAAAGACCATTGAGCCACTTAAGCAGGATGCCAAAGCCTGTGGCGGCGAGGTCTCTTTGATGATCAATGAGGCGGATCTTAAATCTGCCGGTATCACGCCAACTTATGAATGTTCATGGAACCATACCACGCTGATGGCGTTGCAATCGGATCGTTCATGGACCTATTTGCAGATTGCCTATCCGCAACCCTATCAGGCCTCAATTGATGAGCAAATCATGGCGGAGTTTGGTGATGAACTTTATCTGCACCATGAATTTGCCCGCGAGCGTGGGGACTATCAATTGTTTGCCCTGCCGCTGGTGAAGTTTACCACTAAGGAACGGTTATATGAAATTTCTGGCCGGTTTGAGGAGCTTGGTTGCGGGGTGTTCGATGCCCATGTTTACACCATTGCCGAGGGCGGGATGAAGGTGATTGATCCGGTGCAAATGGCATTTAAGGCCGAGGCCGATCCACATAATTTGATGAACCCCGGCAAAACCAGCCAGCAGGAAGCTGAACAGGTTTTGGCTGAATATGGCATTGTGTAAATTTATAAAGTTTACTAAATTTATAGAATATGCTATTAGACAATGAATATTTAGGCAAAAGCTGATGAGAGCACAAAATGGCATTATCAAATCCATATCGACCTGGTGCAGGTCACAGGCCACCTTACTTGGCTGGAAGAGAACGAGAAAAAGCGGAATTTGAACGACTTCTAGACCAGGACGTAATACTGGAGAATATGGTATTAACTGGATTACGAGGTGTTGGAAAAACTGTTTTGTCAGAAGAGTTTCGACCAATGGCAAGCAAAAACGGTTGGATATGGGCAGGCTCAGATCTCTCTGAAACAGTGAGTGTTAGTGAGGATAATCTAGCTCTAAGAATTTTAACCGATATTTCGGTATTTACTTCATCAATCGTTGTTGAAGAGCATCAAAGGCCTATTGTCGGTTTTACGTCATTTCCAGAGAAGGTTTCGGTTAAACTTGGATTTGATGTTCTCAAACAGATATATGAAAATATACCCGGATTAACTTCTGACAAATTAAAGGGGGTCCTTGAATTTGTGTATTCATTTTTGCCTGCGGAACGAAATAGAATAATTTTTGCATATGATGAGGCTCAAAATTTATCTGATAATGCCGCAAAAGATCAATACCCGTTATCGGTATTGCTGGATGTATTTCAGTCAATTCAGCGAAAAAATATTCCGTTTATGTTGGTTCTAGTAGGACTGCCGACACTCTTTCCAAAGTTAGTCGAAGCGAGAACCTATGCTGAACGAATGTTTAGGGTTGTGTTTTTAGACCAACTTGATGCTGATAGTAGTAAAAAGGCAATTGTGAAACCACTCGAATCTTCTGAGTACCCAATAAAACCTACTGATGAATCTATACTTTTAATATGTGATGTTTCTGGAGGGTATCCTTATTTTATTCAATTTATCTGCAGGGAAATATTCGATATTTGGATACAAAATGATAAGGCAAGTATTCCGATTGATGACATTGTCGTTAAGTTAGATACAGATTTTTTTGCAGGTCGATGGGCGAGAGTTTCTGATAGGCAGAGAGAGTTGTTATGCGTAATTGCAAAATTGAATAATTCAGATTCAGAGTTTTCAGTTCAAGACATCGTCTCTGAATCTCAATCGCTATCAAAGCCATTTGGTAGCAGTCATGTGAATCAAATGCTGTCAAAATTAGCAGAACGTGGATTGATATATAAGAACCGTCATGGGAAATACTCGTTTGCAGTCCCATTGTTTGGCAGGTTTTTACGTCGTCAAGAAGAGTTTATGCAGGAAGTCTATCCCTCTAAGCCACCCGGTCGCCTTTTTTGACCTTGACCGTGCGGTTGTCGACTGCGGGTAACATATGGGCGGGATCGCGGGTGACCACAACATCG
>JALSIJ010000016.1 GCA_026981655.1 Rhizobiaceae bacterium | reverse complement strand
TTTGATAGATCGGCAGCCCAATGAACGCACCTCAAAATATACGCACTCCATTACTGGAGCTGGATTTGCTAAAAACTCTGGTCGCCATTGCCGAGACCGGAAATTTTTCTGCCGCCGCTGAAGTGGTTTTCAGAACGCCTTCAGCCGTATCCATGCAGGTCAAACGGATTGAGCAATTGCTCGGCCGCCCGGTGTTTAAACGTGATTCGCGTTCGGTGACTTTGACTGAAGATGGTGAAATGCTGCTTGTTCATGCGCGCAGACTGTTGGCGCTCAATCAGCAGATCGTGGCGAAATTTATTACTCCGGAAATTTCCGGGGTCGTGCGGCTTGGTGCAATTGACCATGCGACGGAACAATTTTTGCCCGGTGCATTACGTAGATTTGCTGAAACCCATCCAGGAATTACGGTTGATGTTATGGTTGAAAACTCTGTATTGCTGGAAAAGATGATTCTGCAAAATGAGCTGGACATTGCAATTACCACAGTTTGCCAAAAGACCGCACAGGAACCGGGCGCGGAAATCCTCTTTTGGGAAAAACTGGTTTGGGCCGGGCTAAAGGGTGGCATTGCAGCAGAACAGATACCATTGCCGATTTCGGTTTGGGAAGAGGGATGTATCTGGCGCAAGGTCGCGCTTGAAGGACTGGAAAAGCAGCAGCGAGATTATCGAATTAACTTCAAGAGCGCCCATATTGCCGGCCAGAAGGCAGGGCTTATGGCCGATCTTGCAATCGCGCCTTTGCCGGTTTCTTCCTGTGAGGGGAATATTGTTGCGCTTGATGCGAGCTTTGATTTGCCGGCACTGCCTAATTATGCATTGGGCCTGCTGGTTGCAAAAAATGCCACGCCGCCGATAAACGCCGTGGCCAATCATATCAGGGCAATGTTTGCCGATGTATGATGCGCAGAGGCTGCAATTTCCCGTGTGAAATCCAATGTGCAAATTATCACGGCAAAAATACCCCCAAACCATTACCCTTTAATGAGATGTAATGTTTAATGAAGGTAGTAAGCTATGCAGATACAGCGTTATTTACGGCTGATGGGGCGTCTCTATTTTGAGGGAGCCCGGTCAAATTTTTCCCCGGAATTGCTGCGGCGATTTGGAGGGAGCCTTGCAATGGCTGCTCGCGATGCAAATCATATTCGCATAGATCCTGATTCCATTCTTGGCATGCAACGGCGTACCGAAGATCGCTGGCAGGCTGCAGAAATTGGCTGGCGACGGCATTCTCGCGCCATTTGTAACAAGCTGGCGCGCGGTGTTACACCCACTGAAGCAATCTATCTGCATTGCGCTGAATACAGTACAACACCCCATACTCCAAGGCAGTTACAGCAGGGGTTACAGCAGGTAATCTCCACTCACGGCACCATGAGCGCGTGGATGTTGCCCACTGTCCAATTCAGGCACAGGCTGCAACGTGGCAGTGCCATTATGTCAGATACATTCGGTGCGATAACCACAATGGCTGCTCTCGCGATGAGTGCAGACGATTGGCAGCATGCCACACCTGAAGAGTGGGATAATGCACTGAACGCCGGCGAGGTTGGTGTTATAATCGGCCAATTGGCGGGTGCCCATACAGACGCCCATACCCAGCGCCAGGATACCAACCGGACCGCATCCGCCCGTACAAATTAAATTGGCTATCGCAGTTTAGACTACGTCATGTTTGCATGGAAGCAGTCAGGCTGCGATTGGAGCCTGATTTGCAAATTGATGAAATTAATTTGAGGGCGGAACCGGCCCGATGCGAATGCATCGCTCCCGCGAAGGCTGGTGCGTAGCATCAAGTGGCCGTGAGCGAAAGAAAATAGAGTGTACCCGTCAAAGATGGACACGCTTGTCTTCGAGGGCTCAAGTCTTGTGTGAGCCAACCCTCGGGCCTAACCCGGCGAGTGCGATTTGAGTGAGGTTTATTTTGACGGCTCAAATCTTGCGCTTCACTTTGTTCAACGTGCGATTTGAGCCAATCATTCAAGCAACAACAATAGGTGAGTTTGTCGGCACTCTGCGGTAAAGGTCAATAATATCCTGATTGAGCAGACGGACGCAGCCGCTCGATACAGCTTTGCCAATACTCCAGGATTCAAGCGTTCCATGCAGCCGATAAAGCGTATCGGTTTTGCCTTTGAATATATAAATCGCTCGTGCACCAAGCGGGTTATCAAGCGCCGGCGGCATGCCGCCATTCTTGGCGCTGTATTTTCGCAATTCCGGCTGCCGCATGATCATTTCTTCTGGCGGGGTCCATTTCGGCCATTCTTGTTTCCAGCCAACCCGTGCCCGGCCCTGCCATTCAAAGCCTGCCCGTCCAAGACCAACCCCATAGCGCATGGCCTTGCCGCCTTCCTGCACCAGATAAAGGTAGAAGTTTTTAGTATCGACAATGATGGTGCCAACCCGTTCGCTGGTTTGATAATCCACCTGACGGCGATAATATTTAGCCGGTACTTTCCTGAGATCAATACCAGGAATTGGAAATTTTTCCAATGGCATTGGGCCATACATCAGGGCATAATTTCTGGAAAAAGCGGGCGCTGTCGGATTGGTAACCTTGGCGGTTCTGGTGCAGCCGGATAAAAAGAGGCCGGTAAGGCTCGCCGCTCCAACAACAAAATTTCGTCTTGAGGGAGATTGAATGGCGGTCCGGATTTTCGGCTTGCCTGAAGATGTAATTATGGGATTTGAATATGTCATGATTATTTTACTGTATTATTGACGTTGGGATTGGTTTCTCCCCGAGACCGGGAAGAAACTGGAATTTGGTTCGTTAAGCCAGCAGTTACACCTGATTGCGCAAGTGATGGTCGATCTGGCAATCGCAGGTATGAGCCATGATTTTGGTTATAAAACGACAACCCGTGTGCCCGTTGGAACGCGCTCGTAAAGATCAATTGCGTGGGCATTGAGCATGCGTATACAGCCGTTTGAAACAGAGCGGCCAATCGAAGATGGTTGGGTTGTGCCGTGGATCCGGTAATAGGTATCGCGGTTGCCCTTGTAGAGATAGAGCGCCCGCGCACCAAGCGGATTTTTTGGCCCGCCGGGAACGCCTTTTGCAAATTTGGCATATTTGCCAGGGTCGCGGCGTATCATGTTGGCGGTCGGGGTCCAGCTAGGCCACTTGACCTTTCGTTTGATGATTGCTTCGCCCTTAAACGCCAATCCGGCCTTGCCCACCCCAACGCCATAGCGTCTGGCCTTGCCGAAACCAAGCATCAGGTACAAGAAATGGTTGCGTGGATCGACAACGATCGTGCCCTTGCGATAGCCGCGAAAACTCACAGTTTGCGGCTCAAATTTCTTGGCAAGCTTAAAGCGTTTCTTTCTTTTTGCTGCAAGGGCAGGAAAAGTGGTTGTGATTGCGCCTGCTGTTCCGGCAAGCAAAAAAATGCGTCGTGAGATCATAATTCTATCCTGTTCATTCGATTTTTTGAAAAACATGCGCCGAAGTGGGGCATTAAATATTCGACAAAAAGTCAGGCAATCGGAGGACGAAAATGTTCGCTGGAAGCATTCAACACAGTGGATATATCATTGGGAGGGGAAAGAAACAGTCGCGGATTGAGATGATTGTTTGCAAATTCTGATGCCGCCAGGCCGCAATCCGCGATGCAATGAATATCATTGACCGGGTTCATATACTGGGCTGTAGAGCAGCAGTTATCGAATAAAGGTGCCGATAAAGTTTCGGTGGCAAGGATTGTGGAAAACTTGATGACCGGCAAAGTACTGTCGCGCGTATCGCTGTTTGCCAATTCATTCAATCCATCGTGAAAATGCGGTGTCATGTCGGCAAGCACGTGGCCGCCAACAAACACTATCATAATCAAATAGATGATATAATTTCGCATGATTATTCGATAAGCTATATTCCTTACCGATTCCACAATAAAAAGATCAAACTCCCGTGATCACAAAAATATTATTTTATTGTTTTGCGCGGGCAACCATATCAAAAAGGCCGCGCGGGTCATCCGGGTTTGCGAGTAT
Source organism: Rhizobiaceae bacterium (assembly GCA_026981655.1). GTDB lineage: Bacteria > Pseudomonadota > Alphaproteobacteria > Rhizobiales > Rhizobiaceae > SZUA-100. Next base: position 2,376 of record JALSIJ010000016.1, on the reverse strand, counting down.
ATTTAACTGCACTTTTGTTGGCGCGCTTAATTGGTACGCTTTATTGAGCAAAATGCCTGTTGCTGGACACGGCGAAGGATTGAGGGTTAGCCGAAGTTACCTTCCTCATGCCATACCAATTACTCGCTTTAGGGCGGTAAAATGCTGCTCGGCAAAATGCTCTGAGTCGCGCCGGATTTGTTTTGCAGTTTGCTCGACCACATCATCCGGGATGATTTGCAGGCTCAACCCGGTGGACATGGCCAGCACCTGTTGGCGGCAGGCCCGTTCGAGATAATAGAGATCATCAAAAGCCATGGCGACGCTTGCGGCTGAAACCACCACCCCGTGATTGGCCAGAAACATCACATCGATATTCTGGTTTGCCTTGGTGGCAGCCGCAATGCGTTCACCTTCTTCCGCGGTTACAGCCACCCCGCCGAATTCATCATCATAGCCAATGCGCCCATGATAGCGGCACGCTGTCTGGTGAGCGTTCAACAACCGGCCATCTTTAAGCATGGTGAGCGCAGTCGCATAGGGCATGTGAGTGTGAAATATTGCCTTGTGCCGCGGATTGGCCCGGTGGCTGGAAATATGAATATTACGGGCGGAGGCTTCGACCACGCCATCACCCTCAAGCACATTGCCTTCACCGTCAATGAGCAGAAGTTTTTCAGCCGTCATTTCTGACCAGTGCACCCCGTAGGAATTGATCAAATATCGTTCTTCTGCGCCCGCACATTGCACCGAAAAATGATTGCAGATACCCTCGTGAAAATCAAAATGCGCCGCAAGCCGGATCGCGGCGGCAAGATCAAAGCGGTCTTGTTCAACTGAGGTTTTGGCGGGATTATCAAGCATAAGCTGGCTCCATTCGGCTTGGCGTTCAACGGTCTGTACATGGTAAACATGAGTAAAACGCAGCAATTGCAAAATTGCCAGCCTTATTTATCGCTTGGAGCATTGGCGAATTGGAATTAGGGTTGAAGCATGAACGACAAATTCAAAACCCTGCGTGCAGTTCTGCCCAATTACCCTGATGTTGCCTTTGAGCGATTGGTGAGCCTTGCTCAACCAATAACCTTGCCAAAGGATGCCAGTCTTTTTGCACCGGGTGATTCCTGCAAACAGGCCTTTATTTTGGTCAGCGGTGTTGCCCGTGTTGAAGTGGTCTCGAAGGCCGGGCGCGAGGTTATCCTGTACCGGGTTGAGCCGGGCCAAACCTGTTTGATGACCACGGCATGTCTTTCGTCTGATACAAATTACAGCGCCTATGGCATTACCGAAACCGAGGTGGAAGCGATGATATTGTCGAAGCCTGATTTCTTGACTTTGATAGATCGTTGTCCGGTTTTTCGTCAATTTATTTTAGGTTCCTACGGCGCGCGCTTTGCCGAATTTATGGTTTTTGTCGAAGAAATGCTGTTGCAGCGGGTCGATGTGCGGCTGGCGCGGCACCTGCTGCAGCACCGGGGAGAGGATGGCACGTTAAAACAAACCCACCAGCATATCGCCACCGAACTTGGCTCTGCCCGTGAGGTGATTTCTCGCGTATTAAAAGAGTTTGAAAACAAGGGCTATGTGAAACTAAGCCGTGGCAAAATCGAGGTGGTTAGCGCGGGTGGGTTAGCGCAATTGGGGTGAGGAATGATTGCCCTTTCTAGGGTTCAATTCCCCATCACGACAATATTGCCAATGTCAGGTCGGGCTTGGCCTTCGGTGATTGAGGCCCAGATTGCCGGTACGCTATCAAGCCCGTTGTGATGGGCAACACTTAGCCAGCTACTGCTTTCTTTGGCAACACCGCGCCAGGACGCATCCATTTTTCTGCCAAGTTCAGCAGAACCCCAGTCCTTGCGACGCTTATCGGCCCATCCAGGTGCAAAAAACAATGTCGGTTTTACCCCCGGAAGGTTCTTGTCTGAACCAAGCTGGTTCCAATGGCTCATGCCCACGGCGCAGGAATATTTTAACATATCACCAAGATGGCTGTGCAACGCCATGCGCACGGTGGCACTTCCCGCCATATCGACAAAAGTAGCCGGGTTTTGCTCGATTTCATCAGTGATATTGTCATAGGCAACAACCTGATCGTAAAGGCCAAGACCTTTGCAAAATGAAACATTGCCAGTTCCCGTAAGGCCGACAATTTTGGGTCTGTTTGGCTTGCGAGCCGCCAAAAAGCTTGCCAATCCAAGCCCGGTTTTAGACGATGCGGAACCGATAATTATTTGTTCGGCACCAAAAAAAGCACTCTCTTTGAGAAAGTCATCCAACAGGCATGAGGTGGCAAGCAGCGGCTGCAGCAGGGCGCGTAAATCATCATCGTCGCTGTTTGGGGTCGTGTAATAAGCATTGTAAATTTGCGGCAGGTCTTTGCGATGCGCGGCCCCA
>JALSIJ010000015.1 GCA_026981655.1 Rhizobiaceae bacterium | reverse complement strand
ACCGGCCTGGAAAAGACCCTGTTTGGAGAACTTTTCTTTCTGGTCAAGGATAACAATTTTCGCAGTTGGATTTTTCTCTTTGAAAATCTTGGCGATCATTGACACCCGCTCATATGGTCCAGGAGGGCAACGGAAAGGATTTGGTGGGGGAACCATAACGAATGTTCCGCCTTCTTTCATGTTTTCGACCTGGGCTTTCAGCAATTGTACCTGGCTGCCTGATTTCCAAGCATGTGGCATGGCGTTGGTTGCTTCAACCGAATAGCCGGGCAGTGACTCATATTTAAGATCAATACCAGGTGATACAATCAAACGATCATAGGGCACCATTGCACCGGATGAAAGCACGACCATCTTTTTCGCACGGTCAACAGAAACAGCCCAGTCATGCACCACATTGATACCATGGTCATAGGCCAGTTTTTCGTAGGTATGACCAATGGATTCATAATCAACAACACCGCCGAGATAAAGGTTGGAAAAGAAGCAAGTGTAGTATTTTTTGGTAGGCTCAATCAGGGTTACTTCGATTGCGCCTTTTGAGCCCATGGCAACGTAGCGTGCGGCAGTAGCACCGCCCGCACCACCACCAATGACAACAACTTTAGGCGTTGCCGCCTGTAGTAATGTTGGTGCGCCAATTGCGCCGACAGCAGCAGATGCACCTGCCAGTTGTCCAAATTTTCTGCGTGAGATTTTTGCCATTTTTTTCTCCCAATGGTTTTGTGAAATGTTTATGGGTCGGTTATTCGCTGTCCTCTTTTGGTTTGATTGTCGCGAAATATTGAGCCAGAGAGGCCATCTCATCGGGACCCAAACGGGTTGCGATGTTCTGCATAACCTTGTTTTCAAGCTCTTTGTCTTTGTAGGCCGTCAATACGGCTATAAAGGATTCTGGATCCCAATCGATAATGCTGGGAATATTACTCTCTTTGCCTGAAAGTAAATGGCAACTCGTACACTCAGATGCCAAATACTCGCCATATTCTAAACTGACTTCTGCAATTGATGATTGAGAGTATAACGCAAACACAAGCGTTAACGCAGAGGTGCGCACCATGTATATCATGTAGTTCCCACACTATTATTCGTTTAGACGAATGTTTATATATAAACTTTGAAAAATCAAGCTAATAATACTACATTAGACTGTTCTAATTAACTAAAATTCCACAAGCGGGAATAACTGGTCTTGTAAGTATATGTAAAATAAAGAATTTTCAAATTTTACGGCACTATGAGCTGATTTATTTTCAAGCTCCCCTTTTGATGTTGACTATGAGAATGGCTCAGATTGGTAAATTGTTTCGAATTGAGTATTGGAGGATGGACACATGCGGTTTGTTCATTTCTAATATACTGGTTTCCAATCATGTCGGGCATAAGGCAATTATGTTGAAGTTTTCGATTATCCGCACAATTGCTATCGCGCTGATTGGGTGCGTGTCGACAGTTTCTATTGCCTATTCGGATACTCTTAGCATTGGTGTTTTGGCCCATCGCGGTGCGGAGTTTGCACTTCAGCGCTGGCGCCCGACGATTGCCTATATTGATGCCCGACTGCCGGATGATGATGTCGTATTGCGGCCATTGTCGCTTGAGGGGGTTCAGGCGGCACTTGATAATAATGAAATCAATTTTTTGCTGACAAATCCAGGGCATTACTACGGCGTATCAGATGCATTTCGGCTCACCAAGGTTGCCACGCTGAAATCTGATCGAGGCGGCCAGCCCGCCACAGGAAACAGGTATGGAGCGGTAATTTTTACCAAAGCCAACAGGCATGATATCCGCTCTCTGGGGGATTTGAGAGATAAATCGTTTGCAGCGGTTGCGCCCAGTGCTTTTGGTGGTTTTCTTGCTGCTGCCTTTACCATGCAGAGCAGCGGGATTGACCCTCATAAGGATTTGCGGGCAATAAAATATCTGGGCTTTCCGCAGGATGAAATTGTAATGGCGGTAATTCGGGGGGAGGAGGATGCGGGAACCGTGCGAACCGGAATTATTGAATCAATGATTGCGGCTGGAAAAATTTCACGAGGTGACATACGCATTCTCAATCCGCAGAAGATTGACGGGTTTGAATTATCCCTGTCAACGAACCTGTTTCCTGAATGGACCTTTGCGGCAACTCGCATAACATCGGCAAAAATGCGCAAACGTGTTGCCCAGATTTTGTTTGCCATTGACGAGGCTAATGAGGCAGCGCGCCAGGGCCGCTATGGGGGCTGGAATACACCGATGTATGATGGTGGAGTTCGCAAGCTTTTGCTGGCTGTTCAAAAAGCAGGCACTAAACGTGAGCCTGATATGTATAAATGGATAATTTCCGGCATTGCGATTGTGCTTTTATTGGGTGGTGGGGTGCTTTATTGGCAGCTCAAATTTTTTCGCCAAAACCCACGTACCGCGAGCGGCAATACTGATGGTCGGCCATTTCTACGATTGACCCCTCGCGAAAATGAAGTTCTGGGGCTGGTGGTTTCTGGAAAGACCAATAAAGAGGTTGCAAGAGCGTTGGAGATTAGTCCCAAAACCGTTGAGTTTCATCGTAAGCATCTGATGGAAAAACTGGATGCTGATAGTCTGGCGGATCTGGTTCGAATTGCCATTGAACGTGAATTGCTTAGCAATCAGACAGGTTAGCAGGCCTAAACCTAGGGTGTTTCCGAGGGTGATGTACAGGTTCATACCAGCTATTAAGCCGGGGTTTAGGCAACTACCCTCTCACAATCATACGCCTCAATTCCGGTCAACGAACCGGGTTTGGCGGTGATCAATTCGGGAGGAGAAAACCAATGAAAATTTTTGTATCGATAGGCATTGCTGTTGCATTATTCGCATCAGCATCATTTTCAAGCTTTGCTGCAAGTGATGCGGGTCATTCAAAAGATTATCGTACGTTCAATTCAGATGGCACGATTGATTACGGCAAGATCGGTGATAGCTATACAGCATCGCTGGTGATGTATCTGGCAGGCAATCAGTTCATGGTGATGGAAGAGCTGATCAAGGATTTTCAGGCCAAACACAGTGACATCAAGTCGATCTATGTGGAAACCATTCCACCGGGGCAAATTTTAAAAGGGCAAATTCTCAAGCAGGGTGAAATCAATGGGCAGAAAACTGCGATGAACCCGGACCTGTTTGCCAGTGTTAATCTGGGCCACCTGAAGAAATTGAAGGCCAAGGGAGTGATGAGCGATTACATCGTCTACATTCATAACAAACTTCAATTGATGATTGCCAAGGGTAACCCGAAAAATATTAAGGGCGTTAAAGACCTTGGGCGTGATGACATTGTCCAATCGCACCCTAATCCACTGACTGAGGGTATTTTCAAATTCTACGGTTCTAAGATGTTAAAGGAGCTGGGCCTGTATGAAAAAGTGACAGGTGATGCAAAGTGTCGTTCGTGCTGGGCGGTTGAAGGCAAAACCTGGTTTACTTCGCGCCACCACCGTGAAACGCCAGACCGGATAGAAAACAATCAGGCTGATGTGGGAATTGTGTGGGTTTCTGAAATTGCGCATGCTAAAAAACTTGGGCGCCCGATTGATGGCGTGGAAATTACCCCACCCTATGATCAGGCGACCAAGGTCAATTATGCTATTGGCCCATTAACCAACGGTCGCAATCAGGCTAATGCGCGAGCATTTTTGAAATATCTGGCAACCGATCAGGCGCAGGATATTTATGCCAAATATGCGTTCGTGAAGGCGACGGCAGAAGAGCTGATTATTCGCCCGATTCCGAGCAAATAGTTGGGGGGAGTTTTAGAGAAACCCTGCAATTATAATAAGGATCACTAACCCACGTCGAATTGATTTGATCTATGGTGCTTCTGATGCAGAATGAATTGCGGTAATCTAAAGTCTATAATATTAAACAAATCTCGGGAGGAGAGAATATATGAAAAACCTAACCAAACTAATGATGGTCATTGCATTTGCATTTACCATTTTTACCATTGCGCCACAGAGTGTGTTGGCTGAACCGATCGTTCACAAGGTCGCCATTCATGTGGATGAGTCTGATCCAAAGAAGTTGAACATGGCGTTGAATAATGTGAAAAATGTTCGCAAATATTACGATGCCAAGGGTGAAAAAGTGATTATTGAAGTGGTGGTCTATGGCCCTGGTCTTCATATGTTGCGTAAGGATACCTCTCCGGTTGCTGACCGCATTGCTAAAATGTCGCTTGAAATTGATAATTTGCAGTTCTCGGCTTGTGGTAATACCCACAGCAAGATGTCTAAAAAAGCAGGCAAAAAAATTGAGCTGATTGAAGAAGCTACAATGGTTCCCTCCGGCGTTGTGCAGTTAATTACGCTGCAGGAAGCCGGTTACAGCTATGTGCGTCCATAAGCACGGCAAGACTGGAAAGCCAATTTATTAGCCTTTACGCTCCGGGTGAAACCAAAAGTTTCCCGGGGCGTTTTTGTGCGATCCACCATTCGGCAAAAATCAGGTTTGGCACCCAGCACGACCAGGCAAGTATCAGTGACGCCTGCTCATAATCCATACCCGTTCCAAAAACGAGCCCGCCCAATTGCAGGCGTAAGGTTACTGCTGCGAAGGTCAAGGCAAAGGAGCGGATCATCCAATCCCTGTGCAATGAAATCCGGCCGGCACGGACATGCCAAATGGCCATTCCCGTGGTGATCACCCAAAGGAGGGAAAGCAGCGTAAACCCCCAAATGGCAATCGTGCCTGCAATGGCGTTTAATGCCAGAGACATTCCGCCGAGCGCGCCAACCATCACCGCAATCACGTAAACTCTGCCTGTCCAGCGGTGAATTTGTGGATATTGTTGGCGGATGTTTTTGGCGAATTGCGGAACCCCGCAAAGCAAGGCAATTGATGCAGCAATTATGTGCATCAAAAAGAAGATTTTTCGTTGCTGAATATGGTCGGCCATATCAAAAAACGCCTGGCCCAACCCAAGGGGGAGGGCGCGCAGCGTTGTAAGGGCAATCAATATGCTAAGCACTGCGACGGTGATATAGGCTGTTTTGGTCATTTTTTGACAATCCCCGGCTAAACTTGACGATGTCTAGTTATTGAATTATCTTGACAGTGTCAAGTAGCAGGTGGATAACATTGCAATGGATTATTTGATTTCATAAACCGCACAAATAAAGCCCCTTGTTTCAAGCTGTGGAATTTTTATGACCGCCTCAACAAAACCTTCACATCATCACGGGAACTTACGATCCGCGCTAATTGAGGCTGGAGTTCAGCTGTTACGCGAAGGTGGGCTTGAAGCCCTGACACTTCGAAAAGCTGCCGGCGTTGCGGGTGTTTCGCATGCGGCGCCTGCCCATCATTTTGCATCGCTGACAAATCTGCGTAGCGCTATTGCCGCCGCGGGATTTGAGATTTTTGATGCTTCGATGAAGTGTGAGATTAAGAAGGTATCACCATCAAATCCGTCAGAGGTAGTTCGTGCAGCATGCCGGGGTTACATTTTGTTCGCTATTGAGAACCCGGCGCTGTTTTCTTTGATGTTTGGCGGTACGGAATTGATCCGCGAAGAACCGCCGCTTGGCGCCAGTTCTGGCCATGCATATGAGACATTGACTAATATTTGCCTGCCATTTTCAACAGACGCGAAATCACTGGAAAAAATGCGTATGCTTGTTTGGTCACTGGTTCACGGGTTTACCAGTCTGATGCTGGCGCAGCAGAAAAATTTTCCTCTTGTAGATGATGCAATTCAACAATTTGAGGAAATGCTTCCGGATTTTTCAAAGTTTCAGAGTATGGAGTAAATTTCCTTTAATTGGCGCGCCAATTTTTTTGATCAATATGGAGCAGGTTTAAAAGAACTTGCCGGTTAGCCAAAGGCCGCCAATCAAAATGGCAAATGTTGCAAATGTTACCAATAAAACTGTGCCTGCTCCCGGCCGTTGCTTTGTGCTATGATCGTCATGTTCATTGCGCTCTGGCTTTGTTGAATGGCTGCCGTGTGCCGCATCAGTGCCGACTGAAATAGTCAGCATTCCATGTTTCATATTGTTGACGACCAGCCACCAGTTTATCGGATAGGCAAAAATAAAACCGACGATCATCGCCATTGACATAACAAACCAGAATTCAGGCTTGGCTGGATCCGGCGCACCTTCAATGCGCGGCATCAGATATTTCATGGTGATAACCATGCCGGCCATCAGCAGGTTCATTGATACCAGTTCGGGAATGAATGTTTCTTTGAGTGAGCGGATATAGGAGCCGCCAACCATATCGCGCATGGCGAATGCCTGAAAAAATGCCCAGCCAAAACCAAAGCCAAGGGCGTATTCAAGGGTGAAATCACCCCAGGTCGATAAATGAAACAAGGCTGCAAGCACCGCCCCAACGATTATGCCAATGCCATCTCCTGCCGCACAATGCATTGTTGATCCAAGCACCTGCCGCCAGGTTGTTGATACATATTGTTCGTGCGTCCCCTTTAAGGGTTCGCGGCAACCAAACACATAGAAAAATGCACCCAGAGGCCCGGTAAACGCAACCAGAATAATGAATGCCCATTTGAGCACTACTGATTCAGGCGTTTTTGGAATGTCAATAATAATGAATGCCAGCGATAGGCCCGTTAATACGAACCAGACAAGCATGATACCTTCAACCACGGTGCTATCCTTAATGTTGTAATGGCACTATTGGGCAATTTCGGAGTTTTGGAAAGTAAATTTCCTGTAATTTTAGCGATCAGTAGTGCCGAGCTTTGCGGAGCGCGGCTTACCAGCCGACAAAAAAGCCCGGCGGGATAATTCTCGCCGGACTTGTTTCTGAACAAATTCTGCTCGTATTACATTCCTAGGACCTTGATGCGGTCATTTTCCAATGGTGGCACAACGCCAAGTCGGGTGATGTATTTTTCCATCAAATCATAGACCGCAGGCCCTTCTGTGCCCTCATTGACTGAGGCCCAGCCCGCGACCACATAATTTTGCGTGGCCTCAATTGGTTTACCTGATTTAATGCTGGTCATGTTGGTGATGCGGTAGCCGATTTCTTTCTTCGGCTCGATTGTGTAGCTCATGCCACCAACCCGCACCATATCGCCGCCCTGTTGATAGAACGGGTCTTTGTTGAACAGGTTATCGCAGACATCTTCCAAAATGTCGTGGATCTGCTTGCCCGACATCTCCAATCGGTAAACAGAAGGATATGTCATCGATGTTTGGGTGTAGAGGTCATCAATGGTAATATCCTGACCCGGCAACAAGGTTGTGCCCCAGCGGAAGCCGGGTGAAAGCGAGATTTCAGCATCGCGCTCTTCAATCAGTCCCTGACAGATGAGATCATCCCAGGTGCCATTGAAGTTGCCACGACGATAGAGCAGGCCTTCGCTTTTGCCGATAACCCGCTGGCATTCCTGTTCATAAGGAGCGCGTACCTCATCAATTTTTGCGGCCATTTCAGGGTCGCGGTCGATCACATCAGAGAATACCGGAATAAGCGATGAGGAGAAATCAACGACCTTGCCGCCTTTAACGTCCAGATCAATACGGCCGAGATATTTGCCGTGAGAACCTGAGGAAAGCAAAATGGTCTTGCCGACGGTGATTGCGTGCGGAATGGCATCGTGGGTATGGGCGGCCAAAATAACATCAATGCCGGTTATGACAGTTGCGAGCTTCTGATCTACATCAAAACCGTTGTGGGAGAGCAGAACGACAACCTGAGCGCCCTCATCACGGGCCTTGTTGACGTTTTCCTGCAGTGTTTCCTGGCGGATACCGAACGACCATTCCGGGAACATCCAGCGTGGATTGGCGATCGGCGTATAGGGCATCGCCTGGCCGATGACAGCTACCTTAACACCGCCCTTGTCGAACATTTTGGTGCTCTCAAAAACCGGCTCCTCGAAATCAGTATCAACGATATTGCTGGCCAGGAATGGATAATCCATCTGTTCGATGATTTCTTTGACCCTGTCGGCACCAAAGGTGAATTCCCAGTGGCCAACCATAGCATCCGGCTTCAAAAGTTTGAAGCAATCAACCATGTCCTGACCATTGGTTTTGAGTGACGTGTAGGATCCCTGCCAGGTATCTCCGCCATCGAGCATCAAAACCTTGTTGTCGCCGCGCTCGCCGCGAATGGCTTTTACCAAGGTGGCGGTGCGATCCAGCCCGCCCAGTCGGCCGTAGGCTTTGGCCATGTTGACATAATCAACCATGGTATGAGCGTAGGCGAGGGGGCTTCCCTTGTTTATACCAAAATGTTTCAGAAAATCTTCGCCAACCAGATGCGGCGGTATGCCTTCAAAGGCGCCAACACCGAAGTTTTCTGATGGGGGACGAAAATAGAGAGGCTTGAGTTGTCCGTGGACATCGGTGATGTGCAGCAGGGTTACCTGACCCTTGGAATCAAACTTCAGTAGATCATCCTGAGTGAGTTTTTGTTGTGCAGCAGCTTTGGTCAGGCCACCTGAAAAACCGGTAACAGATGCGGTAACAGCTGCCCATTGTAGAAAATCGCGTCTTGAAAACATTACTCAATACCTCTTGAGAGATGGAATTATCTGAACAAAGAAAAAGGGCGCATAACGCCCTTTTCCTAAACTTGTATCTGGCTCGGCAAAATCACCGGGCGGTTAATTTCGCCAGCCTGCCATGATCAGTTGCGAACTGCGGGGGTTTCAACAGAAAGACCCTGTCCACGTGATGCAACATAAAGTTCCAACGCCACGAACTCGTCGCCACCAACCTTGTAAGGTTTCGCACGGATGTTTTTCATGCAGCCTTTGAAGCGGCGGTGGACTGAACCAAGGCCATTCCATTTAAGTCTGTATGTCGGAAAACCGTTGATCTGACCCTGACTAAGATGGTCGGCACGAATGCGCTTGCCATAATTGTCTTCGTGGCAGTTTGCGCAAGACATATCGAGTTGGCCAACACGGGTATAATAGATTTTCTTACCCTTTTCGGCCCACTCACTCATTGGTCCGCTGGTGTCAACATTAACCGGCATACCGCGAGACTGCAGCCCAATGTAAGAAGTCATTGCCAGCATGTCGGCATTATCAAACTTAATCTTCTCGGCACCAAGGCGGTCCTTACGGCATCGGTTAATCTGCTGTTCAAGGGTAATTGGCTTACTTGTAGCCTTATCCCATTTTGGCATTGATGCACGAACACCTTTCATGGTGTCTTCTGCTTTGTCATGGCAAGAAGCGCAAGACTTGCCCTCACTACCGGTAACGGTTGTCCAAAGTTCCTTGCCGCGATCAACCGCACTGAAAGCCGGATTTTCGAAGTCATCAGTTTCGAGTGCCTGAGTTTCTTCGCTGCGGAATCTCCAGCCCGAATAAACTTCATCAACGGGTCCGTCTTCAGCGCCCTCGACCATTGTGGTCATTTTCATGCCTTCAATTACCAACTCATTGTCGTCAGCATCAGCCAAAGCAATAGAGCTGGACAGTGCAAATGCACCAATCGTAGCAAGTGTTAATTTTGTGAATCTCGTAGTGATCCCCATATTTTGTCCTCCCAGACCTGAATTCAAAAAATCAATTACTCAACAGCAATCTTTTTCTCTGTTGAATAAACTGAACCGTCATCGTCGGTCCAGGTGAATTTAAAAGTACCGGACTCGGTTACTTTCGCCTTGAACTGCACGTAAGGATTGGCAGACACTGAAGGCTCCAGATTGGCTGAAAAGACTTCAGCGCCATTAAACTCAACCTTAAAGTGATTGATAATTCGGCGAGGAATAAGTTCGCCGGTTTTCTTGTCTTTACGACGGCCTGATTCCATTTTGTGGCTGATCAAGGTTTTGATTGTGATAATATCACCCTTGGCCGCTTTTTTAGGAACCTTCACGCGTGGTTTTGATTTAGCCATAATACTCTCCTGATCCCTGAATTAGCCGCCACAGCCGCCGATTGTGACCTTAATGGTTTTCTTGTCCATGAAAATGGAACCATCGCTCATTTTCGCCATTGCCAGCACTTCCTGGGTTTTCGCCAGTCTGATGCGGGTTGAAGCTGAGGCTTCACCACTCATCGGTGTGAAGTTAAATGTGCCAACTGCTGGTCCCGGGTTACCAAGAGCCAACAGCATTACAGATGCGACATGGTTGTCGGCAGTCATTGGGCTGTCTACTGTAAAGCTGATAGGGACCGTGTTGCCGTTTTCGGCAATTTCTGGCGCTTTGAGTTTGATTTTTCCAGCTGTGGCTTCTTTGCCGCCAGAAAACTCTGCAATCAGCTTGTCGGACTCTTCCGTTGCAAATGCGATGGTTGCCTGAGAGCCCAGGGTAGCGAAAGCAACTGCGCCTGCACCAAGCATAAACGTTTGACGTCTTGTCACGTTCATGGTTCTTCCTTCCAAGTTAAATGTTGTTGAACTGAGATAATCTGTCCGCTAGGGGAATTATTTCAGGGTTTTAAGATAGGCAATCACGTCCTCAACCTGCTCGGCATTAAGGATGGTTTTGCCTGAGAATTTCTTCAAAGTGCGAACGCCATTTTCCAAACGATAAAACGAAGGCATAATGGTTGCTTCACCAAGCACGGCTTTTGAATTAATCATAATTGCGCGAAGCTGTTTTTCCTCATAGCGACCGGCAACACCGTCAAGTGGCGGGCCAACTTCCCCATGAAAGGGCAGGTTTGCAAGGTCCTTGTTCGCATGGCACGCTAGGCAATTGCCCAATTTGCGATTTGCGAATGTTTTCTTGCCTTTTTCTGCATCCCCGACACCGCCGGTCAATGACTTTTCAAATACACCGTCTTTAATCATCGCCATTTCTGGTGATACGGTTTTTGAATGAGATCCCGCTTGTGAGTACGTAGCACCCAAAAGCACAGCACCTGCGGCTGCAAATGCAATAACAAAACTCTTCTTCATAAATTATGCCCCTCCCAAGGTCTTATTTATGGCCTGATGACTAACGCTAACACCCGTAATTCGAAAACACAATATCAAATGCGAGTTTGTGAATAGAATGATCCTATGTGCTTAACATTTGTCATCATCTGATTGTTCCCCACACGCAAAAGTTCATTATAAACGTGTGGTTAATTCTCAAAGCAAATCTGGCGTGTCAAAACAATTAAACTTTTGGCTAACGCGCCGAAAAGTGAAACCACAGTAATTTGCCTAATTTGTCGCAGGAAGGAATCACCCAAAAACTGAAAATTATTTTCGGGTAATCTGATCCAAAATTAATTGCTGAGTCGACCCTGCTCACGCAATTCATTTATAATGCGGGCGTGGTATTTTTGAAAATGCTCATCGCTGTTATAGCCCTTGGCCTTAACCCAGCGAAACATATTCAGCGTGGTCCATTTGCCAAATGCACCGGGCATTGTTGATACCGAGGCTTGAGCCAATGTACCACCCTTAGGTGCTATTTCCGGCAGGAAAACGATGGTTGGCGTGAAAACCAGTCCCCATTTTCTGATGGCTTTCTTTTCGCTCAAAACCTCTCCATCAAGGTCGGTAACTTCTTCATCCCCGAACATATTATATTGGATGATTTTGAAGTTTTCTTTGAGGTAGTTTGCGACTTCCGGATCGGATAAAACGGTTTCGTGCAATTTTCGGCAATAGATACAGCCGCGCTGTTCTATTATAATGGCCAGTCTTTTACCTTCATCTGCGGCGGCTTTAATATCCTCGCGTACATCTTTAAAAGTAATGCTGAACCAGGGTTGTTTATGAAGCCCATCTTCGCCGATTTCTACGGCCAGGGCGGGTAGAGCAAAAAACAGCATCATGCTGCTTGCCATAATTTTTGCAAAAATATTCATTTTAAAACCTTCCCTCGTACCGTTGTTATAAAAGCAAGCTATTGAACACCGGAAATGTCTCCAACATCCAGGCGGATACTCTGGACACTTGTCCTGTCATAAACATAATCCCGGTGATCACCAGCATCGCCCCCATGAACTTTTCAACCTTACCCAGGTGCTTTTTGAAGCGTGCCATGAAATTCATGAATGGGCCAGCAAATAATGCGGCGGCCAAAAACGGCAGACCTATGCCCATCGAATAGGAAAACAACAGTGTTGCCCCGCGCATGGCGCTATCTTCGGCGCCGGCGACAAACAGAATTGCGGCCAAAACAGGTCCAACGCAAGGGGTCCAGCCAAAGGCGAATGCGAGGCCCATTAAATAGGAGCCGGCAAGGCCTGCGGGTTTGCTTTTTACCTGTACGCGGGCCTCGCGATAAAGCATTGATATTTTGAATAGGCCCAGAAAGTGCAGGCCCATTATAAGGATAACAACACCGGCTAAAATTGATAACGTGTCGAGGTATTGGGTTATGGCTTTACCGACGAAGGATGCGGTTGCACCAAGTGAGATGAATACGGTCGCGAATCCAAATACAAAAGCAAGGGCTGCAATGAACACTCTGCCAGCCGCGGCTTTGGTGTTTTCGCGGCTTTCGGTTAATTCATCAAGTGAAATGCCGGCCAGATAACACAGATATGGTGGCACAATGGGTAGAATGCAGGGGGAAATAAATGATACGAGCCCCGCGAAGAAAGCACTCCAGAATGATATATCGAATCCCATTTTTTTCCCAAGTAAAGTTTTTTCTATTCAAACATTCTTAATATGTTATGTTACCGGGTGCAATTTATTTATGGGCTAATTATTGGGAGTTAACAATTGTTTGGAATCATTGGATCACCCCTGCGGTCATTTTTGGTGGCGTCACTACTTCTGATTTCTTCTTTTTCTAATTCTATTGCCGCTGAATTGGTTATGCTGGAGGAGGATGGCTGCCCCTGGTGTCAGCGATGGCAGGAGGAAGTTGGCGTTATCTATTCAAAGACTGAAGAAGGAAAAGTGGCACCATTGCGGATGGTGGATATTCATGGCCCTTTGCCGGAGGATTTAAAATTCCTGGTGAAAGGTGGATTTACTCCAACTTTTATTTTGGTCGATAAGGGGAAAGAAATTGGCCGTATTCGGGGATATCCAGGGGAGAGCTTTTTCTGGGGGTTGCTGGCACAATTGATTGAAAAATTACCTAAAGATGGTAATTCATAAGATGAAACAAGGCAATATAGACAGGGATGCCGAGAAGGTGGATTCGGCAGAAGCAATAATTATGACTCATCCAGACGAACTTGAGCAAATGGCGGAAAACGCCAAACAGGCTACTGATTTCATGAAGGCAATGGCGCATGAATCACGTTTGATGATCTTATGCTATCTTTCCAGCGGTGAAAAATCCGTCATGGAGCTTGAAGAATTGTTGGCGCTACGGCAACCGACGGTTTCACAACAGCTTGCAAGGCTGAGGCTGGAACGTTTAATTACGGCGAGGCGTGACGGCAAAACAATCTATTATTCCATTGCCGATGACAGGGCGTTAAAAATGATGGAAGTTGTTTATGGCATGTTCTGCGAGAAAAAAGAGCCATCTTAAGCTATTATAATTTGGATAGGAGGCTCCCGATACTTTGTCGGGTTCCGGTCAAGTTTCGTGCCGTTTAGTTTGATGTTTTATTGAGCTGGTAAGGGATAAGAGGCTTGTTTTTGTTGCAAATAAAATCTCCAATCACGGATAATTCAATACCTTTTGAAGGGGTAGGCGGGTACAGTTTTTGAAACCTTTAACCTTGCGCCAATTTGTACCCTGTTCATGGGGGAAGAATCCGGCCATTATTGATCTCGATCATGAGGTGATCATAAAATTATTGCAATATGCCGGAAATGTTCTGGAATAAACCTAGGAGAGTTTAGTATGAAAAAAGTCCTGATTGCGTTTGCGGCGCTGTCCGTGTTGGCAGCCACACCTTCGTTTGCTGAAGGTGATGCAGACAAAGGCAAAAAAGTTTTTAAAAAATGCAAAGCCTGCCATGCGGTTGGTGAAGGTGCAAAATCTAGGGTTGGTCCGCCATTGAACAATATCTTTGGTATGACTGCGGGCACTCAGGAGGGCTTTAAATATTCGAAAGTCATGATTGAAAAAGGCAAAGAGGGTTTGGTCTGGAACGATGAGACTTTGGGGGAGTTCTTCAAGGCTCCCAAGAGATTTATGAAGGGCACAAAAATGTCATTCGCTGGTTTCTTGAAAAAGAAAGACATTGATAAGGAAAAGAAAGTCAAAAAAGCAGACAAGAAGGTTGCAAATCTTCTGGCTTATTTGAGGACTTTTTCTGCTGAATAATTAACAGCGATTTGACACCAGATTGCCGTTTATTGAATCTATTCGGCAATCTGGACGTTAAAATTAGTTTTGAGTAATCAGGCAAAAATAGAAATGACCCCATACCAAAAGATATTTAAGAACGCGGTTGATTCTCTGCATGTGGAAAAACGATACCGGATTTTCGCAGATCTTCAGCGCCAGGTAGGGAAATTTCCAAAAGCTATTTATCGTGACAGTTCCGATGTCGGGGCTGAAGAACGGGAAGTGACCATTTGGTGTTCAAATGATTATTTGGGCATGGGGCAGCACAAGGATGTTATTGCCACCATGCAGGAAGTTGCCGGAAAAATGGGGGCCGGGGCAGGGGGCACCAGAAATATTTCCGGCACCAATCATCCATTGGTCGAGCTTGAGGTCGAGCTGGCTGACCTTCACCAGAAAGAGGCCGCACTTGTATTTACTTCCGGCTTTGTATCAAACGAGGCCGGTATATCGACAATTGCCCGTTTGTTGCCAGATTGCCTGATTCTTTCCGATGCGCTTAATCATGCCTCAATGATCGAAGGTGTTCGTCGCTCCGGTGCGCAAAAACAGATTTTCCGTCATAATGATGTGGCTCACCTTGAAGAATTGTTGGAAGCTGCGGGAAATGAGCGGGCAAAGCTTATTGTATTTGAAAGCGTTTATTCAATGGATGGGGATATTGCCCCGATCAAGGAAATCGCTGATCTGGCAGACAAGTATAATGCGATGACCTATATTGATGAAGTTCATGCGGTTGGCATGTATGGTGAGCGTGGTGCAGGCATCTGCGAGCGCGAAGGTCTGCTTGCGCGGATTGATGTGATTGAGGGAACTCTTGCCAAGGCTTTTGGTACGCTTGGCGGTTATATTTCGGGATCTGCCGCGTTGATTGACGCGGTGCGCAGTTATGCGCCGAATTTTATATTTACAACGGCACTTCCCCCGGCAATTGCAGCAGCTGCAACAACGTCGATCCGGCATTTGAAAAACTCCAAGGTTGAACGTGCTGCCCAGCAGAAACAGGCTGCAACCGCGAAGCGCGTATTGGGTGCTGCCGGATTGCCGGTAATGCCGTCAGATACTCATATTGTGCCAATAATGGTGGGAGATCCGGAGTTGTGTAAGGCCGCGAGCGATCACCTGATGAAAGAGCATGATATTTATATCCAGCCGATCAATTATCCAACGGTGCCACGCGGGACCGAGCGTCTGCGGATAACCCCTACACCTTTCCATGATGATGATTTGATTGATCATCTCAGTGTTGCATTGGTTGAAACCTGGAAAAAACTGGGTTTGCCTTTTGAACAGGGCCATGAAAATGATGAGACTTCAATAAAGTCTGAATTGTTTCCTGCTGCCGGTGGCTGATTTGAGCAATGCTCGGGAAGTTCTGGCCCTGACTTTAATGGCCGGAGCGGTTTTGATTTGATGGGCGCCGGGCATTCCAATGATCCTACATTTGGATTGATGATGTCATCGCCGGTTCACCTGCTATCATTAGGGTTTGGAACGGGACTTGCGCCATTTGCGCCTGGAACATTTGGCACTTTAATTGGCCTTCCGCTGTTTTTGTTGATCGCGCCGCTGCCGCTCGTTGCAAAAATTGTCCTTTATGCTTTTCTATTCATTATTGGCTGCTGGTTTTGCGCAAAGACCGGGAAAGCGCTTGCCAGTCATGATCATTCTGCCATTGTCTGGGATGAAATCGTCGCTATGGCGATTGTACTGGAATTTGCGCCATCTGGCTGGATTTGGTGGGCCATCGCATTTTTGCTGTTCCGATTTTTTGACATATTAAAACCGTGGCCGATTTCGCTTGCAGATAATGCACATGGGAAAAGTGAACTGGCGGCAGGGTTTTTTGTGATGCTGGATGATATCTTGGCGGCACTTTGTGCCGTCATCTGTTTAGTTGCGTTGCAATATGCGTCAAGTCTGGTTTCTTGATTGGGCCAGTTTTTTTGCAGGAATGGGTAAATCAACCCTACTTTTTAATTATTGCGGCAAAATGAACTGAATTTGTAATTCGCATTGCACTGCGTCCGATCGCGTCGCAAGCTGGCAATAGAGGAAAATTGTAAATTAAAGGGAGTAAGTTATGGCAGATATCGTAATTATGGGAGCGGGTATCGGCGGCGTGCCAATGGCGTTTGAGATGAAGCAGCTAGCGCGGAAAGAAGACAAGGTTGTTGTTATTTCTGATAACCCGTATTTCCAATTTACTCCGAGCAATCCCTGGGCTGCCGTTGGCTGGCGCAAGAAGGCAGATATTACCATAGACCTTGCGGCTGTATTCAAAAAGCAAGGTATTGAATTTATCGCAGATGCGGCGGCAAAATTAAATCCCGACAAAAATACGATTGATCTGGCTTCCGGAAAAACTGTTTCTTATGATTATCTGGTGATTGCAACTGGGCCAGAGCTTGCATTTGATGAGGTCCCAGGATTAGGACCCGATGGTTTTACCCAGTCAATCTGCAGTATTGATCATGCGGTTGATGCCAATGTCGAATGGGAGAAGTTCTGTGCAGATCCTGGGCCAATTGTTGTTGGTGCAGTGCAGGGGGCTTCTTGCTATGGCCCGGCATATGAGTTTGCCATGATTATGGATACCGAGCTGCGCAAGCGCAAAATTCGCGACAAGGTTCCAATGACATTCGTGACGGCAGAACCTTATGTTGGTCATCTTGGCCTCGGTGGTGTTGGTGATACAAAGGGATTGCTTGAATCGGAAATGCGTGAGCGCCATATTCGCTGGATAACCAATGCCAAAGTGGACAAGGTAGAAGAAGGCAAAATGTCGGTTACTGAACTTAAGGCCGATGGTGAAATTGCCAACAACCATGAGCTGGACTTCAAATATTCAATGATGTTGCCGGCTTTCCGTGGCATTCCAGCCGTACGTGATATCGATGGACTGGTTAATCCGCGTGGATTTATCATAGTGGACAAACATCAGCGCAATCCAAAATTCAAAAACATTTTCTCGGTTGGTGTTTGCATCGCAATTGCCCCGCTTGAGGCAACTCCGGTTGCTGTTGGTGTTCCAAAAACCGGCTTTATGATTGAAAGCATGGTTGCGGCGACCTCGCACAACATCGCTGAAATTTTGCACGGCAAAGAGCCAACTCATGAGCCAACATGGAATGCATTTTGTCTGGCTGACTTTGGTGATTCCGGCGTTGCGTTCCTTGCCCAACCGCAAAACCCACCAAGAAACCTGAATTGGTCTGCGGATGGAAAATGGGTGCATTTTGCGAAAATAGCCTTCGAGAAATATTTTTTGCGCAAAATTCGTAAGGGCCAATCTGAGCCTTATTACGAAAAAGCGATTATGAAAATGATGAATGTAACCCGTTTAAAGGACTAGGGTCAGGACCCCAGCCGGCTAAATTCGCCATTGATGAACATCAGTGGCGGGCGGGATGCGCGTGAGCCAAACTCCTGTACTTTGCCGATGAATATTTCATGGTCGCCGCCGTCATAGTGATTGTATAAAGAACAATCAAAAAATGCGGTGCACTCATTTAATCTGGGTACTCCGCTGGCGCTTTTGCGCCATTTCACGCCATCAAATTTTTCAACATTGGATGCGGCAAACTGAAGAGCCAGCTCAGCTTGATCTTCAGAAAGGACATTGACGCAGAAAGATGTGCAGTTCAGAAAATTTTGCAAATTGCCGGAACTTCGCTTCAAACTCCACAAAATCAATGCGGGTGATAATGATACTGAATTAAAAGAATTGACCGTGAGACCGACAGGGGCGCCATCGTGGTTCAATGTGGTGACAATGGTTACCCCGGTGGCGAAGCAGCCAAGTGCTTTTCGATAGTCTGTTTCCTGAAGTAAATCGTTACCAGTGTCGTTCAATTATTTCGGCTCCATCAATATGATTGCCTGGTTTGCAATTCATTTTACAAATCGGTTGGCGGATGGGCGTTGAGCCCCCGACACAGCGCTCACACCTAATTCAAAATTTATCAAAAAGATACTTTTTTGTATCGCAGCAAATCAATGCGAGTTTTTCACCGGTATCCTGATCGCTGAGTTCCGCTAGTTTTTTACCACTGGCAGTCCGCGCTTTAACCAGCCCGGGCCAGTGCTGGAACCCAGCATGCCTTCAGATACGTCGATTATATTGGTATATCCGCGTTTGACCAGCTCTCCCTGTAGCCAGTTGGACCGCCCTCCGGTAGCGCAAATCAGCGCTACTGGTTTGGACTTGTCATTGCCTGTCAGAGCATCCAGCTTTTGCAGAAAACCCGGCTGGTGCATGCTTACCCGTTTTGCTCCAGAGCCGGTGCCGGTTTCTTTCCACTCCTGTGGCGAGCGAATATCCAACAGTATTATTTCGCCATTCTTGGCTTTTTCAAAAGCCGATGGTGCATCCATTATTCCTTTGGTTTTAATCGAAAGATCAACCAATGGTTTTGATTCAGAGCGGGCGGGCGTTATGTTATACAGGGGGGCTGAAAATATCAGTGTCATAGCTAAAATCATGGCGCTTTTAATTGTTTTATGGCTCATCATGGGTGCTTTCTGTTATGCGCATTATACAGGTAATTTATTGGATCTATGACTGGGCAACAGGCATGCCATCGTCCCGCCATTTAATGGAACATCCCATTGAAGGTGTCTGATCCTTTGGGCCGTTACCGGTTTTAGCAACCTGTTTCATTGCTTCAAACAGATCACGCCTCAAATCTTCAGGTCCGGCCTGCTTGCGGGAAGCATCCAGTCTGCCACGATATTGCAGGCCGCCGTTCTTGTCGTAGCCAAAGAAATCCGGCGTGCAAACCGCATCAAAGGCACGGGCAATGCTCTGGTCTTCGTCGATCAGGTAGGGGAAAGTAAACCCATTTTCGCGGGCAAAAATTTCCATGAATTCAGGCGCATCATCAGGGTAGGCGTTCCAGTCATTTGACATGATGGCCACGGCTCCAATACCAAGCTCTTGAAGGTCTTTAACGTCTCGAACCAGGCGGTCAATGATTGCCTTCACATAGGGGCAATGATTGCAGATAAACATGACAATGGTGCCATTTTCTCCCGCTATATCATCAAAGGTAACAAAGCTGCCATCGAGCGATCGCAGTCGAAAGGATGGGGCCTTCAACCCAAATTCACAAACAGGAGGGATAACAGCCATGATGATTTCCATTCTGAATTTTGCTAACTGCCTGTTGATATACATTCAGTAATCAGAATGTAAAGGCCTGGAGAAGGGATTTGGTTCACAATATCGGCATCAAAAAGTTGCCGCTGTTCATTATTTTATTGACGTTAGGTAAAAAGCTTGATTCCTGACCCAAATTATCTAATCATATGAAAAAACGGGGAGATTATAAATGCGAATATTTGGGTCAAGAATTATCACTTTTGCTGCTTTTGTTGCAATTTGGTTTGCAACGGCCGTCTCATCAGGCGCGCAATTGAGAATAGAATTGGGCAATTCCGGTGCCAATGTAAAGAGATCAATGATTTCAAAAGGATATACTGAAGTTGCAATTATCAAGCAAAGCCTGGGTGCAACAACGGCAGAGGGGTGTCTGGATGGTGTTCGTTATCGGATAAAAGTCCTTTTTACCGGCCAGACAAAATGGCGACAAGAAGTTGGTAAATGCCGCAGTCAAATTTCTGTGGAACAGGCAAAACAGATTTTGGTTCAGCAAGGATATGACCGGATTGATATGGAGGCCCGTCGCAATAAATATTTAGCGATTGCCTGTTTGAATGGTGAACGCCTTCGGGTTTCAGTTGATCTTTTTGGCGAGGTTCGCCAACAACGCCGACTTGGCAGATGCCGTCCAAGCAGATTGTCTCCAACGGATGTCAGGGCTGAACTGAGGCGTCAGGGATATACGCGCATCAAGTTTATAGACCGGCAGTTGCCGCGCTATGTGGCGGAAGCATGTAGAGGGTTAACCCGCGTAGAGTTGACTATTTCCGGTACCGGCGATATTCGTCGCGAAAATGATATTGGTGATTGTCGTCGGGCAATAGATCCGAGAAATCTTGTGAAGATTATGAAAAAAGCTGGGTTTGACCGGGTAAAGGTCATTGACGACCAGTTGCCTCAATATGTGGTTGAGGCGTGCCGTAAGGGGCGTAAATCTGAAATCACACTTAACCGCTTTGGTCGGATAACTGATCAATTCAACCTTGGAAAATGTGGCCCACGGTATAATCGCAATCAGTTGTTAAAGCTGGTGAAGTCTCAAAAACTCACACGTGCTGAGATCATTAGCCAAAACAATGGTGTTTATGTTGTCAATTTATGTGATGGTGCTGTTAGAAAACAGGTCACATACAATGTTTATGGGGAAGTGACCGGAGAAAGGACCAGAGGGAGTTGTGCCAGCAATTCTGTGCTTGATGTTTATAAGTCGTTCTCCAAACGGAAAGTCGCAGGAGTAAAATTCTATGCTGAAGGTTGCCAGAACGGTAAGAAGGTTCGAATTGAATTTTCTAATATCGGCGACCCCATCGGGCGAAAGAACCTCGGAGCCTGTTAGTCCAGACCAGATGTGAGTAGTTTTTCAATAAATAACATGGGGCTTTGGCCCTGTGTTTGCTCTATTTTAAACTATCAGGATCGATTTCTTTAATTGCCTGATAGTGGCTGAGATAAACCTTCCCGGTCAGGTGATGGAAGAATTCGGTTCTTTTCAGCCTGTCCATGACCGGGCCTTTAATTTCTGACAATGAAAACTGAACGCCTGAATCTTTAAGACGGCGATTAATTTCTTCGATGCTCTCAAAGGCGCTTGCGTCTATTGCATTAACCGCAGCGCATTGAAGTATGACGTGTTCGAGCTTTGGCCGTTTGGCGACCTGGTCATAAATATAGTCCTCCAAAAACCGTGCATTGGCGAAGTACAGGCTCTCATCAACCCGAAGCGATAATATGCGCGGGCTGGTGGAAACCTCATGGCGCAGAATGTTTCGAAAATGCTCGGTGCCGGCCACATTGCCAATGATAGCCACATGGGGGCGGCTGGTATTGTAAAGGTGGACCCCGATTGATAGTGCGACACCGCTCATAACACCTTTTTCAACGCCGAACAGCAGCGTTATGATAATTGTTGCCAGCATGGCGGCAAAATCCGCTCGCGAGTAACGCCAGGTCTGGGCCATCGTGGAGAAGTCTATCAGGGAGGCAACGGCGACGATGATTATGGCGGCGAGCGTTGCAACCGGAAGAAAATAAAGCAGTGGTGTTAACAGCAGGGCAGCAATCGCAATGCCTATTGCGGTGAAGGCACCGGCGGCAGGTGTCTCGGCACCGGCATCGAAATTGACCACTGAACGGGAAAACCCTCCGGTTACCGGATAGGAGCCGGAAAATGCAGAGGCAATATTAGCTGCACCAAGGCCGATCAATTCCTGGTTTGGAATTATGCGTTGGCGTTTTTTTGCGGCAAGGGTTTGGGCAACAGAAATTGATTCCATAAACCCGATAATGCTGATCAAAATAGCCGGGCCAACAAGGGTAGACCATAACTCCGGATTAAAAGATGGAATATTGAGACTGGGCAGTCCTACCGGAATGTCGCCAACAATGCGCACGCCATAATCTTCAAGGCCAAAGGTGGCTGAAATAAACACAGTAATAACAACCGCAATCAGCGGCCCGGCTTTAGAAATAACAGCGGCAAGCAGTGGCTTAATCCCCTTTGCGATCAACAGTTTTTTCATGCCTTTGCGTGACCAGATCAGGAAACCTGTGACTGCTGCACCGAGAGCCAGGGTGATCATGTTGGTCTGCGTTAACTGGCTTAAAATAGATGTGACGAGGTCATAAAAACTGCGGCCGGAAACTTCTATACCCAACAGGTGCTTAAGCTGGCTGGTTGCAATAATCAAGGCTGCCGCATTGATGAAACCGGTGATAACCGGATGGCTTAAAAAGTTTGCCAGAAACCCCAGTTTGAAGATGCCAAGTAGCAATAGGAACAGTCCGGAGATAAATGCCAACAGGATAGCAGCGGTTAAATAATCAACAGTTCCCTGGGCCGCGATTGCCCCAATGGTGGAGGCAGTCAACAATGATACAACCGCAACCGGGCCGACGGCCAATGTGCGGCTGGTGCCGAAAATAGCATAGGCAAGTAACGGAAAGATTGAAGCGTACAGTCCAACCTCAGGCGGCAACCCGGCCAACATGGCATAGGCCAGCGATTGCGGTATCAACATGATTGTTACAATCAGAGCGGCAATTAAATCGCTGGAGAGGGTGTCTTTGGTGTATGTGGCTAGCCATATCGAGGGTGGAAACCAGCTGATTTGTTCCCCGGAGAATGCCCGTTTGCCAGCTCTATTTACAATTTCTATCAAGCTTACCGGTTTCAAAATGTTTATCCCACAGCAATATTATGAAATTTGGCCGCAGCTATAGGTTAATTTGCCCGGCTTGTAAAAATCAAGAAATGACCCGGCAAATGCCGGGCCATTCCTGGGAGGATCGAGCGAGGATGGTCTCGCCCATTTGGCGCTTGAGAAACGCCAAATCTCGTGAAGCTGTTGATTCTAATATGCTAAATGTGTTGCCGCCGTTGTGAACGATGTCGTTCTAACTATGTGTATTAATATATTCTAATAATTGAATGTCAATGAGAAATTTGGCCGCTCTCTAATATTGTGAACGACTGTTACAATGTTACAAATGTTTCATAGTGGCATCACAAACGCCATTATTCTCCATATGCAATGCCTTCACGGCGGTTGTCTGCACCACCTTGCAGGCCATCTGGTGTAATCTCGATGCCATGTAGGCCTGAATTCAGGTTTTTCAATACTGCAAAATAGCCAAGTGCACGCAACATTTGCTTCATCACGTCAATTTTTGCGTTTTTTTCTATGTCGAAAATACCGAAACGGTTGACCATATGGGGTAAATTAATGGCTTCCTGCACATTCATGTCCCAATCAAGCCATGCAATAATTGTTTTGGCCACATAGCCGATGATCCGGCTACCACCGGGAGAGCCAATGACAAATCTGGGTTTGCCGTCTTTCATTACAATGGTGGGGGCCATAGATGAGCGGGGGCGTTTTCCTGGCTCCACCCGGTTTGCAATCGGTATGCCGTCTTTGTGGGAACGAAAAGAAAAATCCGTCAATTCATTGTTGAGCAAAAAACCATTTGTCATAAGCCTGGAGCCAAACCCATTTTCGATTGTTGTCGTCATCGAAAGTGCATTGCCGTATTGGTCGACAATAGAAAAATGGCTGGTCGATGGCAGTTCAATGGCCTCATCATCGGCGTATAATTGGGCGTGATCCCATTTTGGTGTGCCGGGTAGCACGGTTTTCAGGCTCATTCGGCCTTGCAATAATTTTGAACGCTCCGCCAGATAAACGGGATCAATCAATCCTTTAAGCGGCAGGGGAACATAGTCAATATCAGCCATGTAGCGCCCCCGATCGGCAAATGCCAATCGTGAGGCATCTCCGATCAGTCGCCAGCTTTGAGGATTATCTGGGCCAAGGGATTTTAGATCATAGGATTGAAGAATGCCGAGTATCTGGCCGACGGTCAGTCCGCCGGATGAGGGCGGGCCCATGCCGCAAATTTTGTGGGCGCGGTAGACTACACAAACGGGCGGGCGCTGCTTTATTTGATAGCGGGCCAAATCAGACAGCAGCATGATGCCGGGGTTTTTCTTGGCATTTCGAATTTTTTCAACAATGCTGTTGGCGATCTTTCCCCGATAGAATGGTGCGGATTTTTCTGCGGCGAAAATCTTGAGGCTTTCTGCATAGACGGGGTTCTTTAATATATCTCCAGCAGTGATTGGTTTGCCGTTCGGCATGAAATAGGCGCTGGTGACTTGGTCGCTGCCGAGGCGTTTTAAATCCTTGCGAACCAGTCTTTCCAGCCGTGGGGAAACCTGAAAACCGTTGGCTGAAAGTGCAATTGCATCGTTAAAAAGGCTAGGCCAAGGGGCTTTCCCCCAACGGCTGTGAAGTTCTTCCAGTAATTTTGGTGTCCCGGGAACGCCGACAGAGCGGCCACCAACAACGGCGCTGTAAAATTTTAGCGGCTCACCTTTATCGTCTTGAAACAGGCGAGGGGTTGCAGCCATTGGAGCTGTCTCGCGGCCATCAAGCGTGGTCAGTTTTCCTGAAGCTGCATCAAAATAAATTACAAATGCACCGCCCCCAAGGCCCGAGGACTGTGGTTCGACCAGCCCCAAAACCAGTTGCACGGCAATGGCCGCATCGGCGGCGGTTCCGCCTTTGCGCAAAATACTGGCCCCGGCCTTTACGGCCAAAGGGTTAGCGGCGGAAATCATCCAGTTTTTTGCAATGACCGGCTTGGTTTTTACTGGCCGCTTGGGGGAGGCAGGTTCAGGCGCTACACTATCTGTTGCCTGCTGGGAATTGGCATTTGGCAATGTGAAAAATACAAATATTAGAGCAGTAAGGATACGGATATACATCTTTGAAAAATTCCTGACGCTTTATGTAATCAGGTATGGTGAACCGATGCTGGTCGCTTGGCAAGTCATGTGGGTGTCGGTGGCTAGGGTCAGGACCCTAGGTAGGCTGGCGTCGTTGATGTTACCGGCGCGTTTCTTATCCCAAAGGCTAATTGCGCCGGGCGTCTATATTTTACATTATTACCATTGAATGGCAGGGACGAGGGTATTGCCGTTCTAATAATCGTTTTCAGTTCAAGGTCTCATCAGGGAGGAAACTCATGAGCAATTCCAAAAATGAAATTTCACGTCGTAAAGTCATCAAGACCTCAGCCGCTGCAATGGCTGCAATTGGCGCAGGACCAGTATTCTTTTCACGTGGCGCAATAGCTGGTTCGCATGGCGGGTACTGCAATGCCCCAACAGGCAAAACAGTAACGCTTGGTTTTAACGTACCACAAACCGGCGCTTATGCTGATGAGGGTGCCGATGAGCTGCGCGCATATAAGCTTGCTGTAAAGCATTTGAACGGTGAAGGCGACGGCGGTATGTTGAATACCTTCAAGCCTTCGGTGCTCAAGGGTAATGGTGTTCTTGGCAAGAAAGTTGCCTTTGTTACCGGTGATACACAGACCAAATCTGATGCCGCACGTGCGTCTGCCAAGCGGATGATCGAAAAAGACAAAGCGGTGATGATCACCGGCGGTTCTTCTTCCGGTGTAGCTATTGCCGTGCAAAGCCTGTGTCAGGAAGCCGGTGTTATTTTCATGGCGGGCCTGACCCATTCCAATGATACGACCGGTAAAGACAAGCGGGCGAATGGTTTCCGCCATTTCTTCAATACATATATGTCTGGCGCGGCCCTTGGTCCGGTGCTTGAAAAGGAATATGGCAAGGAGCGTCGCGCTTATCACCTGACTGCTGATTACACCTGGGGCTGGAGCCAGGAAAAATCAATGAAAGATTTCACCGAGGCACTCGGGTGGCAAACGGCCAAAACCGTGTTGACCCCTGTGGGCGCGGGTGATTTCTCGCAGTATATTACACCGGTGTTGAACTCCGGAGCCGACGTGCTGATTCTCAATCACTACGGCAAGGATATGGTCAACTCGCTGTCCCAGGCTGTGCAGTTTGGTTTGCGCGACAAACAGGTCAACGGCAAAAACTTTGAAATTGTGGTGCCGCTGTTCTCGCGTTTGATGGCGCAGGGTGCGGGCGAGGCTATTAAAGGTATTCTTGGTTCGACAAACTGGAACTGGCAACTCAAGGATCCGGCATCTGCTGCATTCGTCAAGAGCTTTGGTGCTGAATATGGTGCGCCGCCATCAATGGCTGCCCATACCTGCTATGTGCAGACATTGCTTTATGCCAATGCGGCCGAGATGGCTGGTACGTTCTCTCCCGAGGGGATTGCCAAGTCACTGGAAGGCTTCAAATTTGACGGTATGGGCAATGGTCCAACAGAATATCGCGCTGAAGATCACCAGTGCTTTAAAGATGTTTTGGTGGTGCGCGGCAATCAAAATCCCACATCACAATTTGACTTGCTTGAAGTGGTGGAAGTCACACCGCGTGCGCAGGTTGAATATGATGCGGCAATTTTTGGCGGCAATCTTGGTTCGGTTAACGCCAAAGCCTGCTAACTTGTCACTATGATATGATCTATCCGCCCTTGACTTTTGGTCCGGGGCGGGTGGTATCTGTCTGATTACGGATTTTTTGGCCGGAACGGTTGGGGCTGATGGACGCGATACTTCTTCAAATTTTGAACGGTTTAGATAAGGGCGGAGCCTATGCGTTAATCGCATTAGGCTTAACATTGGCTTTTGGTACTTTGGGCGTGGTGAACTTTGCCCATGGAGCATTGTTTATGCTGGGCGCATTTTGTGCGGTCACATTCAATAAGCTTTTAAGTCTTGAGCAGGTTATTCTTGACCCCATCAAAAAAACTGCATGGGGTACGCCGCTTGAAATCAGGTCACCCTATATTGAAGCCTGGCTGGGAGATTTTGGCGCATTGCTTGTCGATTATTCTGTGCCAGTCTCGATATTAGTGACAATTCCAATAATGCTGCTGGTTGGCGTGATTATGGAACGCGGACTAATCCGGCATTTTTATAATCGTCCGCATGCGGATCAGATATTGGTAACCTTCGGTTTAGCAATTGTTTTGCAGGAAATTATCAAGCACTATTTTGGTGCCAATCCAATTCCGCAAACCGCTCCAAGTATTGTTTCCGGCAGTGCCAATGTGGGGCTTTGGCTGGGCCTTGGGGAAAATCTTGTCTACCCCTGGTGGCGGCTGGTTTATTTCGCATTTTCCGCCGTGGTGATCTTTGGCGTATTTGCATTTTTGAAATTCACTACGTTCGGCATGGTCGTGCGTGCGGGTATGTTCGACCGGCAAACGGTTGGTTTGCTTGGCATTAATATCCAGAAAAAATTTACGATTGTGTTCGGGTTGGCAGCAGTTGTCGCGGGCGTAGCGGGCGCGATGTACACGCCTATTTTGCCACCTGATTATCACATCGGCATGGATTTTCTGGTGCTGTCATTTGTTGTTGTGGTGGTTGGTGGTATGGGTTCGCTTGGCGGTGCTGTTACTGCGGGTTTCCTGCTGGGCATGCTGCAATCTTTTTCTTCGATGAACGAGATCAAGAGCATATTTCCCGGTATCGACCAGATCATCATTTATCTGGTTGCAGTTGTAATTCTGCTGACTATGCCTCGCGGTCTGATGGGTCGTAAGGGTGTAATGGAGGATTGATGCGATGAACGGTAATTCCGCGCGCGGCGACTGGCTGCTTTTGATCATATTTGCAGCCGTGGTTTTGACAGCGCCTTTCACGCTTAGCTATATTGGCGCTGGTTATCCTGATTTGTTGCAGAAATTTGCAATTTTCGGAATTTTTGCAATCGGATTCAATATCCTGTTTGGCTTGACCGGTTATCTCTCATTTGGCCATGCGGCCTTTCTTGGGGTCGGCTCCTATGCATCGGTGTGGATGTTTAAGCTGTTCACCATGAATGTGATACCGGCGGTGCTTTTTTCGGTGACTATTGCCGGAATATTTGCCCTGATGATTGGCTTTGTCAGCCTGCGACGCTCCGGTATTTATTTCTCGATCATCACGCTGGCCTTCGCGCAGATGTCTTACAATCTTGCCTATTCAGTGCTGTCGCCGATCACCAACGGGGAAACCGGGTTGCAGGTTCGACATTTGGCGCCGACTGATCGAGGTCCAGATTATGTGCTGAAACTGGTCGATGAAGACCTTAGATGGATAGATCAGGCGTTTGGCGTTGTGGAAGATGGCATCCCGATCACCAACCTGTTTGGAATAAAAATGAGCGGGTTTGAGGGTTTTTACTTCTGTGCCGTCTTACTGATCATCGGGTTTTTTATCTCTATACGTATTTCGCGTTCTAATTTTGGCATGATGCTGAGAGCGATCAAATCCAACCAGAACCGGCTGAATTATACGGGTATTAACACGCGCCCGTATCTTTTGGCAGCCTTTGTCATCTCTGGTATGTATGCCGGTCTTGCTGGCTCGTTGCTGGCGGTTACCGATCCGCTTGCCGGGGCTGAGCGCATGCAATGGACCGCCTCTGGTGAAGTGGTGCTCATGACGATAACCGGTGGGGCAGGCACGTTGATCGGCCCGGTGCTTGGAGCAACGATCATCAAGTATTTTGAGAATATTTTCTCGGCAATCAACGAGGGAATTCTGCAGAATTTGTTTTCATTCATGCCGGAAGGGCTGATGGATATTTTTGTTGCTGTAGTTGGAATGTTCGTTGGAAAAGGCTGGCATTTGACACTTGGACTGTTGTTTATGGTTATCGTGATATTCCTGCCAGGCGGGTTGATGGAAGGTGTCAGACGCATTGGTAATCTGTTTCGCCGGTCCTCTAAATCTGCTGCGCCGCAGCCATCCAGCCAAGCGGCAGAATAGGAGAGCGGAATGGAAAATGTTGTTCTCCATGTGAATGATGTGGTCAAAACCTTTGGTGGCCTTCACGCGCTTAGTGATATTGACCTTGCTGTGCGTGAGGGTGAAACCCATGCGATTATCGGACCCAACGGAGCGGGTAAATCGACGCTGCTCAATGTCTGTATTGGGCGGCTAGAGCCTGATAGCGGCGTGGTGGTGTTTGATGGTGAGATACTTACGGGCAAAAAACCGCATGAAATCAATCAGCTTGGTGTGGCCCGGATATTTCAGACACCGGAAGTTTTTCTTGACCTTACGGTTTTGGAAAATGTCATGGTGCCGGCGCTGGCCAAGCGTGATGGTGCCTTTAAAATGAATGCCTATTGGCCGATTTCACGCGAGAAAAATCTTCGTGGCGAAGTTGAAGCGCTGCTGGAAGATATGGGACTTGCCGATCAGGCCAATCAGGTGGCTTCCACTATGTCGCGCGGTGATAAAAGGCGCCTGGAACTGGCGATGGGCCTTATTCAAAAACCGCGCCTTTTGTTGCTCGACGAACCCACCGCCGGTATGGCGCGCCACGATACCAATGCCACTATTGATCTGTTGAAAAAAATCAAGGCAAGCGGCATGACCAAGGTGATCATCGAGCATGATATGCATGTGGTGTTCTCGCTGGCTGACCGGATTAGCGTGTTGGCGCGCGGCAAGATAATTGCGCAGGGAACACCGGACGAGATTAAAAATGATCCCAAGGTCAAGGAAGCCTATCTGGGGGAGGAACAGGTATGAATGCAACCGTCAAAGACCCGGTTCCCGGCAGCGAACCTGCCGGTAGCGCTGCTGATGCTGCACCTTTCTTTTCCTGCAAGGGGTTGAAGTCATTTTACGGTGACAGTTTCATCGTGCAGGATATTTCATTCGATATGCGCGAGGGTGAGATTGTTGCCCTGCTTGGCCGCAACGGGGCGGGCAAAACCTCGACCTTGCGTTCAATTGCGCGGGCCAGTGAACCGGAATTGCGTGGCGGCGAAATCTGGCTCGACGGGCAATCACTTCACGATAAGCAAGACTTTGAGGCAGCCCTTGCCGGTGTGCAACTGGTGCAGGAAGATCGTTGCATCATTCAGGGATTGAGCGTTGAGGAAAATCTTGACCTTGCAACCATTGCCGGCACACGTGGCTGGGATTATGAGCGGATATATTCGCTGTTTCCGCGGCTGAAAGAACGCCGCAAGCAGGAGGGTACAACGCTCTCGGGCGGAGAACAACAAATGCTGGCGATTGCCCGCGCACTTGCTCGCGACATCAAATTGCTGCTGCTCGATGAACCCTACGAGGGGCTTGCTCCGGTGGTGCGCCACGATATTGAAAAAGCACTGATTGAAGTGCGCGAAGCTGGCATTACCACCGTATTGGTGGAGCAAAATGCGGTTGCAGCACTTAAACTTGCCGACACGGCGATCATCATGGATTCAGGCGAGCTGGTGTTCACCGGCACCGCCAAAGAGGTGCTCGACAATGAAGACCTGCGGCACGAATATCTGGCGATTTAAATTGTTTATTTGAGTGCGTAATCTATTTTCCTGCCCATGATCCTGCATTTCCTTCCGTCATCCCCGCGCAGGCGGGGATCTACGGGTGGTTGCAAAGCAAATTGAACAACGGTTTGGGTGAAAAATTTCAAATGGGCCGTCAAATATGACGCCAGTAATTGGAATTACACCCACCCCACCAAGATCGTCATTTCGGTCCCCTCGACATGCTGCTGATTTTGAAAGCCTTGGTCGGTCATCGTGTTCGCTGAGATACACATGGATCCCCGCCTGCGCGGGGATGACGGCGTAAGGGCGCGGGGATGACGGCGTAGGGGCGCGGGGATGACGCTGTAGGGCGCGCGGAGATGACGGCAGAGAGAGTGGTTGTTTTCTGTATGCGAAACATATCCCCTTGCACCCTAAAGGCGAATATTTCATTGTACGCGCGAAGGAGGGGCTTGCTTGGCTGAAATTACTGATCGCGAGAGTTTTGAGAAATGGCTTGAGGGCAAGCCGGTCGAGTGGGCGCAGGTGCTTGCCGTGCGTGTCGCGCTGCGTGTGTTGCCATTGGTTGCTCAGGTGTTTGATGCGGAATCAATAAAGCCAAAATACCCGCAGCATTTGATTTTTACCAGTTGGCGTGCAATAGCCATATCATGGGTTGCCCGCAAATATCCAACCCATGACATTGCCCATGCCGCCCGTGCCGCCGCCGATGCCGCCTCAGCCGCCGATGCCTTCGCCTTTGCCGCCGCCGATGCCGTCGCCTTTGCCGCCGCCCGTGCCGCCAATGCCGCCGATGCCGCCGATGCCGCCGCCCGTGCCGCCTTTGCCGCCGATGCCGTCGTCTTTGCCGCCGCCCGCGCAAACTATGTTGTGGCCTTTTCCCTCTTTGCTGTCACCCGTGCCGCCGATGATGCCTTTGCCGCCGCCGGTTTTTGGAGTGCGCTCAATCGGGATGCGGAATTTTTGGCAGCCTATAAAGGCACGCCAGAATTCTCAGCCCAAGCACTGGCCGAACAGGTGCTGTGGCTGAATGATGAAGGTGAGAATGTGATACCCGATTGGGCCGTGGATGAATTTAAAAATCTAACAATAAATCTGTCTGGATTTAATGACAATTGGCAGGTTTGGGGCGAGTGGTATCAGTCAAGGTTGGATGGCAAAGAAAGCTGGGGGTTGAATGCAGAAAACGCGGAAACCCTTATGCTGCGCATCTCCGAGCAGGAAAATGATTGGTGGGAGCAGGGACCATCTATTGTCTACGCTGAAATTGCCGGATGGTTGAGCGATTTGCGGGCGGAAGAGGCAAAAGAACAAAACGCTCCAATTTTTATTAGCTACAGCACGATAAATGAAGATATTGCAAAGGAAGTTGGACAAGTAATTGAGAGTATAAATTACCCGGTATTTGCTCAATATAAGGACATGCCATCAGGGTCGAATTTCATAACCGAAATGCAGGATGGTTTGGAGAATATGGGGCGAATGGTTTCGCTTTATTCACCCGAATATTTTGCTTCCGATATTTGCCAGGATGAATGGAATGTCGCTTATAATCTTGATCGGGGAGGTAGGAAGCGCAAGATAATTGGGTTTAAAATTGCACCTTGCGAGCTTAAACCGCTGCAAAAACAAATTGTTTATACGCCGCTTTATGGATTGTCGAAAGCGGATGCCAGCGAAGCGATACGTCATGCATTGAATTGGAACGGTGAAAATCTCTCACCACAGGAAGGGCGTAAGGCTGCGGCCATATCGGCAAGCCCACTACCAGTGAACAATGAAGATGGAATGATTGGAGTTTCCATCAATAATGCGTTTGATAACCCATTCATTGATAGCGAGTTACCAAAGCTTCCTGAAATTATGCGTCAGAGAATTAATGCGGTATTGAAAGCACTAAAAAACAAAAATGCTCCATCTATGGTTACTACTTCTTTGCAAGACTATTTGACAGAATTGAACACCAATGGTCTCACACCATCGATACCAAATTTGCGCGGGTTGATTGAGATTATTCAAGCTGAAATTGCTGACCCTCTTGGCAATTGGTATAGTGGGGGTATTGAAGTTGCCATCAGTCAAATATTAAGCATTCACGCACAAATTATTGACCGCTTTCCACTTGATGCAAAGCGCGAGAGGTATATTCGGGAATCTCCAATTGACCCGGAAATATTTGATCTTGATGAGTTCAATTCTATTTTTGAAAAGTATTTGGCCAAATCAGTCGATCTTTCAATTGAAGGACTTGCCGACGATGAATTTTCTCGAGTAGCTGAAATTAGGCAACGACGTTATCGCGATATTACCTCCTTGAAAGAAAAGGAAATTGGTGCTGATTTGTCCGAGGAATTCATTGCTGGCAGTAATACAATTACCCCGGCAGATATTAAAAAGCGGTACTTATTTCAGGAAAGCGGGTTTGCAGACAAACTCCTTGAAAGGGGGGCGAAGATTTCGGCCATAGCTGATAGCGAAGCCGGAAAGTCACTGCTTGATATTGCGAAAAAAGTGATAAAGCTAATATGGAATGGGGAGGGGTAATTTTCTCTCCCCTGTAATTCCGTGATCAATTGAGCAAGGTTGACCTCGGTTTGAATATCCTTTAGTTAACATTTAAGTTAAATAAAGGATTTATTAATGCCCAATATTGTTAGCCGTGAAGAATGGAATGCTGCGCGAATTGCCCATTTGTCGGAGGAAAAGGCCTTTACCCGCGCCCGCGATGTGCTTTCGGCCAAAAGGCGGGAAATGCCCTGGGTGGCGGTGAGTGAGAATTACAGTTTTACCGGTGCCGATGGGGAAATTAAATTATCTGATCTTTTCGCCGGTAAATCTCAGTTGATCATTTATCATTTCATGTTTGGTGCTGACTGGGAGGAGGGGTGTCCTTCATGCTCATTCT
>JALSIJ010000014.1 GCA_026981655.1 Rhizobiaceae bacterium | reverse complement strand
AACTATAACGATTTCGCTGGACGTAATGGGGGGGGATGTGGGGCCGGAGGTGGTTATCCCCGGCGCAGACCTTTCGCTGTTGCGTCATCCCAATATTCGCTATGAGCTTTATGGTGAGAAGGATGCGATTGAGCCGATATTGGAAAAATATCCGCGCGTCAAAGCCGCTTCAAATTTTCACCACTGCGAAGTCAGCATCACTATGGACGAAAAGCCAAGTCGGGCTTTGCGGCGCGGGCGGCGTGATTCCAGCATGTGGAAATCCATCGAAGCGGTAAAGAACCATGAGGCCGATGTGATGATTTCCGCCGGCAATACCGGCGCATTAATGGTTATGGCACGATTTTGCCTGCGCATGATGGCCGGCATTGAGCGGCCCGCCCTTGCTGCAATCTGGCCGACCCTGAAGGGCGAAAGCATCGTTCTTGATGTTGGAGCAACTATTGGGGCTGACGCCCAGCAATTGATTGATTTTTCCCTGATGGGCTCTGCAATGGCGCGTGCCTTGTTTAATCTTGAAAAACCGACGGTCGGCCTTTTGAATATCGGGGTTGAAGAGGTGAAGGGGCTTGATGAAATCAAGACCGCCGGCGCCATGTTGCGTGAAGTCTCACTTCCGGGCCTTGAATATTCAGGCTTCGTTGAAGGCGATGATCTTGGCAAAGGCACCGTAGACGTGGTGGTGACCGAAGGTTTTACCGGAAATATTGCATTAAAGAGCGCCGAAGGGACTGCCAAGCAGATTGCCGAATATCTGCGTGCAGCCATGAGCCGAACTCTGTTGGCCCGCATTGGATACATTTTTGCCAAACAGGCATTTGATCGGTTGCGCCAGAAAATGGACCCTCGGCGTTCAAACGGCGGTGTCTTTTTGGGGCTTAATGGCGTTGTCATAAAAAGTCATGGTGGAACGGATGCGGAAGGTTTTGCAGCTGCAATTGACCTTGGCTATGACATGATCCACAACGGTTTGATCAGAAAAATTTCCACTGATCTGGAAATATACGAGCAGTCAAAGGTTGCGGCTGACGAAAATGAAAAATCTCAATAACAGGAATTGAAGTATTATGATCCGTTCTGTTGTCATTGGCTGTGGCGCATATCTGCCGGAAAACATCGTCACCAATGCAGACCTTGAGAAAACTGTCGATACATCTGATGAGTGGATCATTCAGCGAACCGGCATCAAGCAGCGTCACATCGCCGGGGAGGGCGAAACGACTGCTGATCTGGGTGAAAAGGCCGCGCGCGCAGCACTTGCCAATGCCGGTGTGGAAATTGCTGATATTGATCTGATTATTCTGGCAACGTCGACCCCGGACAATACTTTTCCGGCAACAGCGGTGGAAATTCAGCATCGTCTGGGCATGAAGCATGGCGCCGCCTTTGATATGCAGGCGGTATGCTCAGGCTTTGTTTTTGCACTGACAACCGCTGATCTATACATCCGCGGCGGACAGGCGCATAAGGTGTTGGTCATAGGTGCAGAGACTTTCTCGCGCATTCTGGATTGGGAAGATCGCACAACTTGTGTGCTGTTTGGCGATGGGGCAGGGGCGGTTGTTCTGGAAGCGCAAGAAGGCGTTGGCCTGACCGCCGATCGCGGAATACTGTCGAGTCATCTGAGGTCAGACGGTTCGCATAAGAGCAAGCTCTTTGTCGATGGAGGCCCATCATCCACCGGCACAGTTGGCCATTTGCGCATGCAGGGGCGTGAGGTTTTCAAACATGCGGTTGGCATGATCACCGATGTGATTGTTGCCGCATTTGATGCAACTGGCCTAAATGCCGATACAATCGACTGGTTTGTGCCGCATCAGGCCAATAAAAGAATTATCGATGCGTCGGCGCGCAAACTTAAAATTCCGCCAGAAAAAGTGGTCATTACCGTGGATCAGCATGGTAATACCTCTGCTGCATCAATTCCTCTGGCCCTGGCGCAAGCTGTTGCCGATGGGCGTATCAACCAGGGCGATATAATTTTGCTGGAGGCAATGGGCGGCGGATTTACATGGGGTTCGGTGCTGCTTCGCTGGTAAAAGCCCGGTCGCCACAGTCAAAACATTCCGTAACGGCATCAGAAAATTCTATTATGCTATTGTTTTTTGTCGGTTATTTTGCAAAAATCACCTTTCTGTTGCTTAAAAAAACAATTTATTGGATGAAGCATGGCCTCGAAAACTTTAACTAGAGCCGACCTTTGTGAAGCCGTTTATCAAAAGATAGGACTATCGCGAACAGAATCATCGACGCTGGTTGAAAGCGTATTGGATGAAATTTGTAAGTCTGTAGTCGCTGGTGATTCGGTCAAATTGTCTTCATTCGGCTCGTTTTTGGTGCGATCAAAGAACGAGCGTATCGGGCGAAACCCAAAAACAGGCGAGGAAGTTCCAATTTCTCCACGCCGGGTAATGGTGTTTAAACCGTCAAATGTGCTTAAGCAGGCCGTCATTAAGGGCCATTCCAAATAGCGACCCAGGTTATTGCGGTCCAACAATTCATCCACAGGCTGTAAGCTTTGTCTTTCCTTTTTCTCGTTTCGGTGGGATATTGGTGTACTGATTCACATTCAGAGCAATGTTCCGGTTGGCTTTTTTCGTTTTTAACGGGCCTTAGAGGAAAATTGCACCAGGAGAAAGACAGAGCAATTGGCGAATAAAAGCCCGGATGCATTTCGTACCATAAGCGAGGTTGCCGAAAACCTTGACTTGCCACAGCATGTGCTGCGGTTTTGGGAAACGCGGTTCAACCAGATCAAACCCATGAAAAGAGGTGGGGGACGGCGTTACTACCGGCCCGATGATGTGGAGTTGCTGAAAGGAATCCGTTATCTTCTTTATTCTGAAGGCTATACAATCAAGGGCGTTCAGCGAATATTGAAAGAGCAGGGCAATAAATTTGTTATGGCTGCGGGTGCGGGATCATTCGATATGGCAGCCCTTGCCAAGAACAATGCACCAGATTCAGCCGCGCCAACCGTTGCGGATCTCGACAACGGCAAATCAGCCAAATCAAGTTCCAGCCTGCTGGGCAAACTTGTTGGTGGCCGTGCTTCTGCAAATGGCGATGATGACAGCCTTGTTGGTGCTTCACAGCTTTCCAGCGATGATATTCAGGCGCTCAATGCCACATTGATGGAATTGCTGGAATGTAAACGGCTGCTTGATCAAGCGCGGTAGCGCACGCATTCCAGCGTTTGATATTCCCGCCTGCAAACCATTTCACTGGTTGAATAATAGTGACCAAGGGGTTAAACAGCTCTTTAGAGCTTGTCATGTTTATCTTGACCCGCTCAAGGTCGCAACGGCGGCCCGGCGCTTATGCGCCGTACTCGCGTAAGGTCCAGGCGCTCAGCGCCTGAATCGCCGCGAGCAATATGAAGCTCGACTGATTCTATCAAGAATTGAAACAGTCTAGTCGGAGCATGGCGCAGTCCGGTAGCGCACTCGCCTGGGGGGCGAGGGGTCGCAGGTTCAAATCCTGCTGTTCCGACCATTTTTGCTAGGTTGTGTCATCTTTATATGGAAGCAGCCCGATGCGAATGCATAGCTCCCGCGAAGGCTGGTGCGCAGCACCAAGTGGCCGTGAGCGACATTAAAATCGAGTGTGGCCGTCAAAGACGGACACGTTCTAGAGCTGACCAGGAAACCCCGTCCATATAAATGCCTGCTCAGATAAAGTGTCAGCTGCCAATTCCGTTAAAAATCCAAAAAAGATAACTTATTGTTGGACTGAAATTGTCATTGGTGCAAAAATCCAAATCAATCATGCTCAAACAAACAGGTAGGATTGTACATGTCGCAGCTATGGCAACTTTCAGCTTCAGAAATTGCATCCGGTATTCGTTCACGCAAATTTTCTGCAATTGAAACTTGCGAAAGCCATTTGCAAAGATTGAGTGATGTTAATGGCGCCTTGAATGCGGTTGTTAAAGAAATGCCGGAAGAGGCGATTGCTGCTGCAAAGGACGTTGATACGCAAATTGCCCAAGGTGTTGACCCGGGGCCGTTGTGTGGCGTGCCTGTTACGATAAAAGTGAATACCGATCAGCTTGGGCACGCGACCACAAATGGGCTGGTGATTCTGAAAGATCTGATCGCCGAAGCCGATAGCCCGGTTGTTGCAAATATTAGAAAAGCCGGTGCGGTTATTGTCGGGCGCACCAATACGCCCGCATTCTCCTTGCGCTGGTTCACCAGTAACAATGTGCATGGCGCGACTTTTAATCCGCGCAATAAATCGCTCACTCCAGGCGGTTCATCCGGGGGCGCTGCCTCAGCCGTCGCAAGCGGAATTTGCGCGATTGGGCATGGGACCGATATTGGCGGCTCAATCCGCTATCCGGCCTATGCCTGCGGTGTGCACGGGTTGCGGCCAACTTTGGGGCGTATTCCAGCCTTTAACGCATCTGGTGCTGAACGCCATATTGGCGGACAAATCATGGCCGTATCTGGCCCGATTGCCCGTACCATTGCCGATATAAGGATTGGCCTTGAGGCGATGGCTGCAGAAGATATTCGCGATCCCTGGTGGGTTCCCGTGCCGATTGATCAAGGTGAGTACCCAAAACGGGCAGCCCTTTGTGTTTCTCCCGACGGGCTTGTGGTCGCAAGCGAAGTGGAAGCCGCGTTGCGCGATGCCGCCGAGCGGTTGAAGTGCCGGGGGTGGGAAGTGGACGAGGTGAAATCTCCGCCATTTCGCGAGGCTGCAGCCTTAAATGCGAAGCTGTGGATGGCTGAAATGCGCCGGGCGGCGCTTCCATATTTCGAGAAGGAAAATGAACCCGCCTCACAGTTTATATTTAAACACATGACCGACCGGTCACCGCCAATTGATGTGAATGAATTGCTCGATGCGCTGCAATCACGGTCTTATTGGCTGCGTGAATGGCAATTGTTTTTGCAAAAATATCCGGTGCTGATTTGCCCGATTTCGGCAGAATTGCCCTTTGCAGATCAGGCAGATATTCAATCCAATGAAGCGTTTGAGGCGATCATGGAGGCACAGCTAACCCAATTGGGATTGCCATTGCTGGGGCTTCCGGGCCTGAGTGTGGCAACCGGGCTTACCGGGAAAACGCCATTGGGCGTTCAATTAATTGCCGGGCGTTACCGCGAGGATATTTTGTTGGATGCTGGTGAAGCCATCGAACAAGGTGGCACGCCGCCGTCACCCATCGACCCGCAGTAATTTGATTTAATATTAGGATCATTCACAATGGAAAGAGTTCATGTCATTGCCATTTTAACGGCACAAGAAGGCAGGCGCGCAGAGTTGCTCGCACTGTTTAATTCAAATGTGCCAGCGGTATTGGCCGAAGATGGCTGCATTGAATATGGAGCAACAATAGATACCAAAGGGGTTGGTGGGTTTCAAACTGAACTCGGCCCCGATTCATTTGTGGTGGTTGAAAAATGGGCCAATCTGGATGCATTGATGAGCCATGCTGCATCCCCTCATATGGCTGCCTATCAGGCTGCATCCAAAGGTCTAACGGCCGATCGGGTAATTTATGTGTTGTCAGATACCTCATAAGACAGCCGGGCTTCCGCTGTTCGATT
Organism: Rhizobiaceae bacterium; assembly: GCA_026981655.1. Lineage (GTDB taxonomy): Bacteria > Pseudomonadota > Alphaproteobacteria > Rhizobiales > Rhizobiaceae > SZUA-100. Next base: position 877 of record JALSIJ010000014.1, on the reverse strand, counting down.
TAACAAGCGCCTGCAAAAAACGATAAAATTTTATTCAAATTTGATGAAAATTGTTTTGGCTGGATTTTCAGAATGTTACAGATAGTCAGTTAAGCTGTCAGCCTCACAACTATTTAGGGGGTTGATATGAAAGTCCGGAGCACAACCAGTTTTCAACGTATTGCCATTCTCAGTACTTTACTGATTTTTGCCGTAATACTGACTGTTATGCCAAGAGGTTTCGGAGGTTCGTTGTTCATCCTGTCCGTATCTGTATTGTCAGGATTGATTGCAGTTGCGCTTTTTCTGAAAAATTCCGTCAAAAAAATTAAAGACCTGGCGGAACAAATGGCAAGCGAATATCAGGCGAAGACCGAAGCGCCTGAACGTCTTGATCATAATATTGATGACATTGATGAAAGAATTTTCAAGTCCTGATTGTTGGTTTCGTAATACCAATTAAGCGCCTTTGACGACATCGGCATTCTTGGCACCGCCCCATTCTGTCCAGGAACCATCATACATGGCATGATCGCTGTGGCCGAGAATGTCCAACGCAAAATTTATCACACATGCGGTTACCCCTGAGCCACAAGTGGTAATAATCGGTTTGGATAAGTCTACTCCGGCCTTTTCAAAAATCGCACGAAGGTCATTTTCACTCTTAAATTCCCCCAATTTCATCAGCGGATTATAGGGTACATTGATCGCGCCGGGCATATGACCGACCTTCAGGTTCGGATTGCTTTCTGCAACTTCGCCGCTAAAGCGCTCGCGCGCCCGTGCATCCAGTATTTGCGGTCCACCATTGGCAATTGCCTGCCGTATATCATCGATGGATTTTACTCTGGATTCATCAAAGTTGGCGGCAAAAACTGCAGACTCCGGCACCGGCCGG
>JALSIJ010000013.1 GCA_026981655.1 Rhizobiaceae bacterium | reverse complement strand
GTATGCCGAGCCATATTCGGATCGCCACATGTCGGGGTTTATTTCCGGCCCCGCGGCGTACGCCTACACCACCTCGAACCAGGTGTTCATGCCGGCGGCCGCGTGCTCGAGCATATGGCAGTGGAACAGCCATTTTCCCGGATTATCGGCGACAAATGATATTTTGGTTTTTTGCCCCGGGCCAACCAGAAATGTATCGCGCCAGGGCATGCCCTCATCAATTTTGCTGCCGCCGCGTGCTATAATGCGGAAATGATGCCCGTGCACATGCATGGCGTGGGTGAAAGCCGTATCATTAAAAGTTTCAACGGTGACGGTTTTACCCCGTTCGATATTGAAAAACGGCTCATCGGCGATATTGGCCACGCCGTTAAAGGCCCAGACCTGCCCGGTGGTACGATATTCATCGTCCTTCAGCTTCTTGCCTTTGTAGATAATATCGCCACCGCCGCCCATAGCGCCACCGCTCATATGCAGTTTATAGTTCTTGGTATTGGCCAGGTCCGGCTCCGGCAATTTGTTAAGCACCAAAGCGGGCATTTGCAGGATGGGCGATTTTTTGTCCACCACCTCAAAATTGATAAATGGATAGGGCTTATCGCCGGTAACCTCTTCAATATCAAAATTGCTGCCTGCTTTTGGCACAACCAGAAAATCCACCCTTTGGGCGGTGCCAATCAATAATGGCGAATATTCAAGCACTGACGGCTCAGGCAGGGCCTGACCATCATAGGCCAAAATCTTTGCCTCAAACCTATTGGGATCTATTTCAAACACCCGTGCATTGGCGGTGTTGATAAAGCGCAGGCGATAGGCTTCACCGGCGTTCAACTTGAATTTGGGGTTGGAAACACTGTTGACTGTAAGCCAGTTGCCCAACCTTCCGCCGTGGCTCCAATCGCGCAAATCGCCAATTGATTCCACATCGAGCACGCCCTCGCGGTTAAGGCGCCAGTCATCCACCACCAGCACCAGATCATGGTCGGCATCAAATTCCGGCTCATCCTCTTCCACTATCAAAATGCCGTAAAGGCCGCGCGCCACCTGGTTCCAGCTGCGATTATGGGCGTGATACCAATAGGTGCCAGCATCCGGCACAACAAAATCATATTCGAATGTCTCGCCCGGCTGCACGGGCTTTTGGGTAAGATTGGGTACGCCGTCCATCTTGTTATCAATGCGAATACCGTGCCAATGAATTGAGGTGGCTTCTTCCAGATTGTTGATCAACCGGACCTTTACCCGCTCGCCACGCTTTACCCGGATTTCCGGCCCGGGAGAGGACTGATTATAGGTCCAAAGATCAGATGCCGGTGCATCTTCGCGATAGAGTTTTTTGGTTGATTTTCCAGCAGTTAGTTCAAAAAAACCATCGGCGGCTTTAGCGAGCCTGGTAAATGATGGTGCAACTGCCATTGCAGCAGCAGCGATTGAAGATTGCAAAATTTGGCGGCGATTGAGTTGCATAAAATGGTCCATCGGTTTGCGAATTCAATAATGAATTTCACTTGATCAGATAATTGTGGGAAAAAATATACCAGCCCGGAATATTCATCAGAATACTTCCTGAGCGAGAATGAGGTTTATTTCATTCCCTTCGAAAATGAGTTTTCTGTGCGATCATAAATCATTCTCAGTTGATCTATTTCAATCTCGGTAAACCCGATTTCATGGGCCTTTCGAAACATCCATTGGGTGGTTTGCTGGTTGTGATGCTCCAACCTTCCAAGGGGCTCGTCTTCTTTGTTCGTTACCGCTGCCATTGTTATGAATCAACCTCTAAACTTTTCGTGATAATAAACCTTCCCGCAACGGGAAGCGCAAGCCGCAAAAGAATTACAAATTGGTAATTTTAGAACGGGAAACGTCCGCCCCTTATTGGGTTTCATCCGCATAGGCTTCCGCATCAGAACGCGGATCAAGCTGATAGGTTTCTGGCGTTTGCGCCCGTGCCATTGGCCCGACATGGAAATTGACCTGATCTTCTGCCTCAACCTGCGCCCGGCGCAGCGAGCGATATAAAGCATAAACAGCATAGGCAAGATGGGCAATTGTTGTCGTCAGGAACAGGGCACCAATACCAAATTCCGACATCATTTGCGCCGCCATTAGCGGCCCAATCATGGTGCCAATACCGTAAAGTATCAACAATCCGCTGGCGATTTTCACAAAGTCTTCCGCATCCCCCATATCATTGGCATGGGCAACATTGAGCGAATAAATTGAATAAATAACCCCGCCATAAAGCACGATCCAGAACAGGAACGAATTGCTGCCGATATTGCTGCCCGAATAGGTTGACAATATTATTCCTGAGACCGCACCAATGGCACCGGCGATCGCCATAGCATAGCGACGGTCGATAATATCGGAAAGGCGGCCAAGCGGATATTGGAACACCACCGCCCCAACCATTGCAGCAACCATTAAATTGGCGATACCGACCGAGCTCATGCCGGAGAGCTGGCCATATACCGGGGCAAAATTGGCCCATGTGGAACTGATAACGCCTGAAAGAATTGAACCAACGGCTGCCACCGGCGAATTTCTGAACAGTGCCCAGAGGTCGAGATTAACCTGGGTTAGAGGTGCTGGCGACTGGGCCGTTGAAATAGCCGTGGGTAAAACGGCCAACGCATAAAGAATTGCGCCAACCATAAACAAAGTGCTCAAACTTGGGTCGGCCACAACAATGAGGTATTGCCCGGCCATTGTCGCGCCCAGTGATACGACCATATAAATGGAGAAAATTGCGCCGCGGTTCTCATTGGTCATGCGCTCATTCAGCCAGCTTTCCATCACCATATAACTGCCGGAAAAACACAGGCCCGCGATGGCGCGCAAAACAACCCATGCAGGCGGGCTGACCACAAGAGCATTCAGCAGCATTACGGTCGATAAGAGTGCAGCCATTGTGCTGAAGGCACGGATATGGCCAACCCGGCGCACAAGGCGCGGCACCAATATGCAGCCAAACGTAAAGCCGACCGCCCAGCCAGTACCAATCCAACCAATCTGGAAAGTAGAAAAGCCTTCCAACTGACCACGAATAGGCAGCAATATGCCGTGCAGACCGCCGCCGGCCAGCAAAAAAGCACAACTGGCAAGCAGGGCTATAATCGGGAACAATTGTCTGGCCATGGCAATCTCAGCGCAAAAGAGAAATGATCAATGCGAGCTGCCGGGGCACTTTATTGAGATTTACGAACCGGCAGAAGCTTCATCCAATTTCCGCTTTATCGTTAAAAGGTCCTGCCATGCAAGCCGTTTTTGCGCCGGTTGTTTCAAAAGATATTCGGGATGAAAAATTGGCATAACCAGCATGTCGCGGTCGTTACATTTATATGTCGTCCATCGACCACGAAGGCGAACAATGCTCTCGTTTTTACCCAGTAAAACCTTGGCAGTTGCGGCACCGATCAAAACCAGAATATCAGGATCAACCAGCGCAATCTGGCGCTCGACAAAGGGGCGGCAAAGTTCTGATTCTACCGACGTGGGAGCGCGGTTTCCCGGTGGTCGCCAGGGTAGAATATTAGCAAAATAGGCAGCGCTGCGATCAATCCCGACTGATGCCAGCATTTTATCAAGCAGCAATCCAGCGGGGCCGGTAAAAGGCTTGCCTGAAATATCTTCCTCACGGCCCGGGGCCTCCCCCACCAGCATGATTTTAGCTTCCGGGTTACCATCGGCGAATACTGTGCTTTTGGCATATTTTTTTAAGTTACAGCCCTCAAACCCATTAACCGCCGCTTGCAATTCCTCAAGGGTTTTAGCGCCAGCAGCCAATTCACGCGCGGCCACAATCACCTCTTCATTGGGAACTTTTGCCGTATGACGCAAAGGCTTTGGAGCAGCAGCCTCTTTGCTGCCCGGCGAACTCGATCTTGATTGCGTCGATATTGGTGCCGGTTGCTCCCCTGCCCGCTGGGGTGCGGATTGTTTTTTCTGCGCGGCTTTTGCCTGTGCTGCGGCGCTTTCAGCAAAACGATCCTGTGGCTCATCGGCAAGCGCGCAATCGACGCCTGCGGCCACATAAAACTCCAGTAATTCGCGCATCGCTAAAGACATGGTTCAGCTTAGCTTGGCTCAACAGATTTTAATAGTGAGGCTGGGGATAAGTGGGGATAGTTTTTGCTATTCGAATGGAAAAGTTACCCCCGCGCATCCATGAACGCTTTTAGTGAAATTGCTGACCAGTCCTTTAAATGGTTTCGCGCTGCGATGAAGCTCGCGACCACTTCTGCGGTTAAGGCATCGCGCCCGGCAAGTGCCTCAAGCGTTTCGCCTGTAGCTAATTTGGCCGCACCTAAAATATCTTGCGGATAGGTGCGGATGAGAACGCCTTTTTCTTCCACCAACACCTTTAGCCGCGCCGCATTGGCCCATTCGGACGCACCAAGTGAATAGATATTTTCTGCAGCACAGGCAGCTTCAACAATCTGGCGCAGATCATCCGGCAGCGCCTCCAGCGCCTTGATTGAAATAAGCGCCTCGCCCGTGCCATTGGGTTCGTGAAAGCCGGGCGAATAATAATTCTTTGCCACCTTGTAAAAACCCATAGCGAAATCACTCGACGGGCCTAAAAATTCGGTTGCATCAATCAGACCCGATTGAAGGGCCGGGAAAATCTCGCCCGGTGCGAGAGATACCGGCGATGCGCCAAGCCTGCGCATAACATCACCGCCAAGGCCCGGCATACGGATTTTCAAGCCCTTCAGATCATCCAGCGATTTCAGCTGTTTTTTGTACCAGCCGCCCATTTGATAGCCGGTATTACCCGCCATAAAGGGCTTGATGCCGAATGGCGCATAAAGCTTGTCCCATAATTGCTGCCCGCCACCATGATTGATCCATGTGATGTGCTCAAGCGGTGTTAGGCCAAATGGCCCTGCGGTAAATAAAGGTGCTGCCGGAATTTTTCCGCCCCAGAACAGCGGTGCCGTATGGGCGACTTCTGCCGTGCCCTGGGTGACTGCGGAAAACACTTCCAGCGCCGGCACAAGTTCGCCCGCAGCATAGAGTTTGATGGTCAACCGCCCGCCTGACATGACACCAATGCGGTCAGCCAATCGCTGTGCCGTGATACCTGGGCCGGGCAGGTTTTTCGGCCATGAGGTGACCATCCGCCAGGAAAAATTTTCAGCCGAGCGCGCCGATTGAACCGCAGGCGTTGCGAGCATGGCGGCTGCCGGTAAGGTGACCATATTTTTTAACAATCCGCGACGGGATTTCAATGTTTCAGTCATTTTATTCGCCCCACAGGTTATGAAAATGATGTACTGGCCCGTGCCCTTTGCCAATGGTTAGCTGGTCAGCCGATTTTATCGCCCCGGTCAGCCAGATTTTTGCTTTTGAAACAGCTTCTTCCATGGTTGCGCCGTGGGCAAGATTGGCCGCAATGGCCGATGATAGCGAACAACCGGTGCCATGAGTGTTTTGCGTATCAATTCGCGGGGCGGAAAACCATTTATCGCCCTCTGCCGAAACCAAAATGTCAGCCGCCTCGTCATCATCGCTATGGCCGCCCTTGAGCAAGACGGCTTTGGCTCCCATTGCCAAAAGAGCGTGGGCCTGATCGCGCATTTGTTCACGGCTGGACGCAATGCCCGTATTCAAAATTTTTGCAGCCTCATGCAGATTGGGGGTAATCAGCGATGCGCGTGAAAACAGATTTGAAACCAACGCGCTCACCGCCTCGCCCGCCAATAGCGGATCGCCACTTTCAGCCACCATGACTGGGTCGAGCACAACGGTGTTTTGCTCATATTTATCCAGGCCTTGGGCGACTACCTCAATGGTTTCGATTTGCGATAACATGCCGATTTTTACAGCCGCCACACCAAGGTCGGAAAAGACCGCATCCATTTGCGCGGTAATGAAATCAGCCGGCACATCGTGGATGGCTGAGACGCCCATTGTATTTTGTGCTGTAAGCGCTGTAATCACGCTTGCGCCATAGGTCTTGTTGGCAGAAAAACTCTTCAAATCCGCCTGAATGCCCGCCCCGCCACCGGAATCTGAACCTGCAACAGTCACCGCAATTGGAATATGATTTCTCATAAACAATCCTTTGTATTCAATATCTTGGTCTTTAATTGTTGAGACATTGATTCAACATCATCGGCCATGAACATTGCCGAGATGATCGCCACGCCATCAGCACCGGCACGTATGACCTCCTCCACATTGGAAAGATCAATGCCGGCAATTGCGCCAACCGGCAGCTCTGATGAATTTTCACGAAAATGTCGGGCGATTTTCTGCCAGTCCTCAAGGCCAATTGAGGTTGGATTATGCTTGGAAAGTGTATCATAAACTCCGCCAATGCAGACATAATCCAGCTGCCCGACGGGAGTTGATTTTGCGTGTTCCTCGCTCTTAATTGTCAGCCCGATAATGGCACTTTCACCAAGCAATTGTCGCGCATCGGCAGGCTTCATATCATCCTGCCCGACATGAACTCCATCGGCGCCAATGGCCAA
>JALSIJ010000012.1 GCA_026981655.1 Rhizobiaceae bacterium | reverse complement strand
GCGATGTTTTGATTTGTTTTCTGAATTAGGAGTGGCGAAGTGTGGGTATTCTGTGGGTTCTGGCCGTTGTTACAATTGTTGTTGCAAGGGGAGATAATTTGAAAAGTGTATCTGTTCAGTGAGGATCTTGATGCAGCAATATCCGCCTAACGCCAATCGGCGGTTGATATTTCGGCGACGTAATCCGTGTCACAGCCAAAAAAATACCACGCAGTTTATTAAGCTGCGTGGTATTTGAAAAAGTTTTCGTTTGTCAACAGGTTCTAAGCAATTATGCTTACTTACGTTTCCAGGTCTGGGTTTTGCACAATGGCCAAACAACACAGCCTTTCATTTTCATGGTAGAACCGGAAATCTTGATGGTGCCGGAATATTTCTTATCATCCGCAGGGTCGACAATGCTGCCTTTATAGCTGCCATTGGCACCTTTCATTCGGCCGATACTTTTACCGGAATATTTTCCTGTTTTCAATTTAATGCAATAGGAACCACCACATTTACCAATTGCAGCAGTTTCGCCACTTTGGGTTTTCCAATTTCCCTCAATCGTATCCGCCAATGCTGGAACTGCCATAAATGACATGGCTATCCCCATTGCTGCGCCTATACCGGCTAATTTCTTTAATGTCATGCGTATTCCCTCATTCATTTGTTTTTGTTCTCGATGTCCATGATTTTAATGTGCCTTCATTTTAACCTGAGGTCAAATTCGCCCGAGAGCCTGACTTGTGACGGGTTTTAGATGTCTCTCTACATTCGTGCAGCATCGGAAAAATCTATCTCCGGTCAACAAAGCTGATTTTACAAATCGATATAATGGTTAGCTATAAGTTACTAAAATCAATGGCATTATTTTCAATATTTCCTCTAAATTAGCGGAAATTCTGGACTTTGATAGTGAATCCTTCGTAAAATTTACTTCTCGTTTTGTTTTCGTTTGTTTCTGGTTAAGCATTGTTTTTAACGAGGCTTTTAACGCTCATCGCCAATATCACCCCACAACAAGCGCATGGCCACCAACTAAGAAAATGGTGAAATTGCTAACGAAATTCTGGTCAATTTGACCACTGTAATAGCCCATAGGGGCAAACGGGGAAGTAAATGGCATACGATATTCAAAACGCTGATATTGCAGCAATGGGCGCAACCGGCAATCCAGACACTCTATATGAATTGGGTGTAATGTATTCAACCGGTCGCGCCGGTCCAATGGATCTTATTACGGCACATAAATGGTTCAATCTTGCGGCCCTTAAGGGCAGTGATGCTGCGAAAACACAGCGCAGAGAAATTTCTGCTCAAATGAGCAAGGAAGAAATTGCGAGCGCACTTGTTGCTGCACGCGAATGGATCACGCTTCACTAATCTGCAATTTGGTTACCTGTCTAAAGAGCAGGAACCGGTTCAGAAAAGCGTGACATGCTGAAGCTTGGGGAGGCTTCGAGCAAAGACCGCCCGCATCGGGGAAGATGCGGGCGGTTTTTTATTTCGGCCTGATTGCCAATCCATCACGCGTCGTTGCTTCAATGCAAAAGGCTGTCAATTCGATAAAGCCTGATTAGGTTTCAGTTATTCTATACGGCAAGAAATTTCTTCATTTCCTCAGCCACCCGCTCACCGTGGCTGTGAATAATCCAGTGATCGGCACCTTCAACCTCAACCACATACAGATCATCGCAAAATTCTCCAAGGTCAGCCCGCGCTTCCGGCAATAGGGCAGGGTCGTCCATGCCCCAAATCAGCAAATGCGGCATGGCAATCCGGTATTTCTGCCGTTGCGCATCGTCGAATTTCATCTCTTTTGCTGGCGCATCCAGTGGCGGTACGATCATAGGTGAGGCCTTGTACCAGTTCAACATGGCGGCAAGTGCCCCCGGCCTTGTCCAGGCCTCAAGATAGCGCGCGCGCAGTTCGTCATTTAGCCACGGTGCCGGTGAAAATCCTTCCAGCATGCCAAACAGTTTTTTGCAGGAATTGGCTGACATAATGTCTGCCATGCCCGGCTCCCGCAACCGGTTCATATATTGGCTGCCTTTGGTTTGGTCGCCACCGGCAAACAGGGCTTTTTGGAAGCACATCGGGTGCACGCCATTGGCAATGATCAGCTTTTCAACCCGCCCGCCGTGGCGCATGGCAAAGGCATAGGCAACGGAAGCCCCCCAGTCATGGCCACAAAGAATAATTGGTTGATCGGGTGAAAGGTGATCAATTAAAGACAGCAAATCCGCCACCATATGCTTGGTATCGTAGGAGGCAACTCCTTCGGGCTTGGATGAAAGATTAAAGCCACGCTGGTCTGGCGCAATCAAATGGTAGTCTTGCGCAAAACTTGCAAACACCGGTTCCCAGGCAATCCAGAACTCTGGAAATCCATGTAAGAACACCATCACTGGCGCCAGCGGGTTACCGCCACTCATATAGTGTAGGCGCATATCTCCCTGTTCGAAATATTGGCTGCTTAATGTTTGCGCCATCAAGCCGGTTTTTCAATCGCACGTTCATAGAGATGCCAGGTTGCGTGGCCGAGTATCGGTAGCACAATTAAAATGCCAAGGAAAAATGGCAGCAGTGCCAATATGGTCAAAACAGTAACAACTATACCCCATCCAATCATAACAAGCGGGTTTTTCAGCACTGTCTGAAAGCTGGTGATGATGGCCGTGATTGCGTCAACTTCTCGGTCAAGCAATAGCGGAATGGCAATGACGGTGGTGCAAAACAATACAAAGGCCAACACGGCGCCAATGGCGGTGCCGAGGGCTAAGAAGCCGATGCCTTCTGGCGTGGTTGCGATAACTTTAATAAATGCAGCAACACTGGGAAAAGACTGAAAACCCAGAAAAACCGCCAGCAACAGCCGCACCTGAAAAATCCATATCCAGAATATGCACATAATGGCAAATGCCATCATTCCAAACTGGCGCTCTTTTTGAGCAATGATGACTGAAATTATCTCGCTAAATTTCAACGGTATCCCAGCAGCACGGCGGCGACTGACCTCATACAGGCCAACGGCGACAAACGGGCCGATAAAGGGAAAGGCGATGGCGATCGGAATAATCATCCAGCTCATATTGAGCGTGGTTAGCATGGCCAAAATAAGCAGCCCTCCAATGGTGTAGATGCCACCAAAAAACAAACCGTAAAGCGGGCAAGCGAGAAAATCGGCAACACCCTCTTTTAGCGAAGCTATAATATCGCTGGCTTTTACTTCACGGATGATCGGCATTTTTGTCGGGCGGTATTCTTCGGCCTGATTAATCTCACTCATGTTCAAATCTCCTCCCCGAGACCTAACATTGCATTTCGGGCGCAAACCCATCGCAATTGATTTAGATCAATTTATTATGCACAAGAGTATAAATTAGGCAACGGGGCAAGCAGAATAGGCCGCATTCAAGGACCCTTGGTGTGCATAACTACCCATTCCATTATTTGAAGTGCCGATAAGGTAGCGATTGTTTTGCCCAATTTGCTGATTGTTTTCGGAGACATAGCATTGATAAGAAAATCGCCAAGAAAACTGTCCACAACAGAGCTTACTGCTATAATCACTGATTATAACGCGCAGCGGGAAATTGTTGCCCAAAATTATAATGCCGGCAACAAATCACTCCGTAAAATAATGGCCGTGATGAGCTTTCTGGCTTTTATAATAATAATTATTGTTTTCAAAAGTTTCGGCGGTCAGCCGGGATTTTATGCGGTCGTTGTCAGTTTAATCATTTTGATGTTTTTTTACAGTTGGAGATCAAGTGTAGATATTTCCAGTGCCAAGCGACTGCAGGAACAATTGCGTAAACTGATTTTTCCGACCATATTTGAGAATGTTGATGACTTTAGTTATGACGCAAAAACAAATGGTTTTGTTCAGCAAATTCCAGAATCGATTATGCCGAAATATAACAGAAGCGAATGGGGGGATCTGATCCAAGGCAAATTTAACAACCAGAGTTTTGCAATAAACGAGATAAATCTAAGTTATAAAACCTCCGGCAAGGCCAGCCGAACAGTAACCGTATTCAAGGGGGTGGTGGTGCGGTTGCAGCGGCGAGCAGACAAAGCGCCCACTTTAACCGTGCGAAATAACCGGATGGCGCTGACCAAATGGGTGTCAAATGCCGTAGGTAGTGGTATCAAGGACCAGCATATTAAGGTTTTGGATGAGGATATTGAAGGTCAATATGATGTTCATTGTCGTGATCAAAACTATGTGAAAAAAGTGTTTTCAAGCGATGGAATCAAACTTTTTAAGACAATGATCCGGGAACATGCTCAAGGTCAGTTTCAGTTTGCCACCTCGGATAGTCATATTTATTTGTTGATTGAACAAGACCATGATTTCTTCGAGCTACCATCTATAAATTTTCCGCTCGATCAAGTGGAGGATATCATTCGTCTGCGCAAGGAAATGAAAGGATTTCTCAACTTGTTCAAGCAGATGGATAAATTGCTCGCTGCCTGATTAGCGGAATATATTTATACCTCGATACTCTGGTTGGGTATGATTCAATTGCCAATATTAATTCTATCTTTGAATGGTATTCATCAGGCCGTTGGCAGTCTCGTTTGATCGAACTATTTCAAGCTGGCATTGCCTGTAGAAAAGCCTTTGAGAGATACAGGAACAATAAACTTTTTTCGATTCAGGGTCGAAAATTTGATTTTCATTTTGCTGCCCATCCGCATCTCGTTGAGCAATATATGGTCGACTTCCACACTGGCCCGACAGCCTTCCCTGGTGCAGGTTTCAATCTCAAATCGGTTGCTTTGATTGCCATCGACCTGAATTGAAATGCCAGGTGGCAACGCAATTCCCAACGGCAAAATAACGATCAATCTTGGTGAGCTATTGGGTTTCAAATATCCCAATTCCACGCGCATAATTTGTTTGCGGTCACTTTTCTTTCTAAGAATCTGAAAAATATGGCATAGTTCACGGTTGGTGGACTTTTTAACTTTGCAGTAAACCTTCCAGTCTCCAAAAGCCTTGCCATTCTGGGCAGCAAATACTGTGTCGGGCTCAACCAATTGAACGGCCAGCAAAGCGGCCGGCAAGAATATGCGAATAAGGGAGCGGGTGAACATAGGTTGCATGGCTTTCTCGTTCTTAAGAGCAGGATGCGGGCTTTGAACTTGAAGTAATGTTTAGAAGGTTACACACAGATTGAATTTCAACTCAAGTCTGCGAGCGATGCTGGAAACAGAATTTGGAGCATTGTCAGATTATTTGACACTGTACTGAGTAAAGCCAGCCCGGAAATAGGGCGTTGTAATTTGGCGCGGCCGGGATCAAGAGCCTTGTAATCGCATTAGATTTTTCCCTCTTTCTCCCAATACTCCGCCTTCAAATGCCGTTTGATCAATTTACCGGTGGGAGTGCGCGGCAATTCTTTGCGAAAGTCGATGGATTGTGGTGCCTTGATTACCGAGAGGTTTTTGCGGCAAAAGGCAATCAGTTCAGCCTCAAGCGCGTCACCCGCATTGGCAAAATCCATCGGCTGCACCACCGCTTTAACCGCTTCGCCAAAAACCTCGTCCGGTACGCCAAACACCGCTGCGTCAATTATTTTGGGGTGGGTGATCAGCAAGTCTTCGCTTTCCTGCGGATAGATGTTTACTCCACCAGAAATGATGGTGTAGGCACGTCGATCGGTGAGGAATAAAAAATCATCCTCATCCATAAAACCAATATCGCCAAGCGTCGACCAGCCTTCTTTGGTGTGGGAATTGGCGGTCTTTTCCGCATCCCCGTGATAAGAAAATTTAAGCCCCGCATCAAAATAGACATCGCCGGTCTGGCCGCTGGGCAGTTCTTTGCCCTCATCATCTAAAATGCGGATTTTGCCGATCAAGGCCTTGCCAACGGTGCCGGGGTGGGCAAGCCATTCTTCGCTGTTGGCGGCGGTAACTCCGTTGCCCTCGGTGCCTGCGTAATATTCAAGCAGGATAGGCCCCCACCATTTAATCATCTGGCGTTTAATCTCAACCGGGCAGGGGGCCGCCACATGAATGGCGCAAATGAGGCTCGACATATCATAGCGGGCACGGGCCTCATCAGGCAATTTGAGTATCCGCACAAACATCGTCGGCACAACTTGTGTGTGGGTGATTTTGTATTTCCCAATTGCCGCCAATAGTTCTTCCGCATCGAATTTTTCCATAATCAGCGTTGTGGCCCCAAGGGCAGCAGCTACCATTGCAACCCCCAGCGGGGCGGAATGATAAAGCGGGGCGGGCGAAAGGTAAATTGATGCCGGGTTCATTTTGCCCATCACCCCGCAAACATTCAGCAAAACCGGGCTCATGGAATCGAGTGCATCAAATTCATATTGGCGCACAATGCCCTTGGGCCTGCCGGTCGTACCGGAGGAGTAGAGCATTGCAACGCCAGCACATTCGTCTTCAATTGGTGTTTCAGGCATGGAGGCAACCAATTGTTCCCAGGATTGCAGGCTTTCCACCGGGCTACCGACCGCCATGCCGTGTACATTGTTATTTAGACCAGACAAGATCTCAGCGCCCGTCTCGGCATATTTATCCGAAGTAATGAAAACTTTAGCCCCGCAATCGCTGGCAATATAGGTAGCCTCATCGACGGTGAGATAACGGCTGATGGCGGTAAAAATGACGCCTGATCTCTGTGCTGCCCAGCAGATTTCCAGAAATTCCAGCCGGTTTTCCATGATGAGGGCAATATGATCACCCACGCCAACGCCCAGTGATCGCAATGCATGAGCGCCCTTGTTGGCGCGGCTTTCAAGGTCTGCGAATGTGAGTGACTTGCCACTGCTGGTCATCTGATAGACGATTTTTTTGGGGCAGGTGATCGCAAAATGTCGTGGGTGTTTCAATTTATCAACTCTTGAGCAGGGTTCTTAGGCCGGGACGGGATATTCCGTGAGAAGCCTTGCACAGGAACAAAATACTGACAACCTCGACTGGAGTATTGACTAGAGTCAGGACCCATTAATTTCATCCATTCTGTTTGAAAAGAAGTATTCGAATGAAAGAAATATAGCGCAAGGACAGGTTGGTCCCTTTTCGAGTATTTATAACTTTCAGGCGTGTGCTTCCTTTCAAACCCTTTGGGCGCGGGTAATTTGATCGCTTGCCCTTCGGGCGCTCTGCTTGCGAAAGGTTCACTGGTCCTTTCGTCGGGCAAGCCCGATGAACAAGACATCGCCGTCGTAATATCTTGAAAATAATGATATTGTCTGCGATATTCCTTCTGTTCAGCAATCAAATTACCCTGCGCAGAATGGATGAAATTAATGGGTCCTGACCCTAACTTATCAGGCTGTGATTTACCTTTATATCCTGCAGGAGCATATTCATGACCCGTCACGTCGACCCTGACCCCCAACATTTTGCCTTGCTTAAAGATCTGCCGCGTGATCAACCGGTAAATATGCTCAACCTTGTGCGGTTGCGCGAAATTGCCGCCTATGAGGATGGCCAAAAAGCCACCGGGGCGCAGGCCTATGCGGAATATGGTCGTCTCAGCGGTCCAATTTTTGCCCGCTCGGGCGGAAAGATCATCTGGTCGGGAACATTTGAACACATGGTCATTGGCCCGGTCGAAGAGAAATGGGACGTGGCATTCATTGCTGAATATCCAACCGGGCAAGCCTTTCTTGATATGGTGTTTGATCCCGAATACCGGGCAATTGTTCACCACCGTACCGCAGCGGTGGAGACATCCAGGTTAATTCGCCTAAAGCCGCAACCGGTTAACTCAGGATTTGCATGATGGAGGACATTATTATGAAATATGTGCGATTGGGTAATTCTGGTCTGAAGGTTTCCAAACTCTGCTTTGGTTGCATGAGCTTTGGCACGCCCGGCGGCCCAACCCACCCCTGGGTAATTACCGAAGAGGAAGCCCAGCCGTTTTTTGAACGCGCGATTGATGCCGGGATCAACTTTTTTGATACTGCCGATTACTATAATCTGGGCGACAGCGAAGAAATTACCGGTCGTGCACTGAAAAAATATACCAATCGAGATGAGGTGGTGATTGCAACCAAACTGGGCCTGCCAATGGGAACAGCTCCCACCCAGAGGGGGCTGTCGCGCAAACATATCGTGGAGGCGCTTGAACGATCGCTAAAAAGACTAAAACTGGACTATGTGGATATTCTCTATATTCATCGACTTGATCTGGATACGCCGGACGATGAAATGCTGGAAGCCATTCAGATGCTGGTTGGTCAGGGTAAGGTTATTTACCCCGCCGCGTCTTCCATGCGTGCCTGGCAGTTTGCTAAATTACGCGAAAAACAAAAGGCCGCCGGGTATTCTCCGTTTATCGCGATGCAAAATTTCTACAATTTGATCTACCGCGAAGAAGAACGCGAAATGATGCCCTATTGTGAAAGTGAAGGCGTGGCGGTTGTGCCTTGGTCGCCAATTGCCCGTGGTTTTTTGGCCGGTAACCGACCGCGCGATGGCAAGCGAACGAATCGCGCCAAAACCGATAAATCTGCTGATGATTTACTGGGTGCAGAACAGGATTACAAAATTTTAGCCCACTTGGAGCAGGTAGCAAAACAAACCGGATATTCGCCGGCTCAAATTGCCTATGCCTGGGTACTTTCCAAGCCATATGTGACGGCGCCTATTATCGGCTCAACCAAAATTGAGCAATTAAATGAGGCAATTGCATCACTTGAGATCGTTTTAACCAGTGAGCAGATCGAGCTGTTGGAAAGTGCATATCGACCACGAGATGTGATGGGAATTGGCCGCGATCTATAGGGCAGGGCGCCGCTCGATGCCCTATACACATTCGTTTGAACAAACCAATTCTGATTGCGCATTATATTATTCGCATGTAATAAGGTGTGTGTCTGGAGATAAATTTGAATGAGCGGAACCCCAGACGCAGGGGAGAGAATACATGATTGAAACTTTACGCGAAATGGTGGTTGAGGATCCTGGCTTCTATGTCAGCTTGGTTGGATTGGCAATTGGAACCGTATTTGGCTTTATCGTCTATGTGACGAATTTTTGTACAATGGGTTCAATTTCCGATATTTTGAATTTTGGTGATTATCGCCGTTTTCGCGCGTGGCTGCTGGCGGCAGCTGTGGCCATTATTGGCACCACCTATCTGAAAAGTGCCGGTATCGCCGATATTAACAGCGCCATGTATTTAACCCCCAGTTTTAACTGGCTGGGAAATGTGGTCGGGGGACTGATTTTTGGCTTTGGTATGGTGTTTGCAGGCGGCTGTGTTAGCCGTAATCTGGTGCGGGCTGGGGCGGGCGATTTGCGCTCGGCGCTGGTGCTGATTGTTACCGGCATTTTTGGCTATATGACCATTGGCGGCATTCTTGGCCCCTTACGGGTTTCAATATTCGGCTCAACCGTGGTGGATTTAACTGACTACAATCTTGAATCCCAAAGTGCTGGTTCTATTCTGTCTCTTTTCACCGGCTTTGATGCGACAACCGCCAATATGGCCGCTATGGTGGTTATCGTAGCCGCATTATTGATATATTGCTTCAAGGATAGCTCGTTTCGTAAGTCGGCCACCCATATGTTCGCAGGTATCGGTCTTGGGCTTTGCGTGGTTGCCGGCTGGATGCTAACCGGTCTGGCATTTGATGAATTTGCCGATCAGGCGGTACCCATCGCTTCGCTTACATTTGTTCGCCCAACCGGTGATACACTTGAATATCTGATGCGATATACAGCGCTCGGAGCGCCGGGCTTTGCAGTGGTCACAGTTGCAGGCTCTCTGCTCGGCGGTTTTTTGGGCGCGCTGGTGCGCGGTCGGTTGAGCCTGATTACCTTCGCAAATTCGAAAGACACGGTTTACAACATGTTTGGTGCATCACTTATGGGTGTCGGCGGCGTATTGGCGCTTGGGTGCACTGTTGGTCAGGCGCTTTCCGGTTTTTCCACTCTGGCGGTTGGCTCGATGATTACATTTATCTTCATCGTTGTCGGCGGTGTCATTGGCGTGAAATATATGGAACGGCTTATAATGGCCGACGTATAGGGCTGCTTATTGTACCAGACTGATACGGCATAGCTCGGCTGAATCAATAACTTATACAAATATCCCGGTCAGATTTTGCCCATTCGGTGAATTTTGATGGAAATCGATATGCAATAGTGATTTATTGCATATCATAACATTGGGATTCTCACTATGTTAGGTCATAGTGTCGGATTGATTTGTTCAAACCAAGTGTCAGGGAGCCAAAATTTAGATGTCATGGTACAGTAAGGTTGCGTGGTCGGAGGGTTTATTCTTACGCCAGCACCACCTGCAGCAATCTGATCGCTATATTGAAAACCTGATTGAGACCAGAGTTCGTCATATCAGCCCTTATCCTTGGGGCTTTTTCGATCTGGAAATCGATCGCGACATGGCGCAGCAAAATAAATTTGGCTTGCGCCGTGGCAGTGGGGTTTTTCAGGATGGTACTCCATTTGACATGCCTGGCACCAGCCCATTGGCAATTCCTATTGATGTGCCGGAAAATGCCAACAAGCAGGTAGTCTGGCTTTGTATGCCAATGGCAACTGTTAATGGCCGCGAAGTTGATATGCAGGAAGCTACCAGCGGGTCTCGCTATGTTCGAGATTTGGAAACACTGGTTGACTCTTCTTCCAACATGCATGTGGAAGAAGAAGTAGAAGTTGCTCATCCGCGCCTGACCTTTGAAATCCGGAAAACACCGAAACCCGGCTTTCATTGTCTAAAAGTCGCCCGCATTTTGGAAGTTCGGGATAAAACCATTTTGCTGGATGAAACCTTTGCGCCACCCGTGGTTATTTGCCATGCACACCCGGTAGTGTTTGGCTGGCTAGAGAGGGTCATTGGCTGGATCGATACGAAACTCGAAACGCTCGCTCGCTATGCAGCCGACCCAAGTTCTGGTGGTGGATTGCAAACCTTCGATTATTTCATGTTGCAGATGCTGAACCGACAGATAAATCTGCTAAAGCATATGCGTAACTCCAAATATGTTCACCCGGTGGAGCTATATCAGGAATTACTGCGCATTGTCGGCGAGTTATGGACCTTTTCTCCAAAGCGCATGGCGCCCGAATATGCGCCCTACGATCAGGATGCGCTGGACAGCGTTTTTGAACCTGTAGTAAGCGATATTCAACGGCTGTTGAGCCTTGATGTCGGCAGGGCCATTCGCCTTGAGCTTATTGAACGTGCTGCCAATGCCTATTTGGCATCGGTCACAGATCGTTCTCTGTTCCAGCATGCAACCTTTGTTATCGAAGTTTCAGCAAGCATGCCGCTGACTGAAATTCAGCAGCAGTTTTCCGCGCTCTGTAAAGTTGGTCCAAATAACAAAATGAACGAAATTGTTCAGACACATTTGCCGGGTATTGAGTTGGTTCATATGCCGACACCGCCAAGGCAGATACGAGCGATTTCTGATCACGTGTATTTTTACCTCGACAAATCGTCGGCGCTTTGGCCTGAGTTTAGTGTAGCAGCCAGCATTGGTTTGCATTTTGCTGGTGATTGGCCGGAATTACAGTTAGACCTTTGGGCAATTATGGAAGATCGTAGATGAGCGGAAAAGACGATCCATTCGGCGCAAATGGCCGAACTGTAATTCGTCCGACACCGGGCGGCGTTCCCCGTCCGGGTAATGCTGCCCCTGGTGGTGCGAAACCTGCAAGCCCTGCAAATGCTCCGCGTTCAGCCCCGATACCGCCCGTTCCCCCACCCAGAACGCCACTGGTTCCTCACGGAATGCCAGGCGCGGCACCGCCGCCTGGCCCGGGGGCTGCACCAGGATATGGTGTAAAACAGCCATCGTCGGATGCATGGATGCAAGGGCAGGCGGCGGGGCAACCGGCATTTCCTGATGTTTTGCAGCCGCAAAACATTCCAGAAGCTGAACCTGTAAGGAAGATTCCACTTGAAGTTGCGTTGAGCGCCAGAGATGGTGCAGATATTTCTGCAGCAAATCCTATGACGGCTGCCGCTACATCACTGCTGATTCTACTAGGGCGCTTGCGGTTGTTGATTGTCGAGATGCAGGCAATGCCGTTGATGACCCACGTGGCAAACCAGATAACCGAGTTTGAAAGAAAAGCTTTGGAATCCGGCGTTAGTAAAGAGGATGCCCTTGTCGCTAAATATATATTGTGCGGCACGGCAGATGATATTGTACAAAATCTGCCGGGAACAGATCGCCATGTCTGGATGCAATATTCCATGTTGGCCCAATTCTTCAAGGTCCGCACATCCGGCGTTGGATTTTTTGAAGAGTTGAACAAGGTTTTAGCCAATCCCGCACCACGGTATGATTTGCTCGAATTAATGCATGCTTGTCTTTGTCTCGGATTTGAAGGCCAGTATCGCGGCGCTGCCGGTGGTGATGTCGAACTTCAACGCATTCGACGAGATGTTTATCAGGCATTGCGTCATCTTCGGGCGCGCAGCGATGATGATATTTCTCCACGCTGGCGCGGCATAGAAATCAAGATCAGGGAATTTGGCTCCCGCGTGCCTCTTTGGGCAATTAGCAGTTTTGCAGCTGTTTCTATGTTTGGCCTGTTTCTGTTGTTTAGGGTGTTACTGGGCAATGATTCAGAAGCCCTGGCCGATACGCTTGTTACAATTCACCCGAGTGAAATGATTACGATTGAACGGGCAGCATTTGAACCTTTGCCTGACATTGTGCCAAAAAATACCGGTCAGTTGGAGAGGATCAGAGGGGCTTTGAAAGATGAAGTCGAAGCCGGCACAATTGCCGTTGATCCTTTGGGTGAGCATATTGTTGTCAATGTTAGCAATCTAATTTTGTTTGCATCAGGTAAAGCAGATGTAAAAAAGGAATTTATTGATGTGGCCAAACGAATTGCAGCGGCCCTGGATCCTGAACCCGGCCCAATATTCATTTTTGGCCATACTGACAATATCAAAACCAGTGCGACAAGTCGCTTTAAGTCAAATTTTGATCTATCCCAACAACGGGCCAAAGCTGTTGCCGATATTGTGGCCAAGGGACTGACCGACCCTTCCAGAATGGTTGTAGAGGGCAAAGGTGCGGATGAACCGGTTGCGTCCAACAAAACCAAAGCGGGTCGCGCCAAAAACCGGCGGGTTGAAGTGTTGATCAAACGGGAAGAAGCGCTGGACGAATCGCAAATACCAGTACTGCCAGAAGACGGTTCCAACTAATATGAAAAAATGGCTTGTTAGAATATCAATTGTACTGGGTTTGTTGGCGTTCGCCGCAATTATCTGGTTTGCTGGCCCTTTAATTGGTTTTGGTGAAGTACGGCCTCTTGGTGGCTTTTGGACCCGGTTCCTGATTATTTTCTTTGTTTTTGCTCTGGTAATCGGCATTTACGGTTTCCGTTATTGGAAAAGGCGCAAGGCTGAAAAAGCACTAGAGGCGGCACTTTCCGAATCCGTTGACGATGATGGTGATGGCGAACTGCTTGCGGAGCGGATGAGTGAGGCCATCAGTACGCTCAAAAAATCAAGCGGAAAAGGCGCGTATTTATACGATCTTCCCTGGTATATAATCGTTGGTCCGCCGGGTGCCGGCAAAACCACTGCATTGGTAAATTCGGGCTTGAAATTTCCGCTAAGCGAAGGATCGTCCGCTGCTGCCATAGCCGGTGTCGGCGGCACCCGTTATTGCGATTGGTGGTTTACGGAAGACGCTGTTCTGATTGATACGGCAGGACGATATACTACGCAGGATTCTGACGAGGAATCAGACAAAAAAAGCTGGCTGTCTTTTCTTACCCTGTTGAAGACCCACCGTACCAAACAACCAATTAACGGGGTTATTGTTGCAATCAGCCTTGAAGACATAATGACGATGGATGGTCAGGAGCTGGACGCGCATGCAACAGCTATTAGAAAGCGGTTGCTGGAAATTCACAGTGAACTGAAAATTGAATTTCCGGTTTATGCACTATTCACCAAAGCAGACCTGATTTCCGGTTTCAGCGAATATTTTGGTAGTTTTACTGAAAGTCGAAGGCGCAAAGTCTGGGGTGCAACTTTTCAGACGGAAGATCGCAAGAAAAACATGGTTGGAGAAATTCCGGCCGAATTTGATGATTTGGTCAAACGTCTGACCGAAGAATTACCCGATCGGCTGCAAGAAGAACCAGATCCGATTGCCCGTATCAGTATTTTTGGGTTTCCTGCGCAATTTGCCAGCCTTCGAGACCCTATCGCCAATTTTATGCAGCGAATTTTTGAGAATACCAGATATCAAGCCAACGCCAACCTTCGCGGTATCTATTTCTCGTCAGGAACCCAGGAAGGCACGCCGATCGATCGGGTGCTGGGTGCAATGGATAGAAGTTTTGGTGAGACTGGGATCGCCCGTCATTATTCCGGTCATGCAAAAAGCTTCTTTTTGCATGACTTACTGAAGAAAGTGATATTTGCAGAAGCCGGGTGGGTCTCACGCGATATGTCGGCTGTTCGGCGCGGAGCAGTCATTTGGTACGGCTCAATTACAGCGATAACACTTTTTTGCCTGGGCGCTGTTGGTGTTTGGGGCTGGAGTTATTACCAAAACCGCGCGTTGATTGTAGCAACAGAAAACTCGATCAATGAATATCGGGTGATTGCAGACAACAGCCTTAAGTCGAATACAGTTTCCGATGTGGATGTTTCAAGCACTTTGGAAATGCTGCAGAAACTCCGCTACATGCCGACCGGTTATGAAAATCGTAATAAAGATGCGCCCGTGTCAGAAACCTACGGATTGTCGCAACGTGAAAGGTTGGTATCTGCTTCCAAAACCACATATCGACATGCGTTGGAGCGGATGTTCCGCTCGCGGTTGATATTACGGCTTGAGCGCCAGATAGAAGCCAGTATGAACGATCCTATCGTGGTCTACGAAGCGCTGAAAGTATATCTAATGCTTGGTGGCAAGGCTCCCAAGGTCGACAAAGAGCTAATTGTTGCGTGGTTGCAGCGGGACTGGAAACAGGATTTATATCCAGGTCCAAACAACCGAAATACCCGTGCTGAATTGGAAAAGCATCTGCGCGCCATGCTTAACCTAGATGTTGCCAAGCGTCCGAGTTTTGAACTTAATGGACCGTTGGTTGAATCGGCTCAACGATCTCTGGTTCGCATGAACATGGGTGATCGGGCCTATGCATTGATAAAGTCAATTGCTCATTCCGCAGAACTGGAAGACTGGAATGTTGTGACCCGTGGTGGTGCAGACACGCCATTGGTTTTTGAAACCATTGATGGGGAAGACATTGAAAACCTGGCTGTGCCTGGTCTTTATACCTATAACGGGTTCCACCAGTTCTTCTTAACCCAGTTAAGTGCTGTCGCCGAAAAAATGGTCGCCGAACAATGGGTAATGGGCGATGTGGGAGAGCAGGCCGCCGTTGAAGAGCAATTTGCACAATTGGGCCCGCAAATGCTCAACCGTTACCGCAAAGAATTTATTCGGGAATGGGAAAAGGTGCTAGGCAATATCAAATTTAAGTCGATGTCGGGCGACAAGCCACAATATCTGGCGCTTTCAGCAGCATCTGCACCAACCTCACCCCTAAAGCAGTTATTCAACTCCATTAAGGATGAGACGGCCCTTACACGGGACGCACCTGAGGAAAGCGAAGGCCTGCTAAATAGCGTCGGGAAAAATGGCAATGGTATTGGCGGTGATGTTGCCAAAATAGCTGCACGCCGTTTTCGTGACCGCGCCAAGGGGCTTTCTAGAATTGGTATTGATCTGGCAATTAAAAAATCACAACGCCGGGCCGGTTCGGTATTGGGATCCGGTGGTTCTCGTAAAAAAGTGATTCCGGGCGCAAATATCGAAGCCTATTTCAAGCCCTATCATACTTTAGTAGACGGAGAGAGCGGCCGGCGGCCGATTGATACTTTGGTGCAGAATTTTTATGAGGTATATCAAAGCCTCATATTGGCAGCTGTTAATCCATCGCAGACCCAAAGAGCAAACCAAAACTTGCAAATGCAGGTGGTCAATTTGCGGGCGAATGCGTCAAGATTACCACGAAGTTTGGCCAAAATGGTTCAGACCGCCGTTGAGGACTTTGAGGGAGATGCAGCCGGATCATCAATTGCCCAGCTTAACCAGATGTTGTCCAGCACAGTAACCCGTTCATGCAAACGGGTCATCGCCAACCGTTATCCGTTTTCGCGCAGAAGTGGCCGTGATGTTCCGATGAGCGATTTTTCCAGGTTGTTTGCACCTAATGGTGTGCTGGACAGGTTTTTTGCACAGAATCTTGCGCAGATGGCTGACATCAGCGGTAAGAACTGGAAATGGAAAGATGATACAAGGCTCGGCCGTGAGCTTTCAAAAAGCGCAATTAAGGATTTTCAGCGAGCAGCTCAAATTAGGGAAGCGTTTTTCCCCAATGGTGGATCAGCGCCCGGAATACAATTGACCGTGACACCAAATACAATTTCTGGTGACGCTGAATTGGCATTGCTGAACGTCAACGGAACTGTGATTGAATCCCGGCAGGTTGGCAACTCGCCACAAACATTCATTTGGCCGGCAAGTGGTAGTTCCGGTTCTGCAAGCATATCATTGGTGCCTGAGCTGGCCGGTAGGAAAGCCCAAATTTCCTATACCGGTCCCTGGGGATTCATGCGCTTGTTGCGCGCAGGCAATGTTTCAAGGCGCGGCGATGTGCTAAGTGCGCGATTTGTTATCGGGGGTAGAGGTGTGTCTTATAAAATACAGGTCGGATCGGTTTCAAACCCGTTTTCTCTGCCTGCGCTGACGAAATTTAAATGTCCAACGGGGCTTTAATTCATGGGCTTTGGAATTTTTGGTAAATTGCCGCAAAAGCGCGATTTCATCTCATTTGACATACCCCGTTCTATATTGGAGCCATTTGAAAATTGGTTACAGTCAGCGGTAGCAGCAAGTCGAGATGAGTTGGGCCGCGATTGGCAAGACCAATATCTGGTTGCACCAATCTGGCGATTTTGGGGTGGGCGAGAGATTTTTGGCGTTGATTGTACAGGCGTAATTATGCCTTCAGTTGACCAGGTCGGCCGGTTTTTTCCGCTTTCCGTGGTTTACTACGATGAGAGCGGAAACGGATTGGTGCCGCCATGCTGGAATGATAATGAGCAATGGTATGTTGATCTTGAAGCGCGGTTGTTGCAAACGCTGGAAGAAGACGTAGAGATTGAGGCAAAGCTGTTGGCTCAAGGGTTATTGGCGCCAATTGAAGATGCAAGCCATGACACTTCAGGCAGGGAAGTATTGGGAAAGGGGCATATCTGGCGAAGTGACCAGCAACCAGTTAGCGAGTTATTGTCAAATTTAGCTGATACTGACTATCGCAGCGCGTGTGAAAGTCGCACTTATTGGTGGACAAACGGGGGCAGCAATTTTGGTCCAATTGTATATTCTCAACAGGGATTGCCCGATCCATATTTTTTTACCAGCATGATTACTGGTGGAGTGTCGTAAATTAGGGATGTTTTATTTCGATACTTGTATCTTTTGTGTTTATTTGCCAAACAGATACCATTAGGGAGTGCTGGAAAAGGACGCGGCAATTGTCGTGTATCTGTATATAGATGAGTGAACACGCATTTAGATTTGACTACTGGGCTGCCAGCGATACCGGGTGCGTGCGCGAACTTAATGAAGATCGCTATTTCGTCAACAAGGAAAACGGCGTCTGGTTGGTGGCTGATGGCATGGGCGGGCATGACGCAGGTGAAATCGCGTCAGCTGCAATTGTTGAGCATGCGGGCTCTATAGGCACGCCAATTTCAGCCCGCGATCTGCTGGCAAGATTTCAAGACCGTATATCAAAAGCAAATAGTGAAATTCGTTCAATCGCGGAAGAACGTCAAGGTGGCATGATAGGTGCAACTTTAGCATCATTACTTACTTACGACAGGCACTATGCATGTGTATGGTCGGGAGATAGTCGAGTATATCTGATTCGTCGTGGCGAGCTAAAGCAGCTTTCGAAGGACCATACCGAAGTTCAAGAGCTATTTGATCGGGGATTAATCAATGAAGAAGAGGCCGAAAACTGGCCTAGGAAAAATGTAATTACCCGAGCAATCGGCGTAACAGAAGAACCTCAATTAGACCTTGAACAGGGGACAATTGAATCCGGCGATACTTTCGTCATTTGCAGTGATGGCTTGACTGCACATGTGGAAGACCACGAAGTTCTGGATGCAATAGATGGGCGTCACCCAAAAGTGGGTTGCGACATGTTGATGGATATGACTTTGACGAGAGGGGGTACCGATAATGTTACAGTTGTTGTTGTTAAATGCCACAAGGCATCTGGTACAGCAACTTTGGGTCTTTGAAAGGGCTAATCCGGCACCATGTCCTCTGATGATAAAACATTTGTCGATCTGACTGACGGCGTTGCCCCCGGCACGCAGTTAAACGGCATCTATGAGATTGACGAACGTATCGCCATGGGCGGTATGGGCGAGGTATATCGCGGCCACAATATTCAAACTGGCGATGTGGTTGCCATTAAAATTGTTTTGCCCGAATTTGCAAAAGATGAAACCATTTTGGCGCTGTTTAGAAAAGAAGCGTCTGTTCTAAATCATCTTTCACACGATTCCATTGTTCGCTATCATGTATTTACCGTCGATCCTGGTGTTGGGCGTCCCTATCTCGCCATGGAATTTGTCGATGGCCAGTCAGTGGCGGACAGAATGCTTGAGGGTCCGATGCCGGTCAACGAGGCTCGCAAGATGATCGCTGGCGTCGCATCCGGTTTGAATGCGGCCCATCTGGCTGGTGTAATTCACCGTGACTTGTCGCCGGATAACATTATCCTGGTTGATGTAAACAACAAAAAGCGCGCTAAAATAATCGATTTTGGCATCGCCAAAGCGGCCGGCGTTGGCGGTGGTACATTGTTGGGCGGAAAATTTGCCGGCAAGTACAATTATGTATCGCCCGAACAATTGGGCCTTTTTGATGGGGATGTAACCGAGCGCTCTGACATTTATAGTCTGGGCCTGGTATTTGCCGCTGCACTTGCAGGTGAGTCCATTGACATGAGTGGCTCCCAGGTGGATGTCATTGAAAAGCGCCGCGTGGTTCCTGATATATCTTGGGTTGATCCTTCGGTGCAACCGCTGATAAATGCGATGTTGCAACCCGACCCCGACGACCGCCCGGAAAGCATGGCAGTTGTGGTGGATTGGTTGTTCCCACCTGAAACCTCACGAGTGACAGATGCACCAAGTCAGCCACCGTCTCCGATGCTAGGCGTTGATTCTTCAAATGCAACCGTAATTGCTCCATCATCCGTTCCGCCAATGCAAAGTGCATCGCCTGCATATAGTCAGCCGCCAGCTGCCGGTTTGGTGTCTGGAATTGGCAATCCCTTTGAAGGATCCCAGAGACCGGGAGCCGATGGATTGTCGCCTGAACGCAGTTTCGTCCCGCATTATTCGCCTCCTGTGCCTGAAAATATTGCCGCGCCAAAAAAATCTCGAACGGGTTTGATTGCTGGTTTGCTTTTGGTCACAATGGCCGCTATCGGCGGTGGTGCTTATACAACCGGCATGCTGGATGAATTTATCGGCACAAAGAAAAAAGATACGGTAGTTGAAAAACCAGTAACACCTGAACGACCGGTAACGCCCGATAAGCCTATCGAACCCGAAGTTGTTGATAAACCAACGACCAGACCGTTGAACAGAGCCGTCGCTATGGTGGATTGGCTGAATAAATTTGATGGTGGGAAATGTTTTTATGCGTCCATAATGGATATATCTGAAAATTCAATTCAGATTGAAGGCTTTGCAACTGATGTTAAAATGCTTGAAGTGATGGATAAGGAGTTTCAGGCAAAGCATGGAATGGAACCGGATATTCAGGCTCGGCTGATCGCCAAAGAACAGTGTGCAGTTGTTGAGTTTTTACAAGCCGTGCGCTCCAGCAAAATGCTCAAACCCACATTGAGTTTGAGCAGTACCAATGTTACCAGTGGGCAGCCGCTAAAAGGGCAGCTCGCCAAAATAAAGGATGGAGTGGTAAGTCTGCTTTTAATCGACAATGCTGGTGTGGTGTATAATCTGGAAAATTTCCTGGTAGTCAAAGGTGATACCGCTTCATTCAATATAAAGCTGATTGATCTTGAAACACGCGATCCGCTTCCACAATTGATTTTAGCTTTATCAAGTCGAAAGAAAATCAAAGAAATTCAGTTGTCCGAACCCGAGTTGGCATCCAAACTTTTGCAGCGAATTTTGAAGTCCGTTAAATCGGGCGATATTGAAGTCGGTGCAGTTGCCAAATATTTCAAGCTTGGTGGGTAAGGGGGCAAAAGGTTGCTCATGTTTAGAGTCCTGACTCTAATCACCCAACCAAGGTGGCTGACCAGTTCGTCGCTATTTTACCAAAAACGACGAAATTGCCAGATCCAGTTTAAGGTTTTTTTCGCTAGCTTCATTTTGAATGTCTTTTAGCAATTGAGTGGCAGGAGTTGGGTCGTGTAATATTGTGCTGGCAAGTAACTCGTCTGTGACGATGGCCAGCAATAATTGAGATGTTTTTACCGCACCACTGGTTAAATTCACCTGTAACCTGAATGTTGAGATGTTTTTTCCAATTTTCACAAACCTGTTGATATTGATCGCGGTACCTTCATCATCCACCAGATACAAATTTAAATACCGCCCTTCATTGATGTACATTTTACCGGCAACAAAGCTGCCATTTGCAATTTCATTTTTTTCAACATCCATTGATACCGAAAATGAAGGATATGATTTGTTTTGCCGGGCAAATTCAACGACCTGGCATTGCGCATCGCTGATACTGATTAATCGTCCAAGTATATCAAATTTAGTGTTATCACGAACGGCATTTTGAAAGGTAGGCCAACTGCTCGTCTCGTTGGAGAATCCAATAATTTGCATCCGTTCCAATTTTGATACATAGGGCATGGCCAAAAAGCAGATGTTTTCCGATTGATGAAACTTCATGAATTGAACCACCTTTGCAAAATCATTTATTTGTCTTTTGGTGGGAGCGGGCCGCAGTTCCTGCTTTATTTGATTTGGTCTGGCAATCATTGCCACCTGATTACCTGACATTGATATTCTGGAAGACTTGGCTTTCTGCTCAATTGGACGGACAGGCTTGATTGAACCAATTTTAACTGGTGGTTTTTCGACCAGCACTCTTGAAACGCGGGCAACTTTTTTAAAGGAACTATCGCGCCTCGGCTTGATTGCAGTAGGAACATTCCTCTTGATAGGCGCTGATGCCCGGCGGTCAACAGGCTTCGATATCGCTTTATTTTCAGTTTCAAAACTTGATTTCCTGGATACAATTAAAGGCTTTACCGGCTGATTGGATGTCAGCAATTTGGGTGCTTGTTGAACCTTGCTGACATTTTTACCTGTCTTTGCAATCTCGACCAAAGGCTTGGATGGAGCCTGTGTCGGTGAGGCAATTTTTCCATCCGATAACGATCTGCGAACGATTTTGTCTAATTTTACCGATTTAGTGTCCTGCTGTTTACCCGGGTCTTGTCTCAAAAATTTAGCAACACGTTGGCTTTTCGTTATTTTTGCAGGGAGTGCGGTATTGGTTTGCCTAACAATTTTACCAACATTCTTCGGTTCCAATAATTCCGAATTTAGTTTTTTAGATTGGATGACTATATTGTTGTCAATAATTCTTGCTGTCTGTTCATTGATAACCGTTCTCGGTTGTTTGCTCGCATTTTGAACTGTGGAAATTATTTTGGATGCATTAGAAACTGCCTGTTGTCTTGATGGACGCAGATCTTTGGCCTGAGCAAAACTATCAGGTTTTACCGTTTTTGCGGTTTGAGGCTCGTTCACTTTATTGGCGATTTCAGCCCTAATAGTGCTTGTATTTGGAATGGCATTGCGGATTTGTTTGGATGAGTTTGAGAGGCGTTGGGCCTGATTCTTGATAGCAGGCTGAAAACTGGCAGCGACTTTAGGCGAAACCCTCGGCATGGGTTTTGCGTCAATTGTTGTTGTCCCGGAAATTGACGGCAGATCAAGTAACGATATTTTTGTTTTGCTCACGCTTCTTTGGGTTTCATCAATCTGGTTTGCATAGGCGTAAAGAAAACCGCCGTGCAAACCTGTTGCCAGCAGTGCCGATATCATCCAGCTGGTGAAATCGCTTGGGTTAATCTTACAACTCCTCTTTTTTCGCTGTAGTTCGAACTGTAACAATTTTTATGGGTAACCCGGTCTTTCGCAACTTTTCCACCAATTTAAGAAATAAATTGGCTGAGAGTGCGCCATCGGCCAATATGTTCAGCTTTTTAATTGCAGTATCTGGTCGATCTGGCTGATTGGAAATCTTGGAAATCAGATATTCCTCTTTGATTGGGAGTCCATCGAGGAATAATTCGCCGTGTTGTGAAATTACAATTAAGGGCCGAGGCAGGCGTTCCAGCGGTAGGTTTTTGGTAAATGGCGCACGAACCTCCATTTCAGAGCGCTGAACAATGCTACCGGTCAAGATGAAAAAGAACAGCAAGAGAAAAACTACATTGATAATTGCCAGCGAAAAGTCAGCCGTGAGGGTGGTCTTTTTCGATGCAAGCATATTGTCAATCATACCATATGCCCAATTCGATCACTAATTTCCGCCATCAATCTTTCGCCTTCCGAATTTTGATGGTCTCAAAGGACGCACGTTTCACCGCTTCCAAGACAGTGATCAAATCTTGCACAGATGAAGCTGATTTAGGCGAAATTATTGCAGCAGTAGTGCCAGCCTGACGGAGCTGCGCTAATGCCTGATCAATTTTCTCATATGCAACCCGTTGGCCATTTATTGACACTCCGCCATTCAACACATTAATCAACGCGCCAAAACTTGTCGACCTGGCATCCGCCTCATGAGGAATACTAATCTGCTCAATATCCTTTTCAATTTTTGCCGTTGAAAGGGAAATGATTGAAAATGGAGCGATTTGTGAGGTCAGCATAAAAAATATCAGCAAAAGAAAGATCACATCAACCAAAGGTGTAAGTGAAATTTTGCGGCGGTATTGTCTTTGTGGCAATAATTCTGACATTTCTCACCTGCGCAGATATGATTTCTAAAGGCCGATTAATGTCCCGGTTTTTTGAGTTGGGGTATATTTCTCAGTTTGCGTTCGGAACAATATGGCCGAAATTGTCGCCTCCATAGCAACCCGTTCCGCATCAATTCGGGATTCAAGCCAATTGGCAATAAAGTAAAACGGAATGGCGATAATCAACCCAAGAGCAGTAGTGCTTAACGCCACAAATATGCCGCCGGCAAGTTGCGACGGATCAACGGCGCCGTCGCCTTTGGCCAATTCGCCAAATGCATCAATCATTCCAAGAACCGTTCCCAGCAATCCAAGCATTGGTGCTGCCTGAACAACTGATTCAAGAATACGCATATACCCGGCAAGCTTATTCAAAATTTCCTTTGCCACATGAACAGCCTGTTCCTTGGCAATTTCTGGGTGTTCCGGCGCAAGGCCGAGGGAATGCATGGTTTGTGCAGCAACTCTTGAAAGCGGGGCGAAATTTCCAGCTGCAATGTCATATGCGAGCTTTTTTTCTCCGATATTCCATTTCACTAGCGCCGCATTTGCAGCCGCGTGTCTACCAACCCCAATTCGTACAAATTGCAGGATTTTGAAGATTGAGGTGGCGGTTGCAATCAGGGAAATCAGAAACAACACAGCAAGCACAGGACCGCCGATCGATGTTAACTGCTTTGTTATTTCTTCAAACATCCTGATCCACCATCATTCGATGATCAAGTACCAAAGTCGATGCTGGTGCGAGACTTTGTTTTCAAGGCATCAAGGCAAATTTGAACCGCTTTACCGTTGGCTTCGCAATCTGAAACATCATTAATTAGCAATCTGGATATGTCAGCACATTTTTGACCATTCAACTCAAACTGTACAACTTTGGTTTTGTTTATTGGCAGCTTGCCAAACTCAAGGATCAAAAATTGCGATACACCGCCATCCTTATCAAAAACGACAACTTCGTAAGAAGTTTTATCAAGTTTGGTACCGGTCTTGTTCTTTGCCACATAGGTGAGGCGACAACCGTTCTCATTATCTTTTGCGCTGTTGAGTTCAAGAGAAAACGCATTCTCCTGGGCAATAGCAAAACTGCTAAACATCATACTTGTTGCAATGCCAAAACCAGTGACTAGGCTTATTATCGTTTTCATGTTGGCTCCCTGATTATTAGTTTTATTCAGAAAGCCTAGCAAAGCCTCAATCATGTTGCCAGTACCATTGGTAAAATAGTGACAATAGTGAGTAGAATACATCAAACGTCAAGCTGGCTGCTGTCAGCAAACTGGGCGTTTTCCTGAATAAACCGAAAGCGGGCTTCAGGTTTAGTGCCCATTAGTTGATCAACAGATAACCTCGTTTCATCAGGCTCGATAATTTGTACCCGCAGCATAGAGCGCTTGGCCGGGTCCATCGTTGTTTCTTTTAGTTGTTTGGGCATCATTTCACCCAGGCCTTTAAACCGGCCAATATCAATTTTCTTGTTGCCGCCAAACTCGCTTTTTAATAACTCATCCTTATGCGCATCATCGCGAGCATAGAGCGTCTTTCCGCCTTGAGAAATTCGGTAAAGCGGCGGTATCGCCAAATACAAATGGCCATTGCTAATAAGTTCCGGCATTTCCTGATAGAAAAATGTGATCAACAACGAGGCAATATGGGCGCCATCCACATCTGCATCGGTCATAATAATAACCCGGTCATAGCGCAGATCGTCGTCGCGATATTTTGATCTCGTGCCGCTGCCCAGAGCCTGGATTAAATCAGAAATTTGCTGACTTTGGGTCATCTTATCGCGGCTGGCGCTGGCCACGTTGAGGATTTTGCCGCGCAGTGGTAAAATCGCCTGATTTTTGCGGTTGCGCGCCTGTTTGGCTGAGCCGCCCGCGCTGTCCCCCTCGACGATAAAAATTTCCGTATCACCGGCTGCCGTTTGCGAACAATCTGCCAGTTTGCCTGGCAGTCGTAATTTGCGTGATGCGGTTTTGCGATTTACTTCCTTTTCCTTGCGTCGGCGAAGTCGTTCCTCTGCCCGGTCAACCACCCAGTCGAGTAACTTGCTGGCCTCTTGCGGCGATGCCGCTAACCAATGATCAAATGGATCACGAATGGCATTTTCAATAATTCGCTGTGCTTCCACCGTCGCCAACTTGTCTTTGGTCTGGCCAACGAACTCCGGTTCACGAATAAATACCGACATAATCGCCGCTGCTGAGGTCATTACGTCGTCGGTTGTGATGACCGAACCGCGTTTGTTTCCAAGCATTTCAGCATAAGACTTCAACCCACGTGTTAATGCTATGCGTAAGCCCGCCTCATGGGTTCCCCCTTCCGGTGTCGGCACTGTGTTACAATAGGAATTCACAAAACCATCGTCACCATACCAGGAAATTGCCCACTCGACGGCACCATGACCGCTGGACTTGGCGGATTTTCCGGCAAACGGCTCTTTGGTAACCTGATATTGCTTGCCCAAAGATGCCTCGAGATAGTCGCGCAAACCGCCGGGAAAGTGGAATACGGCTTTCTCTTCAACGGCATCATTTTCGCCAAACAGCGAAGGGGCGCATGACCAGCGGATTTCTACTCCGCCGAAGAGATAGGCTTTTGACCGCGCCATTTTATACAGTCTGGCTGGATCAAATTTTGCATTCTTTCCAAAAATTTCCGGATCAGGATGAAAACGAATTTTCGTTCCACGACGATTGTGAACCTCGCCAAGTGATTCAAGCCCGGATTGCGGCAGCCCTTTGGAATAGCGCTGACTGAATAATTGACGATTACGCGCCACCTCAACTACCAGATCATCGGAAAGCGCATTGACCACAGAAACGCCAACACCGTGTAGGCCGCCTGAGGTTTCATAGGCATCGCCATCAAATTTACCGCCCGCGTGCAGGGTGGTCATAATAACCTCTAGCGCGGAAACATTTTTGAATTTCGGGTGAGGGTCCACTGGAATACCGCGTCCATTGTCAGTGACGCTTAAATAGCCTTCCTCGTCAAGATCAACCTCAATCCAGCTGGCGTGGCCAGCCACCGCTTCATCCATTGAATTGTCGATGACTTCAGCAAACAGGTGATGCATGGCTTTAAGGTCGGTGCCGCCAATATACATGCCGGGTCGACGACGTACGGGTTCAAGGCCTTCAAGCACCTCAATATCAGAGGCGTTATAGTCCGTATCCTTGCCCGTTGCCGCAGCCCGTTTTTCAGCGCTCTTGGAGGTGACCGACTTTTTGGATACCGCAACCGAAGCAGGCGGGCTTGCCGCTGGCCTGGCATTATTTCCCATTGAAAATAGGTCGTTAACGTCGCTCATATATTCACAAAACCTCTATTAATCCGAATCACGATATTACAGGGTTTTCGTGCAAAATTCTAAGATTTCTGCAAAAATTATAATCATACGTTCTTATTTTGTTCTAAATGTTTTATTGAGCGATGTAAAGATATAGTCAGTTTTATGTTTATTGGATCCATCTTTTCCGATACAAAATGTTGGATAGTGAATTATGCCTACCAGAAACGGGAGTTTTCTGTTTGACCTGTAATATTTGTGGAAGTGATGATTTTGACGCCTTTCGCGGACGGCCCGGAGAGTTATGCCGGGATTGCGGCTCTCTTGCCCGTCATCGCATTGCATTTGCTGTCTATGAACATCATCTTTTCACCTTGGAGGAAGATGAACATTCCCTGCGTGTTTTGCATTTGGCGCCGGAGCCTTGCCTGCAACCGGCGTTGGATGAGGTGATTGGTTCAGGCTATATTTGTGCAGATGCATCTCCCGAGCGCTACCCCCATGCCGAATGTTTGAAATTGTATTTTCCAAAAGACTTCAAGATATTTCCGGAAAGTTATTTTGATGCGGTGCTGCACAATCATGTGCTGGAACATATCCCCGGTCATTTCGGCGATCATCTAATCGACTTTGCCCGTCTATTAAAACCGGGTGGGCGGATGATTTTTTCCGTTCCGGGGCCTTACAAGAAACGTTTGACGGAAGAGGGTGGCGAGCACCTGAAAACTGATGCCGAGCGGTTGGAAAAGTTCCTGCAAGAAGACCATTACAAGATGTTTGGCGCTGACTTTGTTGAATTTTTACGACAGATGCCCGGTGGTTTTCTGGTGCCGGATGGCATAACCAATGAACTTCGAGCTAAACTGAATGTAAGGCCAAACAAAGCCCCGTTTTTCATTTGGGAAAAACAACTGTAGTTTTATCCGCCATTGACTGAATATCAAAGGTTTATCTGTCCATGAAACTTCCCTTCACCCAGCTGATTGCTTCATTGCCATCAACCGTGCCTTTTGTCGGCCCGGAATTGCAGGAACGCACCAATGGCTTTCCGTTTCGCGCCCGTATTGGCGCCAATGAAAATGTGTTTGGCGCGTCCCCCAAGGCCCATGCGGCAATTGAGGCAGAACTTGCCCATTGCTGGAAATATACCGACCCGGGATTTGTGAAACTTAAACAGGCGATCAGCCAGCACCATGATGTACCGGAAGAAAATATTGTCATAGGTGAGGGGATTGACGGCCTACTCGGTGTTGCGGCACGTTTATTTGTCGAGCCGGGCATCGCCGTTGCCACTTCGCTTGGAGCCTATCCGACGTTCAATTATCATGTAAACGGGCTTGGCGGCAGGTTGGTCACGGCCCCCTTCATTGATGATCATGAAAACCCGGATGCGCTGCTTGATCTCGCAATAAAGGAAAATGCCCGAGTTATATATATTGCCAACCCGGATAATCCGATGGGCACCTGGTGGAGCGGTGCTGAGCTTGATCAGATGATTGCAAAACTGCCAGATCAGAAAATTCTGTTTCTCGATGAAGCCTATGTGGATTTTGCCCCGCAGGGCACATCGCCCGCCATTGATCTGGAAAATAAACAAGTGCTGCGGTTCCGCACATTCTCAAAGGCCTATGGGCTGGCCGGTGCACGTGTCGGCTATGCAATCGGAAATGCCGAACTCATTCAGGCATTTGATAAAATCCGCAACCACTTTGGTATGAATTGCTTTGGCATTGAAGGCGCAAACGCCGCAATGCGCGATCAGCAATGGCTAGCCCAAACCATTGCCAAAGTGGATGATGCGCGCAAACGCATTGCCAAAATTGCTGCTGATAACGGGTTAACCTCGTTGCCATCTGGCGCCAATTTTGTGGCGATTGACTGCGGCCGTGATGGTGACTTCGCTCGTGTAGTGCTCGCCGAACTGAGCAAACAGGGAATTTTTGTGCGTATGCCGGGCGTTGCCCCACAAGACCGCTGCATCAGGGTCAGTGCCGGTACAAAAGATGATCTTGATCTGTTTGAGGAGTGTTTTCCGTTAGCGCTGAAAAGAGCTGCGGAGTAAGTAGGGACATGTTGGGTCAGTGTCTGCCCTTACTTATTATCGTTTGGCCGATAAGCCAGACGATAAGCAAGCGCTACACCACCTGCGCCACCGACTATATTTCCCAATGTTACAAACAATAGGTTGGATGCGAAATCGCCTGAATTGGCGGTTGAGCCCGCCAATATGCCTTGTGGGATTAGATACATATTGGCGATGGAGTGCTCAAGCCCGAGCATAACGAAACTAGCAATTGGCCAGATTATTGCCAATACTTTTCCAGTGACGGTTCGCGCGGCAATTGTTAGCCACACCGCCAAGCAAACCAATATATTGCACAGAATGCCTCGAATAAATGCCTCCATTACGTCAAGGGATGCTTTCGCATCTGTAATCGCGATTGCTGTCGCCTCTGTAGGCCCGTCCAAAATGCCGGATAGATATACGGCAATGGCCAACGCAAATGCTCCGATAAAGTTGCCAAAATAGACGAGCACCCAGTTTCGCAATAATTCAACAGGCGTGATCAAGCCATCCACGGCGGCCATTATCATTAATGCATTGCCGGTGAAAAGTTCGGCACCTCCGATGATGATGAGTATCAGCCCTAGTGAAAATACGATGCCGCCTAAAAACCGGTATGGGCCGAATGATGCATCAACGCCGGTCATAACCATTGTATAGGCCACCGCACCGAGGCCAATAAATACGCCTGCGAGAATTGCGAGTGTCAAAAGTTGAACTACGGGTAGTTTTGCTTTTGCAACTCCGGCAGTTTCGACCATTTCTGCTATTTGGTTCGGTTTGTAGAGGTCATATCCCGTTGGGTTTTTCATAATTTATTACCTTACCCAGCCCGCAACAATTTTACGGCTTCATCTTGTCCAAAGAGATAGAGCAGCACCCGCAATGCATGGCCGCGATCGGTATCGAAACCCTGGTCAATAACCATTCGGGCATCATCACGGGCCATTTCCAGCAATTCGCCATGCACCTCCAGCCGGGCGACGGAAAATCCCGGTGTGCCGGATTGTCTGGTGCCAAGAATTTCACCTTCACCGCGCAGGCGCAAATCTTCCTCAGCAATTAAAAAACCATCTTCTGTTTCGCGCATGATGCGAATACGCGCCTCGGCAACCTCGCCAAGTGGGGCTTTATAGAGCAGCAGGCAGGTAGATTGCTCGCTCCCCCGCCCGACGCGTCCACGCAGTTGGTGCAATTGGGCAAGGCCAAAACGTTCCGCATGTTCAATCACCATAATTGTTGCATCGGGCACATCAACACCAACCTCGATTACCGTGGTGGCGACCAGCAACCGAGTTTTACCGGATTTAAAATCCTGCATGGCTGTGTCTTTTTCGTCTTTTTTCATCCGCCCATGCACCAGCCCGACTTTGTCGCCGATGATTTGTTGCAGCATTTTGTGGCGATCTTCTGCGGCCGTTACCGGCAGTTCTTCGCTTTCCTCAACCAGCGGACAAATCCAGTAGATCTTTTTACCATTGCCGATCGCGGCCCGAATGCGCTCAACGACCTGGTCCAGTCGATCGAGTGCAATGGCATTGGTTTGGATTTTTTGCCGCCCGCTTGGCTTTTCAGTCAGTTTGGAGACGTCCATATCACCAAAGAAAGTCAGCACCAGAGTACGTGGAATGGGGGTCGCGGTCATCACCAGAATATCCGTATCGGCACCTTTGGCTGAAAGCGCCAACCGCTGATGTACGCCAAAGCGATGCTGCTCATCGATAATGCCAAGCCCTAGATCATGAAACTCGACACCCGATTGAAATACCGCATGGGTGCCGACCAGAATATCAGTTTCGCCGCTGGCAAGACGTGCGTAAATAGCCGCGCGTTCCTTGCCCTTTTCGCGGCCGGTCAATATGTCGATGCTCATATTGGCCGCTTCGCAAAGCGGGGTGAGGGTGGCCAAATGTTGACGTGCCAGAATTTCAGTCGGCGCCATCATTGCCGCTTGCGAACCGCTTTCCACGCAGGCAGCCATCGCAAGCAAGGCCACGATGGTTTTTCCTGCGCCCACGTCACCTTGCAACAGTCGCAACATACGTTCAGGCTCAGCCAGGTCGTTCAAAATCTCATCTACAGACTGTTTTTGGCTTTGGGTCAGTTCATAGGGAAATGCTGCTAAAATAGCACCGGTTTTTTCGCCGGTTGCAAGCCGAGCCTTACCGGCCGCCTTTTTCATCTGGCTGCGCACCAGCGCTAAAGCCAGTTGACCCGCCAGCAATTCATCATAGGCAAGCCGTTGCCATGCGGGCGATAGCGGATCAATATCCAATTCATCGCGCGGCGCATGAATTCGGTTGAGGCTTTCGCCGAAGGATTGCCAGCCGCGCTTTTCCAGCACTTGCGGGTTTTGCCATTCCGGAAGTTCGGGCAGAGCAGCCAGCGCCGCACGAATGGCCTTGTGCAGAATTTTGCCGGAAAGACCCGCCGTCAGCGGATAGACCGGCTCTACCAAAGGCATTGTATCAAACTCAGACTCGGAAACAACATGGTCCGGGTGCACCATGTTGGGGCGACCATTAAACCATTCAACCCGGCCGGAAACAAAACGCGTTTCACCTTCAGGCAACAATTTTTCTAGCCATGAGGCATGCGCACGAAAAAATACCAGCGCCAATTCACCCGTATCATCATGCACAAACACCCTGTAGGGTACGCGGTTGTTGCCGCGCGGTGGGGCCTGATGCCGGTCAACCCGCACTTTCAGTGTGACGATTGCTCCTTCTGGAGCCAAGGCAATACCCGGCTGATTGCGCCGATCAATGATGGAATTTGGCAAATGAAACAAAAGATCACCAACCCATGCCTGCTCGTCTGGACCTTTGAGCAGTTTGCCAAGGGTTTTTTCCAGTTTCGGGCCAACGCCATCAAGCGAGATGAGGGGGGCAAACAGAGGGTTTAATATAGTCGGACGCATGGGCCTAAAGTGGCAAGAGTTGAGTTTAAGTGCAAGGGGAAGGGGTGTTTGTAAACAGAGTGATGGTTTTCATTTCTGTTTGACATGGATAGAGTTTCCGCCTAAAAGCCCATTCATAAGCGGGCTGAAAAACCCGCTTTTTATATGTCCCGTGAGATCAACCGCTTTGCAGCGCGATTTCTGTCAGTTTTCTTGGATCATTTCAGGCTAACAAAGGAGGGCGTATTCCAAACTTGTCAGCGCCGAATAACCGGGGCTGCGCGATTATATGAGGAATTACGATGAGCAAGCGTCTCACCACAAAATACAAAATTGACCGCCGCATGGGCGAAAATATCTGGGGTCGTCCAAAGAGCCCGGTAAATCGCCGCGAATATGGTCCAGGTGAACATGGCCAACGCCGTAAAAGCAAGATCTCCGATTTTGGTATTCAGCTGCGCGCCAAACAGAAATTGAAAGGTTACTACGGTAACATTTCCGAAAAACAGTTCCGCAAGATTTATGCAGAAGCAAGCCGCATCAAAGGCGATACTTCTGAAAATCTGATTGGTCTTTTGGAATGCCGGTTGGACGCGATTGTTTATCGTTCCAAATTTGTTGCAACCGTATTTGCAGCCCGTCAGTTCATCAATCACGGCCACATCAAGGTCAATGGCCAAAAGGTTGATATTCCTAGCTACCGTTGCAAGCCTGGTGACCAGATTGAAGTGCGTGAGAAATCAAAAACACTAGCCTTCGTTCTGGAAGCTGTACAGCTGGCTGAGCGCGATGTGCCGGAATATATCACCGCTGACCATAACAAAATGACTTCATCATTTGTTTCTATTCCAGCTTTTGCTGATGTGCCTTATCCGGTAATGATGGAACCAAATCTAGTGGTTGAGTTTTATTCTCGCTAAACTTTGTGAGCATATTATTTTTGAAAAGGCCGCCGGATTGCGCGGCCTTTTTTGTTGGAGCTACCATGCAAAACACTGTCCTTGAAGAAAATTCAGACACCTGTCACCCGATGTTTCGAACAGCGCCTTCTGGCGTTGAGTTCAATAAGCTTCGCAAGCGGCTGTTGCGGCAGACCCGGCAGGCGATTGAAGATTATTCCATGCTTCCGAAAAAACAGGGTAGCAAAAAGCCTAAATGGTTGGTGGGTCTTTCCGGTGGCAAGGATTCCTATGGCCTGATAGCGCTTTTGCTGGATTTACAATGGCGCGGACTTTTGCCGGTTGAACTGATTGCCTGCAATCTCGATCAGGGGCAACCGAATTTCCCAAAGGAAATCCTGCCCAATTGGCTGAATGCCAACAATATAACCCATAGGATTGAATATCAGGATACCTATAGCGTGGTAATTGATAAATTGCCGGAAACGGCAACCTATTGCTCGTTATGTTCGAGACTCCGGCGTGGACATCTATACCGCGTGGCGCGCGAAGAGGGCTGTGAAGCGCTTATATTGGGCCACCACCGGGAAGATATTCTGGAAACCTTTTTCATCAATTTTCTGCATGGCGGGCGCATGGCCTCTATGTCGCCAAAGCTGGTGAATGACGAGGGCGATGTGATGGTGATGCGGCCATTAAGCCTTTGCGCAGAGGAAGATCTGGAAAAGTTTGCCCAGGCCATGCAGTTTCCAATTATTCCCTGTGATCTTTGCGGTTCGCAGGATGGCCTGCAGCGCAATCAATTGAAAAAAATGCTTCTCGATATTGAGACCCGTATGCCGGGCCGCAAGGATTCAATGATCCGTGCGCTGACCAATATTCGCCCCAGCCATTTGCTTGACAAGAAACTGTTTGATTTTGAAACTTTGGGATTGAGGGAGTGAGGGTTTTATCTCTCACGGCCAAACTTAGTTGAAGTTACGGGCCTGCGAGGCGCGCATTGCGCTTCGCCTATCGGAGCAATTGGTGCGTTACGATGGGCAGGGCAAGCATTGCAGTTAGCAATGCGCCAGCCCGCGAACGGACATGCAGCCGGGTAGCTGCACGGAATATGAAACTAAGCTTCGGCTTTGCCGTTCATCACAATACCTTTTTCAGTAAGGTGCTGTTGCAATTCGCCCTGCTGGAACATTTCGCGCACGATGTCACAACCGCCAACAAACTCACCTTTAATGTAAATCTGCGGCACAGTTGGCCAATTGGTATAATCTTTAATGCCCTGGCGAAGGTCGTCATCCTCAAGCACATTAATACCCTTGTAGTCGACGCCGAGATAATCAAATATCTGCGCCATCTGACCAGAAAAACCACACTGCGGAAAAGCCGGTGTGCCTTTCATGAAAACGACAACATTGTTGTTTTTAACCTGATCTTCGATAAATGCTTTCATGCTCATGGGAGTGCCTTTCCTGCATATAAACTAAATGATGCGAATTGTTATATT
>JALSIJ010000011.1 GCA_026981655.1 Rhizobiaceae bacterium | reverse complement strand
GCAAAACATATTGATCTGCGATGCCACCGGCCGACATGAGGCTGTGTCCTGTGCAGATCATTTGTCGGCACATGGTCACAAGATAACACTGGCCACAATTGATGCACATGCTGCAATAGAAATGGGCTATCCGGACCGCGCTGTGTACAGGAAACGCCTCTACCAGCAAGGTGTTTCGACCTTACCAGATATGCGTATCACAGCGCTGCGAAAAGATGGCAACCGCCTGGTTGCTACATTGGTGAATGAACTAACCGGGCAATCACATGAAACTTGCACCGACCAAGTGATCGTCGAAGCCGGAACTGATCCGATGGCTGATGTCTTCTTTGAAATGCAGGCACAATCAGAAAACAATGGTCTAACCGATGTTGATGCGCTTGCTGATTATCGCGCTCAACCAGAAACAAGTAAAGAAGGTTTTACGCTTTACCGGATCGGGGATTCTGTAACTTCCCGTTCCATCCATGCCGCTATCTTGGAGGCTTATCGCATTGCTGTCTGGATATAATATGAACAATAGAATTACGGGGAAACTATCGGAGCAATTTTCCAAAACACATCAAACACGAAATGCGCACCCTGTGTTTCATCCATGTTTCAGCCTGCGGCAGGTAGCGGGGGAATTGCATATGGTTTTTAATTCGCAATGCTTCTTGTTTTTCCTTTTCAGCAAGGGGAGAAGGAAAAACTAAATCTAAATTTCGATAGCTCCCCAGCCATTATCCCTGTATATTTTCATGCTTGGCAAGCGACGGACATATCCATACCGACCAAATTGTAGGAAAACCCTTGACTGACAAACAGCACCTTGTTCTATTCATGCCTTCGGGCAAACGCGGGCGTTTTGCCGGCGGTACTCCGGTGCTGGAAGCCGCCCGCTCAATTGGGGTTTATGTGGAATCCGTTTGTGGTGGTCGCGGCATTTGCGGACGCTGCCAGGTGGAAGTGGCAGAAGGTTCATTTGCCAAGCATAATATCACATCCAAAATGGATCATCTTTCTCCATTTGGCGCAAAAGAAAAGCGCTATGCGGAAAAACGCGATCTGAAAGAAGGCAGAAGGCTTTCCTGTTCCTCGACCATTGAAGGCGATCTGGTTGTCGATATTCCGCAAGATGTGCAGGTGAATGCACAAGTAGTACGCAAGGCAGCCGATGACCGTTATATTGAGCGCAACCCGGCGGTTCACCTTTGTTATGTGGAAGTCGAACAGCCAGACATGCACAAGCCTTTAGGCGATCTCGATCATCTGCTTCAGGCGATTGAGCGAGAATGGGGCTTTTCCAATATCAAGATTGATACCCATGTTTTACCAAAGGTGCAAAAAATTCTGCGGGCTGGCAATTGGTCGGTCACAGCTGCTATCCACAAGGATGACGAGTTTGACAATCCCTATCTGATTGACTTGTCGCCGGGGCTGAAAAACGAAGCCTATGGAATCGCCTGCGATATTGGCTCGACCACCATTGCGCTGCATCTCTCCTCGCTGCTTTCCGGCGCAACGATCGCCTCCGCCGGCACGTCAAATCCGCAAATTCGCTTTGGTGAAGACCTGATGAGCAGGGTTTCCTATGTGATGATGAACCCGGATGGCCGCGAGGCCATGACCATCGCCGTGCGCAAGGCGATAGATGCGTTGATTGGCGAAGTTTGTGAGGAAAGCGGTATTGACCGCC
The DNA here is from genome assembly GCA_026981655.1 of Rhizobiaceae bacterium. Lineage (GTDB taxonomy): Bacteria > Pseudomonadota > Alphaproteobacteria > Rhizobiales > Rhizobiaceae > SZUA-100. The sequence goes on along the minus strand of JALSIJ010000011.1, from coordinate 5,051 downwards.
ACGATATTCTCAATGCGGTTTTTGTTGGCAACCCGGTGATGCACCATCTTTTTTTGGGCATCGACCCGACGGAACTCGGTGGCGCGCCCTTTGCTCTGGCCGTATCGGGTGCTGTCCATATGAAAGCCCATGAGCTGGACCTTACCCTAAACGACGGTGCTCGAACCTATATTCTGCCCTGTATTGCCGGTCATGTGGGTGCTGATGCCGCCGCTGCCACCCTGACAGAAGGGCCGCATCGGCAGGAAAGCCAGATGTTGCTGGTTGATATTGGCACCAATGCAGAAATCGTGCTGGGCAATTCCACCCGCACCGTTGCCGCATCTTCCCCCACCGGCCCCGCCTTTGAAGGGGCTGAAATATCATCCGGCCAACGCGCTGCACCCGGCGCCATAGAGCGAGTACGCATTGATCCTGATACGCTGGAGCCAACCATATCGGTAATCGGCATTGATATGTGGTCAAACGAGCCGGGTTTTGAAGAGGCTGCCCAAAAGACCGGTGTTACCGGCATTTGCGGCTCTGCCATTATCGAAGTCATGGCGGAAATGTATCTTACCGGCATCACCACTGAAGATGGAGTGATTGACGGGAAAATGGCCGAAAAGTCGCCCCGCGTTTTCAAGAATGGCCGCACCTGGTCTTATCGTCTTTGGCAGGCCGAAGGTGGGCCAGATATTACTGTCACCCAAACCGATGTGCGTGCCATTCAACTGGCAAAAGCCGCCCTTTATGCGGGCGTCAAATTGTTGATGGACAAACTCGAAATAGAGCAAGTTGACTGCGTCAAGCTTGCCGGTGCATTTGGCTCGTTCATTGATCCCAAATATGCGCTCGTATTGGGTTTGATCCCGGATTGTGCCGTCGAAAATGTCAAAGCCGTTGGCAATGCGGCTGGTACGGGTGCCAAAATGGCGCTGCTTAACCGTGACTACCGACGCGAAATTGAGCAAACTGTTATGAAAATCGAGAAGATAGAGACAGCTCTTGAACCAAAATTTCAAGAACATTTCGTCAATGCTATGGCTTTCCCCAATAAGGTGGATGCCTTTCCCAAACTGGAAAAAACGGTCAAACTACCGGCGAAAAGCGCCGGTGAAGCGATGTCAGAAGATGGCACAGGTGGCGGCAGAAGGCGCAGGCGAAGGTCGCGGTAACCTGCTCGTAAACGCAAATTATTTCCCGGATTTATATCGCCAGAGACGCTGAGTAAGTGTCCCGGTGTGAAGTTCGAACATGTGATTATCAAAATCATAAAAATATATCGAACGCCCCTCTCCTTCTACTCGCTCCCGGCCGGGTTTAATTTCCAGTCCAAGCGTTTTTATGCGCCCAAGGTAGTCATCATATTGCGCGTCATCAATTTTAAAGGCGACATGATTGTAACTTTTTTCAGTTTGAGAAACACCTTCCATTATTGCAATCCAAAGCCCGGCAATATCAAAAAACCGTTCCCGGGAGATTGAAAATGTGTCGTCGCCGCTATCATAAACCTTTTTTGCATCGAATATTTTGACCAGCAATTCTTCCATCAAATCGAGGTTTTTTACCACGAATGTTATGTGACTGAGGCCTTCAACCATTTGCTAATCCTTCAACCGTTGAACAGCGCAAACTATAACCGAAAAATGATAAAATTTCGCTTTGGATTTAATTATCTTTCTGTCATGGTCGCTCTATTGAATGCGGATGTTCCTACCGCATATTGAGGGCTAGCCATGCATGATATTGAAAACAGGGAGCCGTCATCCCCTGCCAAACAAGAAGCGCAAGACCAGATTAAACGCAATATTGTGTTTTTCATGGTGCCGGAATTTTCAATGCTTGCATTTGCAACGGCAATCGAACCGTTGCGAATTGCCAACCGCATGGCGGGTTATGAGACCTATCGCTGGCGTTTGGCTTCAGTTGATGGGGGGCCTGTGTCCGCTTCAAATGGTGTAACAATTGATGTGGATACAAGCCTCGAACAGGAACGAAAACTGCTTTCGGGTAAGGACCGGCCATCTATGGTGTTTGTCTGTTCGGGACTACATGGTGACAGGTTTGAAAACAAATCAGTTTTTGCCTGGCTACGCGAAGAAAGCAACCGCGGCGTTGCGGTTGGCGGACTTTGCACCGGCGCCCATATTCTGGCCAAGGCGGGGCTGCTTTCCGGCAAACGCTGCGCCATCCACTGGGAGGAATTACCGGGCTTTGCTGAAAAATTTCCCAATGTCGAGGTTTATGCGGATCTGTTCGAGGCCGATGGCAATATCTATACATGTGCTGGTGGCACGGCGGCGCTCGATATGATGCTATCATTAATTAGCGAAGACCACGACGATGCGATGATTAATTCCATCTGTGAGCAGGCTTTGACCGACCGGGTGCGTAGTCATCATGATCGACAGCGCCTGCCATTGCGGGCCCGGCTTGGCATTCAAAATACCAAGATTCTTTCAATCATCGAGGTTATGGAAGCCAATTTAGTTGAACCTTTGAGCCTGCCGGAAATCGCAACATTTGCCGGTCTTTCAAGGCGCCAGATTGAGCGTTTGTTTCGCCAACATCTGGGGCGCTCTCCGGCTCGTTATTATCTTGAGATCCGGCTGGATCGCGCCCGGCACCTGCTGGTTCAATCCTCCCTGCCCATTGTCGAAGTGGCGATTGCCTGCGGATTTGTATCGGCCTCACATTTTTCGAAATGTTACCGCGAGCTCTATGCCCGTTCGCCGCAGCAGGAACGCGTTGACCATAAGGCAATGATTGAAAATGAATAACCAAATGATCGAGCGTGAAATAATCGGCAATGAGAAAGCAATTTGCCGAGAGATCGGCGAAGGGTCAGGCAAAACCATACTTGATGTTGGCTGTGGCACCGGTGGGCTTTGCCGTGCGCTTGTTGACATCGGCGCGAATGTTACCGGGATAGACCCGAGCCAAAATGCTATTGAACAGGCAAAAAAACTGGGTGACGGCGCTACCTATCAGGTCGCAACGCTGAATGATTTGGATGCGTCACCGAATTCATTTGATGTGGTAATTTTTTGCACCAGCCTGCACCATATTCCAGATATGGCGGGAGCGTTGCGCGGCGCTTTGAACCTAGTCAAACCGGACGGAAAGATCATCGTGCTTGAACCACAAACCGATGACCCGCTCTATCCGGTCTATTGCTGGCTAGATGATGAAAAACAAGTACAGATTGAGGCGCAAGCTGCTATTAGTACGCTCATTGAAGCAGGAAACCTGACGCGCTGCAAAACGCACTATTTGAATAAAAAATATCGCTACGCCTGTCTCGACCATCTGATTGATGATATGATGGAAGTCGATGAAAGCCGTACTCTTTCAAATGAGGCACGGGATAAAATGGCCGTAGCCTTTGGCGCTGCAATACAACAGGACGCTGAGGGCCAGTATATAGATCACTGGTATCGGCTGGATGTGCTGGAAGCCTAAAATTGAATGCTGACAGTTTGAAGCTTTTAAAGCGCCTTGCCCCCGTAACGGCTCACATCTTGACCATGCAATTTTATTCGTAATGACTCTATGATTAACAAAGTTTCCATTTGCCTGTGCTATCATAGTTCCAATTGTTCAGGGTCAGGAATAATATGAAAAGAGCACTGCTGTTTAGCGGCGGAACCAGCCTGTTATTGGGTATTGCCTGTATTGTCATCGGTATAATGATAGGCTTGCAGGCGCGCGCGCTTATCGCCAATGGTGTTTCAGGCATCGCGGTTGTGGACAACAAAATATCTGTTGTCGTAACAGATACCAACGCCAATCCACGAACCGATTATTATTTAATCCTGAAATTGCCCAAGTACCCAGATACAGACCTGCGTTGGCTGAGGGACAAAAAAGTATGGGAGAGAATTCAAAAAGGTGAAAAAGTCACGGTTTTCTATTCGCCAGACAATGTTCGAAATTTTGTTGCAGGAGATAAAAACAGCGCTATAAAACTGAAGAAAAGTAGCGTTCTTGCTGTATGGATTGGCTATGCCCTTTCTGCGTTGGGAGGGGTTTTGCTGCTCTTGTTCCTGATTTTATCGCGCTCGAGAATTTATGGCAGCAAAGAATAATCTATCGCCATTTTCCTATCGGGGAGTTTGCAATTCAAGGGGTATTATTTGTCAGCACATTTCAAGAATGCACTTACAAACAGTGATCCGCTTGTTGCCAGTGCACTTACGGCAGAAAAAAACCGTCAACAGGATCAGATTGAGCTGATCGCAGCGGAAAACATTGTCAGTCGCGCGGTGCTGGATGCACTTGGTCACGAGATTACCAACAAGACACTGGAAGGTTATCCCGGTAAGCGCTTTCACGGCGGCGGGCAGAATGTTGATATTGTCGAACAGGCCGCCATTGATCGGGCAAAACAGCTTTTTCACTGCGATTATGCCAATGTGCAGCCGCATTCAGGCAGTCAGGCCAATCTGGCGGTGTTCTTTTTGCTGCTTAAGCCGGGCGACACAATATTATCGCTCGATCTAGCAGCCGGAGGGCATTTATCGCACGGACTTGGGGCCAACCTTTCCGGCCGCTGGTTTGAAGCGCACCATTATGGGGTCGACCCTGAAAGTGAAGTGATCAACTACGTTGATCTGGAAGAAGTAGCCAAAAAAGTTCAGCCTAAAATGTTGATTGCCGGGGGCTCCGCCTATCCGCGACATATGGATTTTGAACGCATGGGTGAGATCGCCAAAAAGGTTGGCGCATGGTTCCATGTGGATATGGCTCACATTGCAGGGCTTGTGGCGGGCGGCGTGCATCCCTCACCTTTTCCTCACGCTGATATTGTTACCTGTACCACCACAAAAACTTTGCGCGGTCCGCGCGGTGGTATGATTCTCACTAATAAAAAGGAATGGATGAGGCGCTTGCAGGCGGCGGTTTTTCCCGGCGTTCAAGGCTCCATCCATACGCAGATTATTGCCGCCAAGGCGGTTTGCCTGGGCGAAGCACTTGAAAGTGGTTTCAAAATCTATGCGGCTCAGGTTGTTGCCAATGCCCGCACATTGGCCGCGCGCCTTTCCCAACGCGGTGTGCGTATTGTCTCC
>JALSIJ010000010.1 GCA_026981655.1 Rhizobiaceae bacterium | reverse complement strand
TTTGATATTTTCGATCAGGTTCACCGGAGAATATTTGCGCATTTCTTCCAGATCAGCAGCACTTTCCGCTGAACCAAAATAGCGGGTCCAATATTCGGTGCCAAGGCCCCAAAAATGGGGCGCATTAACGGTCTGATATTCAATATCTGTAGCACCAACCACAGAGATGCCGGCTGCAAAAAAGTCTGGATCACGGGCCACGCCCATCATGGCGGAATAACCGCCAAAACTCGCACCGTAAATCGCAATCTTCTTTGGATCAGCAATACCTTCTGATACGGCCCATTTGGTCGCGTCAATTATATCGTCCTGCATTGCACGGCCATATTGGTGGTATCCGGCTGATTGAAATTTTTTGCCAAATCCGGTGGAGCCGCGATAATTAACGCTTAAAACTGCATAGCCACGATTGGCCATAAACTGCTTAACATGATTATACCCCCAACCATCGCTTAATGCCGGTCCGCCATGCACATAAACAATCATTGGTAGCTTTTTTGGTGTAACCCCATGCGGCAATGTCAACAATACCGGGACTTTTAGCCCGTCACGGGCCTCAATTTTGAAAAACTTAGTATCAGCCAAATATTCAGCATGACGAGAAAAATCAAATGCACCAAGTTTCCTGCGTGTTGCAGCTTTAAGATCCACCAGCCAGTATTGCCAGGAATTTTCCTGTTCGGATACGGAAAGAGTTACGATGTCGGTATCAATCGAACGACCAAGGATGTTAAACTCAAACGGTTTTTTCAGTCCATCGAGCGCTTTCAACAGCATTTTACCCCTATCGGTAATCGCACGGTATTGCGGAATACCATAACCAATATTGACCAAATCTACTTTCTTTGGCCAATAACTCAGTTGATAAGTACGGCGGATGCTTTTTTGCTCATCATGCAAAATAAGCTCTTCTTCACCCGATGAGAGATTCACCCTGACCAGAGCAATCTGGTCGCGCCCACGATTTGAAGCGGCAATTATTTTGCCGTTTTCAGGATAAGTTACAACCCTAAAGTGATCAAAAACCGTATAATCCAGAACGGGTTGCCAGCTCTCGGAATCATCTTTTTTTCGATGTTCCAGAAAAAATGCGCCCCCGTCTTTCTTGAGCGTGCGCAAATAAACAAAACCGGTATTATCCACCACATAAGTAATCACATCACCGGGGTTTTTCTCGACCAGTTTTTTGCCAAGCCCATCCGGCTCAACCGAATAGATGTCGACCAGCTTGGCGTTTCTATCTGATGTTGAAATCAACCAACGGCTATCAGCCGATTGCGGTCTATAGATAATTCGCCAGCTTCTAAAACCACGCGGCGTAATATCCTGCCATTTTGAAGCCGGGTTGGCGGCATTCACCTTCCAAAGGCTCAGTCGGCGATTTTTAATCTGGCTTATTAACAAATGCTGGTCATCAAAATCCCAAAAATAGCGCCCGCCCTGCACCAATGGGATTGTTTGAATATCACCCGACCCGTCGGCCTTTTGGATTTTAATAACATTGCCGCTTCCTTCCACCTCTTTCCAGGAGAGCCAATGTCCCTTTGGCGAGGGGCGGTAATCCCATTTGCTCGAAGTATTCGCGAAGAAATCCCTAACCGGAATATTTGGGGCCAGTTTTTGCCCGGCAAGCGAAGGATGTTTGGCAGAAATACCGCCCCATCCACCCCACCAGACCGCACCAGCGGCAATTGCCAGAACCAAAACAATTGCTCCAAACAGCTTTTTAAAAATTTTCAAAATATACTCCCAATATCCAAGCGCGCCCAAAAGCCCAAACAGTTAAAGGCCGACAATAACCTCAAACGCTCTGAAATCAATTCTTGCATGAGGTTGTTATTTCATTTTTAGCGGGAAACTCTGGTTGAAATTTGACCTTAACAAACCAATAGATTTTTTGTGATTCCCACTCGTGAATAACTCATGTTAAGCAGCATTAGATATTCTATTCGAGGGATAAAATGGTACTGGAAATTTACAATTCATTTCGCGCCATGCCATTATGGGTGCAGGCTTGGGTGGCGTTAATACTAGTGCCGGTTAATATGGCGAGCCTTTATTTCTACAGCGAACCAGCGGGTTTGTGGATTGCATTTTTGGCTATTGGCGCAATGGTGATGAACCTGCCGGTAATGCTATACGATCGCGGCTTTTCAAAAATGATGGCGATTCCGCACCTCGTTCCGTGGACTATTCTGGTCCTGTGGATATTCTTTTACCGGCCCGAAGCCAGCGGCAATTACGATATTTATCTCACTATATTATTGACTGTCGATACAATCTCGCTGTTGTTTGATTTCCCCGATGCGATCAAATGGCTGAATGATGAGCGCACACCTGCCGGGAAGTAACGAGCAGTGCGAACTCAATCCAATAAATTCCTATTTCGGGTGCAGCACGACTTTGGTGTTCATGGGGATTTTGTTGTAAAGCTCAACAACCTGTTCATTGACCAGCCGTACACAGCCATTTGATACCGCCAAACCAATCGTACGCGGATTGTTGGTGCCGTGAATACGCAGGAACGTATCGCCACGCTTTTTGGTGAAAAGGTATAACGCTCTTGCTCCTAGTGGATTTCTAATCCCACCTGGCATGCCTTTGGCGAATTTCTTGTAGACCTTCGGTTCACGCTTGATCATATCTTTTGTCGGTGTCCAAGACGGCCATTCTTTCTTGGCTCCGATAAAAAATGTTCCAGGCTCATAGAGCTTGTCGCGGCCAACACCGACCGAATATCGAATAGCCTTGCGGTAGGGCAAGGTGTAATACAAGGCAAATTCATTCGGATAAACATGGATTTCCCCGGCTTTAAGACGCCTGCTCCAGAGCCGTACAATGCGTGGCTGGTGCCGCTTCGGCAATACATATCTTTTGCGGGTTTTACGTTTTTTTTGTTTGGTATTTGCAAAGCCCGGCGTGATGCTGGCAGCTCCTGCAAATAAACCTGATGCTAAAAACCCGCGGCGGTTCAACATGATGTATTCCTTGTGATAATTCCGTTTTTTTCAATACTTCCAAATGCCGTAACATTAGTTTTTTGTCAAAACAATTAGGCGTGAAATTGATTAATACAATTTTTTACCATCAAACCGATAGGTCTGCCCCTCACCCAGCATCAGTGCGTAAAAATTCCGCCCTTCAAACAGGCCTGAATAGGCTTTATCAAGCACATTTAAGCCGCCGGTATAGGCGCCGAAACTCGGCATGATCAGCCGTTTGTCGCTTGCCACAAAACAGCGGCGGCGAACGGTTCGGCCCTTGATGCGGATTTTGGCTGAAGGATGCAGATGGCCTGAAACCTCACCGGGCTCTGCGCCAATTTGAGGCTCGTGGCAAAAATGCAATGAACCAATGGATAATGTGTCGGCCACCATTCCGGCCAGATCAACCGGAGGTTCCGGGTCGTGATTGCCGGAAATCCAGATCCAGTCGAGGCTTTTGCACATCACGCTCAATTGTTGTCGCTGGGCCAGTGGTAATCTTAATGAGGCATCATTATCGTGGAAAGCATCGCCTAGGGAAATTACCGTTTTGGGCCGCCAGAAATCAATCGACTTTTGCAAACGCGCGAGGGTTACTTTGGTATCGTAAGGGGGCAGCATTTGCCCGCGCCGGGCAAAAGAAGAGCCTTTTTCGAGATGCAAATCAGAAACAATCAGGCACTTTTCCGCTTCCCACCAAATGATACCGGCAGGATCGGCCAGCAGTTCATTGCCCGCCAGTTCAAACGGGCAAGCGCCTGTGCCATTTGGAGCAAGTTGTGATGCAATTGCCATCAGGTTTTCCGAGTTGAGCGAATCATTCATTGGGCACTTTCATATTTACATGGAAGCAGTCCGGACGCGAAGAGCGGCCCGGTGCTTTGCACCGCACTCACGTAGGCCTGAGCAGAGCGAGGAATTGCCGTGAGTGAAAACAATTTATAGCGATTCAATCAAAAGATGAAGCGCTAGAAAGACAGTGCTTTTTCTATCAGATTTTCAGCAGCCTCGGCCAACAGAATTTCATTGGCATCACCCGGAATGGCCTCGCGACCAATATCCAGCATGATCGGCACCGCCATAGGTGTGATTTCTGACAAAGGCTTGTGCACAATATGCCCCTTGATGCGGGCCAACATATCGCCCAGTCTGCGCACATCCAACAGGCCGGAGGCCGCATCGGCCCGGGTTGCCTGCATCAAGATATGATCAGGCTCATGCTCGCGCAGCACGTCATAAATCAGATCAGACGAAATGGTCATCTGCCGCCCGGTCTTTTCCTTGCCCGGATGGCGCTTTTCAATCAGGCCGGAAATCAGTGCGCAATTCCTAAAGGTGCGCTTTAGCATATAGGAGTCCGCCAGCCAGCTTTCCAAATCATCGCCCAGCATATCCTCGTCATAGAGATCTGCGAATGACAGCTCACCATTGGCCACCATTTGCCCCATATCGCGCAGGCCCCAAACCGCAATTGCGTAATCTGTGGCGACAAATCCGGTGGGCCTCGCGTGGGCACGCTCCAGCCTTCGGGTCAACAACATGCCGAGGGTCTGGTGCGCCAATCTGCCCTCAAACGGATAGGCAATCATGTAATAGCGCCCGCCCCGCTCATCAACGGGAAAGGTTTCAATCAGCAATTGATCGCGCTTCGGCAACAGCGATTTTTGCTGCTGAATTTGCAGCCATTGCGAGACTTGATCGGGAAGTATTTTCCAACGCGCAGGATCAGCAATCATCGAGCGCACCTGATCGGCCAGATAGGTGGAGAGTGGGAATTTGCCGCCCATATAGGCCGGGATTTTCGGGTCGGTATTTTGCGCCGAAGTGACGATGCATTCATTCTCGCGAATGCCTTCAAAGCGCAGCACTTTTCCGGCAAACAAAAATGTATCGCCCTGTACCATCTGCTCGAGAAAGTATTCCTCAACCTTGCCAAGCACCCGGCCACCACGGGCAGAACCACCCTTGCCGCGCCATTTGGTCAGTCGTACGGCCAGTGAGGGCGCTTCGACAATGGTGCCGACATTCAAGCGATATTGCTGGGCAAATTTTGGATGGGTGATGCGCCACAGGCCTTCGGTGTTTTTGCGAATTTTGGCGTAGCGCTCATAGTTTTTAAGCGCATAGCCACCGGTTGCCACAAACTGCAATATGCGGGTGAACGTCTCGCGCCCAAGCTTTGCATAGGGGGTGGCAGAGGTAATTTCGCGATAAAGCTCATCTTCATCAAAAGGCTCGGCGCAGGCCATGCCCAATATGTGCTGCGCCAACACATCAATCGCGCCTTCAATCAATGGCGGGGTATCCTGGGCGCCCAAATAATTTGCATCCAATGCCGCCTGACATTCCAACACTTCAAACCGGTTGGCGGGCACCAAAATGGCAGTTGAAGGTTCATCCATACGGTGATTTGAGCGGCCAATACGTTGGGCCAACCGGCTGGCACCTTTGGGCGCTCCAATATGCACCACCAGATCAACCTCACCCCAGTCGATGCCGAGATCAAGGGTTGAGGTTGCGACAATGGCTTTTAGCGAATTGGTGCCCATTGCTGCCTCCACCCGGCGGCGCTGGCCCACATCGAGCGACCCATGATGAAGCGCAATCGGCAGATTATCCTCATTAATACGCCATAATTCCTGAAACACCAGTTCGGCCTGTGAGCGGGTATTGACGAAAATCAGCGTAGTCTGATGCTGTCTGATCGACTCATAAACATCGCCAATCGCGTAGCGGGCCGAATGGCCAGACCACGGCACGCGCTCTTTGGAATCCAGAATAGTGATATGCGGCTTTGCCCCCTCACCCACCTGAATGAGGTCGGCCTGGTTTTCATGCCCGGATACCAGCCAGCGGCAAAGCTCATCGGGCTCTGCGACCGTGGCTGAAAGCCCGATAGACACCGCACCGGGGCGCAGATTACGCAGCCGTGCAAGGCCAAGGGAAAGTAAGTGCCCGCGCTTGGATATTACCAGCGAATGCAATTCATCCAACACAATATAGGCAAGATCGGAAAAGAAACGAGCCGCATCTTTTGAAGCCAAAAGCAGTGCCAATTGTTCCGGTGTGGTGAGCAAAATATCCGGAGGCATAAGCTTTTGGCGTTGCCTGCGATGGCCGGGTGTATCGCCGGTGCGGGTTTCCAGCGTGACCGGCAGCCCCATTTCGGCAATCGGGGTTTCCAGATTGCGCTTGATGTCGACAGCAAGGGCTTTCAATGGCGAAATATACAGCGTGTGAATGCCGCGATGGGCCTCGCCCTTTTTGCGCGGCGGGCGCGCGGCCAAATCGGTGAGTGATGGCAAAAATCCGGCAAGTGTTTTGCCCGCCCCGGTGGGGGCAATCAGCAGGGTCGAACGCCTTTTGGTTGCCTTTTCCAACAGGTCAAGTTGGTGCGGGCGCGGTTGCCAGCCACGCTTTTTGAACCACGCTTCAAATTGGGTTGGCAAGTCTTGGGGAATCATCGGGTCAGCGGCGCTCATCGGCTGCAACCTAAAGCGTGATCAAGCAATCGTCTATATTTAGGTGTCATCCTCCCCCCAAGGGAGAAGAAAACGTCACAAACCCACCTAACTGCAAACCTTAACTTTTAATGCCGTGATCTTGCGCGGTAATGCCACGTGTGATCACTGTTAAGCATTGCCGATCAAAATACCGACGGCGAAAACCAGAGCGCCACCAAACACGATCTGCAATGCAGCACGCAAAAACGGCGTGTCCATATAGCGGGACTGTATCCACGCAATTGCCCATAATTCCACCAGCACAATGAAACCCGCAATGGTGGTTGCTGTCCAGAAATCGTTGATCAGGTAAGGAAGCGCGTGGCCCAACCCACCGACCGTAGTCATTATACCAGAGGCAAAACCGCGTTTGATCGGCGAT
>JALSIJ010000009.1 GCA_026981655.1 Rhizobiaceae bacterium | reverse complement strand
GATTTTCGTAGATGAAGATTTGATGCAGCTGCCGAAAATTTGGGCCGCTGCGGGTTCTCCTGCCCATGTGTTTTCAACCACGCCGGAGCAATTGTTGGAAATGACCGGTGGTCAGATTGCCGATGTAAAAGTTGCCGGGTAATTCAATTTAGATTGAAAAACTGGTGCCGCAACCGCAGGAAGCGGTGGCATTTGGGTTTTTGATCTGGAATGACTGGCCCATCAGGTCATCGACAAAGTCAATTTCCGAGCCTTCCATATACATTACGGAAACCGAATCAATTAATACGGTCGCACCACTACGCTCAATGATCAGGTCATCATCATTTTGGGAGGAGACAAGATCGAACTTGTAGGAAAACCCGGAGCAGCCTCCGCCTTCGACGGAAACCCGTAATGCATTCTTGTCTTTTTCACCATCAATGATTTTGGCAACCCGTTTGGCCGCACTTTCTGACATAGTGACGCTGGAATTGTCTTCAGTCGAATTTCGCATGGCTTCGGCAGTCATATCGGTCTCATCGGGTTCGAAGGAATGTCTTTATATCACATATCAGCCAAATTCCAAACATAGAATTTTTAATATGTGTTAATGAAGGCTAATATAGAGGTAGGAACAGTCAGGAGTTTCTGCAATGGCCAATAATCGAATTTCAATTTCGCCTCCGGGTTGGCGCGATCGTGCGCCCTATGCAAGTGATCCGGTAAACAGCAAAGGGCGGTTGATAGACGAGCCGCCAAGCCGAACGCGGACAGCGTTTCAGCGCGATCGGGACCGGATAATTCATTCAACCGCGTTTCGCAGGCTCAAGCATAAGACCCAGGTGTTTGTCGTGCACGAGGGCGATCATTATCGCACCCGATTGACCCACACCATTGAGGTTTCACAGATTGCCCGCTCTTTGGCGCGGGCATTGAAGCTGGATGAGGATTTGGCTGAAGCATTGGCGCTGGTGCATGATTTTGGCCACACACCGTTTGGCCATGCGGGTGAGCGGGCCTTGAACGAGGCGATGGCCGATTATGGCGGGTTTGACCATAACGCCCAATCCTTGCGCATTGTCACGGCACTTGAGCGCCAATATGCTGATTTTGACGGGTTAAATCTCAGTTGGGAGACGCTTGAGGGCCTGGCCAAGCACAACGGGCCTTTAGTGGATAAAAACAGGCTCGAGTCACTTGATGGTCTGCCGGCGCAATTTGTTGAATATAATCAGTTACAGGATTTGCAGCTTTGGAGCTGGCCGGGGCTAGAAGCGCAATTGGCGGCAATTGCCGATGATATTGCCTATGACAATCATGATATAGATGATGGATTGCGGGCCGGATTGTTTTGCCTTGATGATCTTGCTGATGTCCCGCTTGCCGGCGAATTGTTGGCGGATGTGAAAACCCAATATCCCAAACTTAACTCGAGCCGGATGAACCATGAGCTTATCCGACGGCAAATTACTATTATGGTTGAAGATGTGATTGATGAGACGGTGAGGCGGCTGGAGATCCATAATCCTTCCAGCGTTGAAGATATTCGTCAAGCCGGTGCGGTGATGGGATGTTTTTCGAAAGAAATGAGCGCCAAGGAACGTGAATTGAAATCATTTTTGTTTGAAAATATGTATCGCCACAAGCAGGTAATGACGGTCATGGATGGGGCTGAGTCGATTATTAAAGATTTGTTTGAAGCCTATTTTTCCGGCCGGGCAGAACTGCCGGAAGGCTGGTCAGAAGGCCTTCGGCAATTGGATGAGTTTGACCGGGCAAGACGCATATCTGATTTTCTTGCTGGTCAATCAGACCCTTATGCAATATCTGAACATCGAAGGGTGTTTGACGCAACACCTGATCTGGGTTAGAGCACGGCAGAATTTCTCCCAATTTCGCCGTTTGACCAGCTGGTAATTTGTGCTGGAATTTGTATTGATCGATTCACCACAGGGCAATTGTTCCATGAGCATATTTACTCTATTCGAGCAAAAGATTAAAAAATCTGTAGAATCGATTGATTTTATAGATAATTCTGAATTAAATTTACAGCGCTTGTCGGTCGAATTGCCGCGTGATTCTTCACATGGTGATTTGGCAACCAATGCGGCAATGGTTATGGCCAAGCAGGTTGGAATGAACCCCCGGCAATTGGCCGAGATTATCGTTGGCGAACTGGTAAAAGACGTAGATGTTGAAAGTGCCGTGGTTGCCGGGCCAGGTTTCATCAATATTGTTGCAAAACCTTCATTCTGGTTTGCGCAACTTGCAAATATTTTGAAAAACAGAACCACCTTTGGCAGTTCGAGCCTTGGCGATGGCCAAAAAGTCAATGTCGAATATGTTTCTGCCAATCCTACTGGTCCGATGCATGTGGGACATTGTCGCGGGGCTGTCATTGGCGATGCGCTGGCTAACCTGCTGGATTTTGCCGGATATGACGTGACGCGCGAATATTACGTCAATGATGCGGGCGGGCAGATTGATGTTTTGGCGCGTTCTGTGTTTTTGCGTTACCGCGAGGCGTTGGGCGAGGAAATCGGGGCGATACCCGAGGGGCTTTATCCGGGCGATTATCTTGTGCCTGTGGGAAAAATGCTGGCTGAGAAACATGGTGACAGGTTTTTAAACGCTGGCGAAGATGAATGGCTGCCAATTTTCAAGCCCGTATCAATTGATGCAATGATGGATCTTATCCGGGCTGATTTGGGTGCCTTGAATGTGCGCCATGACCTGTTCTTTTCCGAGCGTTCCCTGCATGAGGTTACGGGCAATAAATCCAAGATTGACGATGCGATTGAGGATTTGCGTGAGAAGGGTTTTGTCTATCAGGGAGCTTTGCCACCACCCAAGGGGCAAAAACCTGAAGACTGGGAAGACCGGGAACAATTGTTGTTTCGTTCAACCGAGGTGGGCGATGATATAGATCGCCCACTGGTGAAATCGGATGGTTCTTATACCTACTTTGCCGCCGATGTCGCCTATTTCCTCGACAAATTTCAGCGCGGTTTTGATGAGACTATATTCATTTTAGGCGCTGACCACGGCGGATATGTGAAGCGGCTGGAAGCGGTTGCTCGGGCGATTTCCGGTGGTAAAACCAAGCTCACCGTTCGCCTTTGCCAGCTGGTCAAACTTTACCGTGATGGCAAACCGATTAAAATGTCGAAGCGTTCAGGCGACTTTATTACCCTTCGCGATGTGGTGGACGAAGTTGGCAGCGATGCGGTGCGTTTTATGATGCTTTATCGGAAAAACGATATGCCGCTTGATTTTGATTTTTCCAAAGTTGTGGAGCAGTCAAAGGATAATCCGGTATTTTATGTGCAATACGCCCATGCCCGCACCCGCTCAGTGTTTCGCCAGGTTGGGCGTGATGCAGCCGAAATTGACACAAGTGATGCATCACTGACCTTGGCTGATTTAAGCCTGCTTAGTGATGATTCGGAGATTGAATTGATTAAAAAACTCTCTGAGTATCCAAAAATTGTAGAGGCTGCGGCCAAAACCCATGAGCCGCATCGGATCGCATTTTACTTGTTTGAGTTGGCAAGCAGCCTACATACACATTGGAACCGGGGTAATGATCGGCCGGAATTACGGTTTATTAACCCTAAATTGCCAGAATTGACTTTGGCGAGGCTTGCACTTGTCAAATCAATTGGATCAGTTCTGGCTTCTGGTCTTGCAATAATTGGGGCGGAAGCACCAGAAGAAATGCGGTAAATCTTTCAATTCGAAGATTTGCGTTATAGAGTGTTAGTAAATTCGTTCAGTAATGAACCCTATTTGGACAAAATCGGGTTGTAAGTGAACGGTTGAACTGCAGCGGAAAGTGATAATGGCAAAAGAGTCCAATGCTGAACGTGTAAGCCCAATCACACGTGCAAATTATATAGGTAATTCAACCGGTAGTCAGGAAAATGCCGAGTATGATCCGCTCGCTGCATTGGCTAATCTTGTGGGTAGTGTTGAAGACAATGTGTCGACTTCAAAAGTGGCATCTACGGATTCACAGGAATTTGACCTTGAGTCGGAATTGATTCAAGATTTTCAAAATATTGATAATACCGGCCAGAATAATGTTGGTGAGTTTGAAGAAAATTTGACCAGTGCTCTTGATGTTGGCTTGCGTGAGCAGGTTACGCAACCGCCTCTTTCTGAAACACCGCTTGTTGAGCCACATGCACCCGAGCCTGTTGAGCAGGTAGTGGGACAGCCGCCAACATTTGAACAGATTTTTAACACCGGGCCAACTCAATATTCTGCAGAGCCGATGCCCGCCGAAAATATTACCCAGCCTGTCGGGGATTTATCTGACATATTGTCTGCGGCACCGGTAGGAGATCAGACTGCTACTTCTGCGATGGCAGATGAGTTGCTTCAAGAGCTCGATGCGCATCAGCAGGGGTTAGAAGAAAAATTGTTTGCTCCAACGGTTGAAATTGTGGGTGAGCCTGAAGCTGCCGATACAATTTCAGCGCCAGATGTTACCGTTCCACCGATCGAGCGGGCTATATCTGACGCGCAAATTTATGTGGCGGAAGAAGCTTCACTTGCAGCGCAAACCGTGGCTGCGAGCGATTCTATTGAGCCGGTTACGAATGTTGCATACGAGCCTGCTATGATGGCTGAAAATCCATATGAGCCAGTTGCGGACGTTGTGGCTGCTGCTGAATTTGTGCCAGATGCAGATTTTGCGGCTGAATTCGAGGCGGCCATCAACGGGAATTCTGAAGAATTCCTGCATCAGCCAACGATAGCGGATGGCGGCGGCTACATGCCCGCGCCAGAGGCTGACATGGAGCTGTCGGTTGAGGCGCAAGCGCCGAATAATGTGGATGATAATGCACCTTTTGGCAAATTGGATAGTTCTGTAACCATGCCGCCGGTAGTCACGCCGTTTGATCACCAGGTGGATGATGCACTTCACGAAATTATAGCAAGTGAGGTGCCTGCTGATAATGAACTTGGCTGGTCTGGAAACTTAGCGGATGAATTGGAAGGTATCGTTGCTTCGTCTGTGGCAAATACTGGGGCTGCTCCAATAACAAATCCACAGGCAATTCAGAATGAACCTGAGTATTTGTCATTCGAAACGGCAGAAACTGAATTGTATTCAGCCGAAGAAACACCTGTATCAATGAGTTATAATGCCGTTGAGACTGCGCAACAGGAACAACTTTCAGAATCAATGCCGGGAACAACGCCAGAATCGATGCCAGAATCGATGGATGGTTATTTATCATTTGAGCAGGAACTGGCAGCCGAACTTAATCCTGAAATTGGTGATGATCAGTTCTCTGCTGCACCGGTAGCGCCGGAGATTGCTGCGCAACCTCCCCAAAAACGCAGCGGAGCAGCCGTGGCCGCCGGAGTGCTGGGTGTCGCAGTAATTGTTGCCGGGGGTGCATTTGGGTGGAAATATGTTTCCGGTGATGATGTTAAAACCTCCGTACCAACCATCCTTGCCTCAACCGACCCTGTAAAGATTAAGCCAAAGAATCCGGGTGGGGTAAAAGTTCCAAATCAGGACCAGATTGTATTTGAAAAGGTCAATGGTAAATCAGAAGACAAGACCAGTCAGGATAGATTGATCTCCGGCGCGGAAGTTCCAATCAGAGTTGTTAGCGCTGATACGCAACCGCCTGTTGTTGAGCCTTTACCAGCGGCTGGCTCGATACCGGTTGTTCCTGTTGCTCAAAAGTCTGATGCACGCGTTGCGCCGAACAACGAACCGCAAGTTCGTCCCGCCCGTGCGATTATCAGCCCCCGGAAAGTGCGAACTGTTGTCGTCCGTCCAGACGGCACCATCGTTAGTGCAAAACCGACGGCCACATCAATATTGCCTTCCAGCAAGGCAGAGCGGATTAGGGTGGCTTCTACCAACAAGGTAGGGAACTTTGCCCAGCCGGTGGAACCAGCTGTTACCGGGACCGTTCCAAAAATTGCTAGCCCGGTGATTGGCACTCCGGCTGTTGCTCCATTGTCACCTGAAATAATCACAAATGAAGACAAGCTTGGTGGTCTGGCGCGCAGTGTTAAAATAACTCCAATCAGCCCTGGTAATAGTAGTACCGATAAACTTCTTAAAATAAACCCACCTGCAGAAGCGCCGGTTGTTAAGCCAATAGTGGTTAAGCCTATAGCAGTTGAGGCGCCCAAGAAACTGGTTGCTCAGCCAGTTGAAATATCAACACCGGTGCAGGCAGCCAAGCCGGTTAGCAGGCCCATTCGTAAGTCTGCCAACAAACCGGTAGAATTAGCCACCGCCTCAAGTGGTGATTATGTGATGCAAATATCTTCGCAACGTTCAGCTGAAGCAGCGCAGGCATCTTATGGCCGGTTAAGCCGTAGGTTTGCTGGAATTCTTGGTGGCAAGGGTGTTGATATTCGTCGGTTCAATATCAAGGACAAGGGTATTTATTACCGGGTTCGGGTGCCTGTTGGAACGAGAAAAGCCGCGATTGACCTATGCGTTCGCTATAAGGCCGCTGGCGGTTCCTGCTTTGTCACACGCTAAATGATCGCAATTCGAGTGGAACAGCGGAAAGATATTGCAGGTGTTCGCTCCTTGATCAGCGATGCCTTCGGGCAATCGGATGAGGCCCAGTTGGTTGATGATCTTCGACCTGATGGCGATATTTTTGATCTATCCAAAAGCATTTTCAGATCTTGATTGATGGATTGTGAGGATTGCCCAATCAATTGCTGAGATAATGACTTAAACCCGCTATACTGCGCGAATCATGGGTACAAAAGCATTTACTGCCGGTTGTTTGGGGCTATCGCTCACTGCGGATGAGATCGCGTTTTATCGCGATGAACGTCCGTGGGGATTTATATTGTTCCTGCGAAATATAGACAATCCGGGTCAGGTACAGGATTTG
>JALSIJ010000008.1 GCA_026981655.1 Rhizobiaceae bacterium | reverse complement strand
GGAATTATTGGTAATGACGGTGCAATAGGTGGGTGTTCTTCGCTTGGACCGTTGACCATTACCCGTCTGTTTGGCAAAAATGCCCATGAACTTAGAACAACAACCATTCTGATATTGGAATTGCTGATGGCGCGCACGGTGCCTGATCATTCTGGCCCTCTATTGCCGCGCGTTTGGGGCTAAATTCAAATCGCACGTAGAGCATCAACTCATGTTGCACGTTGAACGAAGTGAAGCGCAAAGCATGAGTCGTTAAAGAAAGTGATGCGCAAGATTTGGATCAGTAAAAAAAGGAGAACGCAATGAACCTGACTCCCAGGGAAAAAGACAAATTGCTGGTATCCGTTGCCGCTATGGTGGCGCGCGGTCGGCTGGAGCGCGGCGTAAAGCTCAATTACCCCGAGGCCATTGCATTGGTGACTGATTTTGTCGTGGAGGGTGCCCGTGATGGTCGCTCGGTGGCTGATTTGATGAGCGCTGGCGCCAAGGTAATCACCCGCGATGATGTGATGGACGGCATCGCCGATATGATCCACGATGTGCAGGTTGAGGCCACATTTCCCGATGGCACAAAACTGGTCACCGTACACGAGCCAATAAGGTAGAAAACTATGATTCCCGGAGAAATTATCACGCCCAAGGGTGATATTGAATTGAACCAGGGTGCCGTGACCACAACACTCACAATTGCCAATGCGGGTGACCGGCCCATTCAGGTCGGGTCGCACTATCATTTTTTCGAGACCAACGAGGCATTGCAGTTTGACCGTGAGGCATCACGCGGTATGCGGCTTGATATAGCATCCGGCACCGCCGTGCGTTTTGAACCGGGCCAAACCCGCGATGTGCAACTTGTGCCGTTGGGTGGCAAGCGTGAGGTTTACGGCTTCAACAATAAAATTATGGGGGAGTTATAATGAGATTTCTGAGTGCGTTCATATTTTTAGCCGGGATTTTTGCGTCAGTTAATGCACCGATGGCACAGAATTACATCTGCCAGGACAAAGAAACCCAGGAAAAGGTCAATGCATGTATGTTGGGGTATTTTCAAACCCAGGACCAAAAATTAAACGGAGTTTTTAAACGCACAATTGCAATGTTGAAAATAACTGATCGCGAACTTGGGCCAAAGCGCAAGGGTGCCGTGAAACGAATGCAGCAGGCGCAGGAATATTGGGTCAGTTTTCGCGATAAAAACTGTGAAGCCGAAGGGTTTCAGGTGCGCGGAGGCCGGATGGAGCCTCAGATTTATAATTTTTGCCGGGCCAACCTGACCAGCACCCGCATCAAAAACCTTGAGCATCTTCTAGATGGAAATGAATAAGCCATCGAACAAGGGCGCAGAATATCATGTTTGAAATATTTTCTAGTTTTGATTTAACGCTGGTGCTGGGCTTTGTCGCGACCTTTGTGGCGCTCAATTTCACCCCCGGCCCGGCGGTGCTGAAAGTGGTCAGCGATGCGATAACCAATGGCGTTGGCCCGGCGCACGCCAGTATGGCGGGCATTTTTACCGCTAATCTTATGTATGCGATTTTGGCTGCTGCCGGTATGAGCGCGCTGTTGCTGGCCTTTCCAGTGATTTTTGAAGCCGTCAAATGGTTGGGCGTTGCCTATCTGGTCTGGCTTGCGTTCAACACATTCAAAGCGATATTTTTAGCCCATGCAAGTGCCGCAAAACCGGCAGAAAAGCGTTCGCGCAAGGCGTTGTTCTGGTCAAGCTTTGCCATTCAGGGCGCCAATCCGAAATCCGTGCTTTCATTCGGCATTATGTTGCCGGTTTTTGCCGGTGGTGGCGATGGCATTGAAATGCGCATGATGTTGCTGGCGCTGTTGAACGTGCTGCTCGAATACCCGGCATTGCTGTTTTATTCAGTGCTTGGCTCATCCGCATCCAAATTTGCGGTAAGCCAATTTTCGCGCCAAATGCTCAATTTTGTCTCCGGCTGCGGTTTGGGCTTTGCAGCCTTCATGATCGCCCGGACTTCAATTCAACAACGATAGGGACCAAAAAATGCCCACAAAAATTTCCCGCGCCGCCTATGCCGCCATGTATGGCCCGACCACCGGCGATAAGGTGCGGCTTGCCGACACCGAGCTGTTTATCGAGGTTGAGCGCGATCTCACTTCTTACGGTGAAGAGGTTAAATTTGGCGGCGGTAAAGTCATCCGCGACGGCATGGGCCAAAGCCAGCTCACGCGCGCCGAAGGGGCGGTGGATACGGTCATCACTAATGCGCTGATTATTGATCATACGGGCATTTATAAGGCCGATATTGGCCTGCGCGACGGGCTGATTTGCGCCATCGGCAAGGCGGGCAATCCAGATACCCAAACCGGTGTTGATATTATCATCGGCCCCTCGACCGAGGCGATTGCCGGCGAGGGCAAGATCATCACCGCTGGCGGTTTTGATGCGCATATCCATTTCATCTGCCCGCAGCAAATTGAAGAATCCCTGATGAGCGGTGTCACCACCATGCTCGGCGGCGGCACCGGGCCTGCCACCGGCACCAATGCGACCACCTGCACGCCGGGCGCTTGGCATATCGGCCGCATGATGCAATCTGCCGAGGCTTTTCCGATGAATTTGGCCTTTGCCGGCAAGGGCAATGCATCAAAGCCGCAAGGGTTGATCGAGCAGATTAATGGCGGTGCCTGCGCTTTAAAACTGCACGAGGACTGGGGCACCACGCCGGCAGCGATTGATTGCTGCCTGTCGGTGGCCGATGATATGGACGTGCAGGTGATGATCCATACTGATACGTTGAACGAGTCCGGGTTTGTCGAAAACACCACCGCCGCCTTTAAAAATCGCACCATCCATGCCTTCCACACCGAAGGGGCGGGCGGTGGCCACGCGCCCGATATTATCAAGATTTGCGGCGAAGAAAATGTCATTCCATCCTCAACCAATCCAACGCGCCCCTATACGGTGAATACGATTGAGGAACATCTGGATATGTTGATGGTTTGCCACCATCTGGACCCGTCCATTCCTGAAGATATTGCCTTTGCCGAAAGCCGCATTCGTCGCGAAACCATAGCAGCCGAAGACATTCTGCATGACATGGGGGCGTTTTCGATTATTGCCTCCGACAGTCAGGCGATGGGCCGGGTGGGCGAGGTAATCATCCGCACCTGGCAAACGGCCGATAAAATGAAAAAGCAGCGCGGCAGACTTGCGGAAGAGGTCGGCGATAATGATAATTTCCGTGTTCGCCGCTACATCGCCAAATATACCATTAACCCGTCGATCGCCCACGGCATGTCGAAACATATCGGCTCTATCGAAGTTGGCAAGCGGGCTGATCTGGTGATCTGGTCTCCGGCTTTCTTTGGCGTTAAACCGGATATGGTCTTGCAGGGCGGCTCGATTTCGGCGGCGCTGATGGGCGATCCCAATGCCTCTATCCCGACCCCGCAACCGGTGCATTATCGCCCGATGTTTGCAAGCTATGGAAAATCGCTGACCAACTCCACCGTGACATTCACGTCTCACGCGGCGCTGGAACATTGCATTGCCAATGATCTGGGGCTGGAAAAACAATTACTACCGGTGGAAAATACCCGCAGCGGCATTGGTAAATCGGCGATGATTTTGAACAATGCAACGCCCGAAATTGAAGTGAATCCGGAAACCTACGAGGTGCGCGCCAATGGTGAATTGCTCACCTGCGAACCGGCTTCTGTTTTGCCGATGGCCCAGCGGTATTTTATGTATTGAATGCGGATAGGAAAATAGGATATTTTAGCCGTATCCTCTGCCTTCTCCCCTTGTGGGAGAAGGTGACCCGAAGGGGCGGATGAGGCCTGGATCGCGCAATAAACTTCCTCGCCATCCTCGGGCCCTCCGTCCTCGTCATCCTCGGGCTTGACCCGAGGATCCAGAAAGCCATCCTCCAAACGAATGGTTGTTTGTGAATAGAGGTCATTTATGAGCCAGAATTACAATGATTATATTTTCACTGGTGTTGATACCCTGGATCCTCGGGACGGTGCCCGAGGATGACGAAGGTGGGGCGCATTTGATAATAGTTATTGGTTTTGGTATTGTGCTGTAAAAGGAGAATATTCATGGCCGTAAGTGCAGAACTTGGAAAACCGCTGGAAGATTACCTCAATTCATTGGTGAAATCAGGCCGCTATGGCTCGCGCTCGGAAGTCCTGCGCGAAGGTGTGCGATTGGTGCAGGAACGCGAAACCAAACTGGCCGCACTTGATGCGCTGTTGGAAGAAGCACTGGATGATGTGAAGGCTGGAAGAGTGCTTCCCGCTGATGAGGTTTTTGCTGAGGTAAGAGAGTTAATCGACGAAGTGGCCGCTAGAAATGTCAAAACAGGTTAAATTTGCCGCCGCTGCAAAACAGGATTTGTTGGGTATCGCGGCATATATTGCGGAAGACAATCCAATTCGTGCGCATAGCTTTGTTGATGAGTTGGTAGAGGCTTGCCAAAAGCTATGCGATTACCCAAATCGATTTAGGTTAATGCTTGGGCATGAAGAAACGGGTATCAGACGAAGGGTTTTTGACAACTATCTTATTTTCTATCAAGCATCTGAAGGCACAATATATATCATGCGAATTCTCAATAGGGCTATGGATTATGAGAAAGTGATGTTTGGGGAATAACTATGAACTTTTTTTACTACTATTATTACTCAATTCACTTGATTAACTAAAATAAGATGCTATGCAGGGTACAGGATGCTCTACAAAGGATGATAGAATGCATGAAATGCGCTCAATTGAAATCGACTTCGATGTTCACAAAATCATTGAAAGTGCACGTAACTCTTTTTCTGAAACTCCCAACGAAGTTCTTAAAAGGTTATTGGGGCTTGGAACTAAAACTCAAGCTAAAGGTAAAGAAATGGAGGGAATTGCTCAAGGCCGTCCATGGGCAAGAAAGGGTATCGAACTACCTCACGGGACAAAACTTAGAATGAATTATAATGGTTCATCTTATCAAGGTTACATAAATGATGGTGCTTGGATTGTTGAAGGGAAAAAATATTCGTCTCCTTCTGGTGCTGCAGTTGCAGTCGCAATTACGAAAGATGGCGAACATACACAATTAAATGGGTGGAATTATTGGGAGGCGCGTCTTCCGGGTTTCGCAAGGTGGAAAAAAATTAATTCTATTAGGAAAACCTGACTTATCTAATGATCCGCGCCACATCCATAACCCACCTTCATTCCACGCCCGCTGACACCGTCACGCTGGTCTATGACGACCGCCATCGTCGTCGCATGGCGATGATGGGTGATAATGGATTGGAATTTTTGCTTGATCTGCCCGAAGCCACAGAATTGCATGATGGCGATGATCTGCTGCTCGATGATGGTCGCCATGTACGGGTGAGGGCGGCGCCCGAAGGCATTATGCAGGCCACCTGTGAGAACCAAAAACATCTAACCCGCACCGCATGGCATGTGGGCAACCGGCATTTGCCATGCGAAATCCACGAGAACAAACTTGTGCTTCGATGGGACCATGTGATCGCCGAAATGCTCGAACAGCTTGGCTGCACCGTCACCCGCCTTGAAGCACCGTTCAATCCCGAAGGCGGCGCCTATGGGCACGGGCGAACCCACGGGCACGACCATTGACCCTTTCTCCCCAACAAACGCTCTACACCCTGCAAACGTGGTTTTCGCCGTCCTTTCCGGTTGGTGCCTATACCTATTCGCACGGGCTGGAAAATGCCTTTGAGCAGGGGCTTGTAACCAATGCTGAGCAGGCGGTTGACTGGATTGGCGAGATTGTCGCCAGCGGTAATGGCTTTGCTGATTGTGTATTTGCCCTGCTGGCTCAAAAGGCTGCTCTTGCGGGCAATAAGGCCCGGTTAAGCGAGGTGGCGGAATTTGCCACAGCCTTTTCAGCCACCAAAGAATTACGACTTGAAAGCGAAGCGCAGGGTGCGGCCTTTATTGAGATAAATCAAAATCTTGAAGCGAATAGCGGAATCCAGATGTTAACTGATATTTGGCCCGGGCCTTACACCTATCCGGTTGCTGTTGGTGCAGCTGCCGGTGGCTTGAAGATCAAGCCGCAGGCACTGGCAACCGCCTATTTGCATGGGTTTGTTTCCAATCTTGCCTCAGCTCTGGTGCGCATAGTGCCGCTTGGCCAGACTGACGGGCAAAAGATTATTGCGCAATTGGGCATGGCGGTTGAACTGGCTGCCACCAATGCGCTAACAACCAACTTGGACGCACTTGCCACATCAACCCTGATGGTGGATTTATGCTCCATGCAACATGAAATTCAATATACGAGGCTGTTTCGATCATGAGCAATAACGGACCCCTGCGGGTGGGAATAGGCGGGCCGGTGGGTTCCGGCAAGACGGCGCTGACCGATGCGCTTTGCAAGCGCATGCGCGATGATATTTCGATCGCCGCCATCACCAACGACATTTATACCCGCGAGGATGCGGAATTCCTGACCCGCTCCGGCGCGCTGCCGCCGGAACGGATTATGGGCGTGGAAACCGGCGGATGCCCGCATACCGCCATTCGTGAGGATGCCTCGATCAATCTTGCCGCGGTCAAGGAAATGAACCAGAAATTTCCAGGTCTTGATCTGGTTTTTATTGAATCCGGTGGTGATAATCTTGCGGCAACTTTTTCGCCGGAACTGGCCGATATTACCATCTATGTGATTGATGTTTCAGCTGGTGATAAAATTCCACGCAAGGGCGGGCCGGGCATTACCCGTTCTGATTTGCTGATCATAAACAAGACCGATCTTGCCCCGCATGTGGGCGCAAGCCTTGAGGTGATGGACCGGGATTCCAAAAAAATGCGGGGCGAACGGCCGTTCTTATTCACCAATGTGAAAGCCGGTGAGGGGGTTGACGAGGTGGTGAGTTTT
>JALSIJ010000007.1 GCA_026981655.1 Rhizobiaceae bacterium | reverse complement strand
TTGTGTTAAGCAAGGCAAAATTTGAAAATCAACGGAGAATTCAGTGCTTATTTTACAAGTTTTCGCCCCGGCCATGGGCCAGAAAAGCCCCAGTCCTTTCACGATGAAAGCCATAGCGCTCATGCAAATGAGCGGGCTTGATTATCAGCTAAAACCCGGCGACCCGCGCAAGGGGCCAAAGCAAAAACTACCGGTGCTGATAGATGGCAGCAAATCAATTCCAGATTCAACGCATATTCTGGCGCATCTGAAATCCATGCATGGGTTTGATCCCGATAAAAACCTCACGCCAGAACAATTGGCCATTGCCGAGGCCTTTCGCCGAATGATTGAGGAGCATTTATACTGGGTGCTGGTTCATTCACGCTGGGTGGAGAATGGCGATAAAATCAGAGACTCATTCTTTGCTTCCGTACCCGCTTTTATGCGGAAATTTATTTTCAACATGATTGTCAAAAAGGTGAAGGCTAACCTTTATGGCCAGGGTATGGGTCGCCACACTCCTAAAGAAATCTATGCTTTTGGCGCTACTGATCTACAAGCTATTGCCGACTATCTTGGCGACAAACCATTCTTTTTTGGCGATGCCCCCACCTCTGTTGATGCAACAATTTTCGGCATGTTGGATAGCATTATTGTGCCGCCGCTTGAAACAGAACTTAAACGCTCAGCACTCGCCCACAGCACCCTCAAATCCTACCATCAAAGAATGAGCGATCACATCAAACTTGCAGAGCTTTGAGCCTGTTGAGGTTCATCATTCGACTTTTTCCAATGATTTGTTTGCGCTCACGGCAATTCCGCGCTTTGCTCGGGCCTACGCGAGTGCGGTGCTAAGCACCGGGCCGCTCTTCGCGTCCTGTCTGTTTCCAAGTTAACATGAAAACAGACTAAACCTTTTCAACACGCACATGGGTATCGTGGAATGCGGCACCCCCATGCGGGGCAATCGGCGCATCGCTGGTGAGCTGATTGATGCCTCTGCCGTCTTTGTAGGCGCTATTTGCCCATATGCCTTCGGCGATCACCACACCGAGCTGCATTGTATCACGCAGGCTCGCCTTTAGGGTGACCGCGCCACGCTGATTGACCAACTGCACCCAATCACCCTCATTAATATCAAGCGGTTTTGCATCATCAGGGTGGATCATCACAAAGGGCGCGCCTTCCTTTTGCGTCGAACTTTTGGTATTGTTAAAAGTCGAATTGAGGAAAGATCGCGCCGGCGATGTGGTCAACCGGAACGGATGCTCATCATCAGCTTTTTCAACCACATCCCAATGGTCTGGAAATTGCGGCATATCGGTAAATGCGCCTTGTAGGCCGAGATTTTCAGGCGGCCGCTGGTCTGGCACATTGCTCCAGTCTGCGGCGAACCGAAATTTGCCATCTGGCCAATTAAAGCCATTGAGGTAATGCGCATCGTCAAAAGACGGCTGGCAATCCAGCCATTTATTCTGGCTCATTTCCTCGAGCGAGCCACGCTTACTTGTCTGCAAAACCTTATCAATCAGCTCATTGGCATCCATGCCAAAGCCCGGCTTACCGGCAATCCCCAACCGCTTGGCCAGTTCCTCGATGACATAGAGATTGGGGCGACACAGTTCTGGCCCATCAACAAGTTTGGGGCCAAGAATAACATATTGGTGCCCGCCACCGCGATATAAATCATCATGCTCCATAAACATGGTAGCTGGCAGCACAATATCGGCAAATTTAGCCGTATCGGTCATAAAATGCTCATGTACGGCAAGAAACAAGTCCTCACGCGCAAGCCCTTCCAGTACCTTGGCCTGATGCGGCGCAACGCTTGCCGGATTAGTATTCTGCACCAGCATGGCTGTTACCGGCGGACCGCCATGAAGCGCGCCTTTTTCACCGGTCAGCACCGCACCAATGCGGGTTTGCTCCAAATTCCTGATCGTCGGGTCGCACATGGACGCGCCCTTTACCAGGCTCGAATCTATTTGAAAAATGGCCGAATTGCCGTGAAAAGCCCCACCGCCCTCATATTGCCATGCGCCGGTAACAGTGGCAATGCAGCTTGCCGCATGCATGTTGGATGCCCCATTGCGCGAGCGGGTAAAGCCATATCCCAGACGAAAATACGAGCGTTTTGTTGTACCAACCAATGCTGCAAATTCCTCGATTTCATCGACCGTAAGCCCGGTAATACTGGCGGCCCATTCAGGAGCTTTTTCCAGCAAATGCTGTTCAAGCTCTTTTGGCCTGTCGCTGAATTTATTGAGATAATCCCCATCGGCTAAACCATCGCGAAACAATATATGCATCACCGCGCAGGCCAATGCGCCATCGGTTCCGGGCCTAAGGCAAAGGGCCAGATCGGCCTGTTTCATTGTGTCATTTTGATAAATGTCGATGGCGACAATTTTTGCGCCGCGCTGTTTGCGCGCCTTCATCGCATGGGTCATCACGTTGATCTGGGTTGAAACAGGATTGGTGCCCCAGATCACCACGCAATCAGATTTGGCCATTTCGCGTGGGTCTGGCCCTTTGATCGCGCCGGTGCCTGCCGAAAACCCGGTCCATGCCGGATTAACGCAAATAGAGCCGAAAAAACCTGAATAGCGTTTGGCATGGCGCAGGCGTTCAATCGAATCTCGCTGCACCAGCCCCATCGTGCCCGCGTAAAAATAAGGCCATACGGTTTCGCTGCCATAGCGTTTTTCGGCTGCAATAAAAGCCTCGGCAATTTCATCCAGCGCATCTGGCCATGAAATATCCTGCCATTCGCCTCCGGCTTTTTCTCCCTTGCGCTTTAGCGGTTTCAACAGCCGGTCCGGGTGGTGAATACGTTCAGAATAGCGTGCTACCTTGGCGCAAATCACCCCATCGGTATAATCATTGTCTTTTGAGCCGCGCAATCGGCCGATACGTTTACCATCAATAATCTCCACATCCAGCGCGCAGGTTGATGGGCAATCATGCGGGCAAGCGCTGTGGCCAATTTCGATATGCTCTGAGCCTGTATTTTGGGGGATGTTCATCAAGAATGTACCTGTGATTAAAGATTATTGGTTGCGAAACTTCATGCTGCATGGTTGAGAGGGTTTATGAATTATCGCCATGCCTATCACGCGGGAAATTTCGCAGATGTGCTCAAACACATCGTTCTTTCCCGCATCATTATTCACCTGCAACGCAAAGACAAGGCGTTTCGGGTGATGGATACACACGCCGGAATTGGCCGCTACGATCTTACCAGTGAAGAGGCTGCGAAAACCGGCGAATGGCGCGATGGTATTGGCCGGATTATCAATGCTGAAATTCCTGAGGATATTTCCAAACTGCTCGCTCCTTACTTGGGATTGATGGAAATAAGTCCGAATAAAAAGCTGCTATCCTTCTATCCGGGGTCGCCTTTGATCGCGCGCAAATTGCTGCGAAAACAAGATCGGCTTTCGTTGACAGAACTGCACCCGAGCGACGTTGCGCAATTGCGCAAACTTTTTGCTGGCGACTATCAGGTACGGGTAAACGAGCTGGATGGCTGGCTGGCACTTGGCGGGCATCTGCCCCCTAAGGAAAAACGCGGTCTGGTGCTGGTTGATCCGCCCTTTGAAGAGACCGATGAATTTGAAAAACTGCAGCAGGGGCTTGCTGAGGCACATAAAAAGTGGGCCACCGGAACCTATTGCCTTTGGTATCCGGTCAAACATCACCGAACCACCGAAGACTTTGCCACTAATATCAAACAACTCGATATTGCAAAAACACTTCGGGTTGAACTGCATATCCGTCGCCCATCCAGTGATAGTGGATTAAATGGCTGCGGGCTGATCATCGTCAATCCGCCTTACACCCTTTATGACGAGTTATCGCGGCTGATGCCGTGGCTCGCAAAACTGATGCATCAGGGCATTGGCAGCGGATACAAACTGAGCTGGTTAAACGGCGAATAGGGTATTTACAATGCTCAAGTCTTGCATAGTTTTATGCTCAAGTCTTGCATAGTTATATGCTCAAGTCTTGCGCATCGCTTCGCTCTACGTGCGACTTGAAACTAAACACGTGCGATTGCTTTGCTAGATGGTTCAAATCTTGCGCGTAAACACGTGCGATTACTTTGTTAGATGGTTCAAATCTTGCGCGTAAACACGTGCGATTACTTTGTTAGATGGTTCAAATCTTGCGCGTAAACACGTGCGATTTGAACTTTGGGAGGGTTCCCTACAGGCAAATTGAGTGATACCCTCGCGCAACAATTGAATCGGCCGCAGAAATTACGGACAATTTTCCCATGAAACATTTAATTGCGCTTCTATCGTCCACAGTCATTCTGGCTGGCAGCTACTCTGCCCAGGCAGGCGGGCTTGAATCCTTCCCGCAATGCGATGATACAAAAGTTCTGAGTAAAATCGTCCGCCGTCATAACCGGGCCGAAAACCGCACATGGCAACGCGGCATCGAACTGGACAACATTTACAATGCGCGCGAGCGACAAACCCTTGCCGGTGGAGAGCGGCAGATCAACCGCCGATATTGCAGGGCGCACGCGGAACTTTCCAATGGTCGCCAGCCAGTGGTTCATTATCTGATTGAACAAAGGCAGGGCTTTGCCAGCATTGGCTGGAATGTCGAATTTTGCATTCCCGGTCTCGACCGCTGGATGGTCTATGGCGGTTCATGCCGGGTATTGCGCCGCTAAAGCCTAAAGCCCTTATTTTAGGAAAACGCACCGTTGTTTGATAAATTTTCACCAAAAATCAGGCAGTGGGGCGGTATTTTTCTGCTGATTACGGCCGCTATCTGGGTCTGGTATAATCCCGACAGCCTGTTTGAAGACGAGCCGCGCCCGTTACCAAATGGCCAGTCAGCAACCAAACAGTCAAAACAACCAAACCCTGCAGGACGCAAGACCGGCAAAGTTTCAAATTCAGAAACCGGCTTTGATTTTTACGTGCTGGCGCTTTCCTGGTCGCCTAGTTTTTGTGCCACCAAAAAAGACCAAGCAAATTACCAATGCGGTGGCCAGCGGTTTTTTTCCTTCATCGTACATGGGCTTTGGCCGCAATATGAAAAAGGCTGGCCTTCGTTTTGCGACAGGAATAATGAAAATGTTCCAGGTCGGTTGGCAAATTCCATGCTCGACATTATGCCGGGACAGGGCTTAATCCGGCATCAATGGAAAAAACACGGCACCTGCTCTGGCCTGAACCAAAAAGATTATTTCGCCAAGTTGCGAGCCGCCTATGAAAAAATCAGATTTCCGGCCCAATATCGGCTGAACAACAAATATCTGACTGTTTCTCCAGCTGCGGTTGAACGGGCATTCCAGACCGAAAATCCGGGGTTGGCGAATAATGCAATTGCCGTTACCTGTGGCAAACGTCGGTTAAAAGAGGTGCGTATCTGCTTTTCAAAATCGCTTGAGTTTCGCCCCTGCAAGGAAGTCGATCGGCAATCCTGTCGCAAACAAAAAATAATCATGCCACCGGTGAGGGCCAGTCAATGAACAAAAAATCCTTTTTGCGTTTTGGATTAACGCTGGGTGTTTTACTGTTTTCAATCTTTCCATTGCGGGCAGAAGAACCATTGCCCGATATGTTGCTGGACACCCATTATCGCACCAGCGACTGCGAGGCGATGGAAACCATCAAAGGTCCCAAGCCGATCATTGCTGTTTTATCAAATGTGGCAAGGCTCTATGCCCTGCCCTGCACGTCCAGCAGCCACGATGATGTAACCTTTCGGGTTTATTTGTTTGAAACCGGTGAAATTGGCGGCATCCGTCCGCTATTGTTCTCGCTATACACGCCAAAACTTGGCTGGGTTGGCACCGATATTCTGCGCGGGGTAAAACTCAACGTTGAAACAGGCGAAATTATCCACAAAACCTTGAGCCGCTGGGGCGGTGCCTGTGGCACTTACGGGCGCTGGAAATGGAATGACTTTACGGTGAAGATGCTGGAATTCAGCTATCGAAAATCCTGTGCGACTGGTAAGAATGTCAAAGACTGGATACAAACTTATTCAGCAAACTGATTTGGCAATTGATTGGAAACACGATGAAACTGCTCTTTTCTCCGGCATCGCCCTTTGTTGCGAAGGTTCGCATGGCCGCGCGCCATATTGGCGTTTCACTTGATTATGAGCAGGTTGATGCGGCAAACCAGCAGGACGAATTGCTTGCGGCCAACCCGCTTGGCAAAATTCCCTGCCTTGTTCTCGATAACGGCCAGGGTATCTATGACAGCAAGGTCATCATGCGCGAAATTGACCGCAAGTCAGGTGGCAAACTGTTTCCTGCCGATGGTGAGGCTTTACTGGATGCAGAGCTGCTCGAATCACTTGCCGATGGGCTTTCCGATTGTGCGGTTGCAGCTCAATATGAATTGCGCATGCGGCCGGAAGAAAAAATTCACCAACCGTGGTTTGACCGCCAATGGGAAAAGGTTAGCCGCGGGCTCGACCACTTAAACAAGAATTGCCCTTCGCTTTCGGGCGAGCTTTATGCCGGGCATTTTGCACTTGCCGGATTGCTGGGCTATCTTGATTTGCGTTATGAGGGCAAATGGCAAGAGGGCCGCGACAATCTGGTGAAATGGCAGTCAGATTTTGCGGCACAATTTGCCGCTTATGATGAGCTAAAACCACAAGTTTGAATTGGGGCCAACGCCCGACAAATAAATAGTTTGAGGGAATATTGGAAAATCTGGATAAATGCGTTCTTGTCACCGGTGGTGCCAAACGAATAGGCCGTGCAATTGTCGAAAATCTCGCGGCCAACGGCTATGGCGTGGCCATTCACTGCCACAACTCTACCAGCGAGGCCGATGCGCTTGCCGCCCAAATAACCCAAAATGGCGGGCGCGCCGGCGTTGTGCAGGCCGACCTTACCAATATGGATGAGGTCGCAGG
>JALSIJ010000006.1 GCA_026981655.1 Rhizobiaceae bacterium | reverse complement strand
CTCACGGCTAATCGGCTCTTTCTAACGGCTCAAGTTTTGTGCTTCGCGTTGCTCAACGTGCAACTTGAGCCACCCCATGTTTTTCTAAATCGGCGCGCATTTGGGCGGGGCTGGTAAACAGTTCTGCCTGCCAACCGGTAGCGCGTGCACCATCAACATTTTTTTGGCTGTCGTCGAAAAACAGACAGGCTTGCGGATCAAGTCCGTGGGTCTTTGTGTGGTGTTGATAGATTTCCAGATCCGGCTTGATCAGGCCAATTTCGCCGGAAACCGTTTCGCCGCGCGGCAGTTTTAAAAAAGGAAATTTTTCCTTTGCCAGTGGAAAGGTCTCCTGATTAAAATTGGTCAAAAGGGTTACATCCATGCCCTGGTCAACCAGGTGCTTCATAATTACCACGCTGTCATCCAACGCGCCATAAATCATCTCTATCCAGTGTTTTCTAAACCCGCGAATTTGAAGTTTTTTATCCGGGTGCTGTTTGATCAAAATATCTTCGGCATCAGCCCATGAACGGCCACGGTCCTGTTCCAGGTTCCATTTGGGAGAGCAGATATTGGCCAAAAAATGCTGCCTTTCCACCTCGTCTGGGATCAGATGGAGGAATGGAATTTCAGGGTCCCAATGGATTAGAACCCGGCCAACGTCGAATACAATATGTTTGATTTCATGTGCGGTTTTCGACATTTGGGCTGATCCAATCATTGGTTTCAGAAGAGCTTCCGCGTTACAATACTTCAATATGTGAAAGAAAACGAACTTGAATATGACAGTTTTGTGACAAAAAGATTGAAAATTCTTGCAATTCTGATATTGAGATTAACTAAAGCTAATCGATTTAAAAGCGAAAGAAAAAAGGGAGAGTAATATGAAAAAACTAATGATGATACTGGCCGCAGGCGTGGCGCTGAGTGCGATGTCTTCTATGGGCGCGCAGGCGAAAGAAAAAATGACGCTTTATTGCAGTGCACAGGAAGACTGGTGCCAGTTGATGGCCAAGGGTTTTGAAGAGGCTTCCGGTATCAAGGTCAATATGACACGCAAAAGCTCTGGTGAGACTTTCGCCCAAATCAAGGCAGAATCCGCCAATCCGAAGGGTGATGTCTGGTGGGGTGGTACGGGTGATCCACATCTTCAAGCCGCTGAAGAAGGTTTGACTGAGCCTTATGTCTCACCCATGCGCGGTGAATTGAACTCCTGGGCGATTTCGCAAGCAAAATCAGCCGGTGACAAGACTATCGGCATTTATTCCGGAGCGCTTGGCTATGGCTATAACACCGAACTGCTGAAGAAGAACAACCTGCCCGAGCCAAAATGCTGGAAGGATTTGCTGAAGCCGGAATATAAAGGCCATGTGCAAATGGCCAACCCGAATTCATCGGGAACCGCATACACCACCCTTGCAACAATTGTGCAGCTATTTGGTGAGGATAAGGGCTTTGAGTTCATGAAGGGCCTGCATAAAAACATCAACAATTACACAAAATCCGGTTCTGCTCCGATCAAGGCGGCGGCGCGTGGTGAAAATACCATCGGTATTGTGTTTATGCATGATGCGGTGAAGCAGGCTGTGTCAGGTTTCCCGATTAAGGTTGTGGCACCTTGTGAAGGTACTGGTTATGAAATCGGCTCTATGAGCCTGATTAAAGGCGGTCGCAATCTGGATAATGGCAAGAAATTCTACGACTGGGCGCTGAGCGCCGATGTGCAATCACGTTCATTGGAAGTGAAAGCCTTTCAGGTTATGTCTAACAAGGGTGCAAAAAGCTCTCCATCGGCTCCTGATCTTTCAACCATCAAGCTGATTGATTACGACTTCAAAAAATACGGCTCCTCCGCAGAGCGCAAGCGTTTGCTGAAAAAGTGGGACGATGAAGTGAAAGTTCTGCCGCAGTAAGGCTACGCTATTACCTTTTCAATCAAGACCCGGAGGTTTCCACTTAAGTTGGAAGCCTCCGTTTAAAATCCGTCATAGCCTTGCAAGGCGAGGTAATGGCGAATGCGGCCTTATCACCGCGAGATTTTATCCAGGCCCTATATTTCAGGCATAATTCTTGACCGATATTACAGCGCAGATTTCCAGAGGTTCAGCCGGTACCGGTACAAACAGGGTTGTGTTGCTTTGGCTTTGTATTGGTATGGTCGGGTTTTTTCTGCTGCCGTGGTATGTGCAGGAAGACGGGTTTTGGAGTTTTGAATGGCTGGTCGATGGCTATCCGTTTGATAGTGATTATGCGTCGGCAGCGTTCCTGTTAGGGCAGGGGATTAAGCTCTGGCTGGCGCCATTGGCGCTGTTTTTGGCACTGCCATTGCTCGTATTGGGCCGGCATAAAACTGACCCTCTTTTTGCAAAAATCTTACTGATCAGCGGCATTGGCGGTCTTTCATGGCTGTTGTTGCAGGGCTTCGCCATTGGCATCAAAGGCTGGCAGTTCGGCATATTTGAAGACATGTTTGGCCCGTTGGGCGATCGGCAATTTGGTCTTGGATATGGCGCCATGCTTTTGGCCGCCTGTTTCCTGTTTATGATCACAATCGGTGCAGCAGCACGTGGTGCGGTGAATGGTGATATATTTGTTGTAAGTTCTATCGGCTTTGTTGTTGCCATTGTCGGTATATTCATATTTTTTCCGATTGTTGGTATGTTGGCCGGCGCGCTGCGCGATAATGATGGGGCTTATTCCATCTTTATTTTTATGGAAAAGTTCACGGACCGGAAGATCTGGGGGCTTGGGTGCCTTAGCGCCAATGTGTCTTGTGGTGTTGCCTGGAATTCGCTGGTGCTTGGGGTTATTGTCGGCATATCAACCACTTTACTGGGGCTGGTTTATGCGCTTGTAGCCACCCGCTCCGGCTTTAAATACAGCCGTTTGCTCAGGGCGCTCACTGTTCTTCCCATTATCACACCGCCTTTTGTGATTGGTCTTGCGATCATATTGCTTTTTGGCCTTTCCGGTTCGATAACCCAGTTTGTTGCTGATGTCTTTGGTCTTACGC
Source organism: Rhizobiaceae bacterium (assembly GCA_026981655.1). GTDB lineage: Bacteria > Pseudomonadota > Alphaproteobacteria > Rhizobiales > Rhizobiaceae > SZUA-100. The sequence goes on along the minus strand of JALSIJ010000006.1, from coordinate 4,030 downwards.
CAACGCGCTGGATATACGGTCTGCCGGGTATTGTGATTGCCCAAACGCTTGCTTATACGCCAATTGCATTTCTGGTACTGATCGGGGTGGTTGAAGGGGTTTCTCCTTCTATGGAGGAGGCGGCCCAAACCTTGCGGGCCGACCGCTGGACGACGTTTAAAACCGTAACCTGGCCGTTGATGCGACCGGGGCTGGCCAATGCGTTCCTGCTTGGTTTTATTGAATCGATGGCCGATTTTGGCAATCCGCTGGTGCTTGGTGGCAATTATGATGTGCTTTCCACCGAGATTTTCTTTTCTATTGTGGGTGCGCAAAACGATCAGGGCCGCGCCGCTGTGCTGGCAATAGTATTGTTGACCTTCACGCTGGGTGCATTTTTTGCGCAACGCAAATGGCTGGGTAAAAAATCCTATGCGGCCAATACGGGCAAGGGCGATGGTGGCGCGCACCCGTTATTGCCACGCAGGCTTAAATGGCCGGTTTATACCATTGCCGCGATTTGGACATTCATGACAATTGTCATTTATTGCATGATTATTTATGGCAGTTTTGTTGAGGTCTGGGGTTTGAAGAATAATTTGACCTTCCGCCATTATATTGATGCTTTTGGTATAAAATGGACGGAGAACGGCATCTTGTGGGTTGGTTCTGCGTGGAATTCCTTCTGGACGACTATCCAGATTGCTGCAATCGCAGCGCCGCTCACTGCAATGCTTGGGCTGGTAACCGCCTACCTTCTGGTTAGGCAAAGTTTTTCCGGCAAAAGTGCGTTTGAATTTGGCACCATGCTATCCTTTGCCATTCCCGGCACGGTGATCGGGGTGTCTTATATTCTGGCCTTTAACGTGCCGCCGATTGAACTTACCGGCACCGGGGTGATATTGGTATTGAGTTTTATTTTCCGCAATATGCCGGTAGGTGTGCGGGCCGGTGTTGCCTCGATGGCGCAACTGGACAAGAGCCTCGATGAGGCGTCGCTGACGCTTGGGGCCAATGCGTGGCAAACATTCCGTTCGATTATTTTACCGCTTCTGCGTCCGGCTATTCTGGCGGCCGTGGTTTATTCCTTTGTACGTGCCATGACAGCGATAAGTGCAGTGATCTTTTTGGTAAGTGCGGAATATAATATGGCAACCGCATATATTATCGGACGGGTAGAGAACAATGATTACGGGCTGGCGATTGCCTATTCGACTGTGTTGATTTTCGTCATGCTCGCGGCCGTTGGCATTCTGCAACTGCTTATTTTGAAATCTGGCAAAACCCGGTTGAGCTCAATATGAACACAAAAATCAAAAGCAACGCTTCGTCGGTAACATTTGAAAATGTTACCAAAATCTATGGTGGCACAGTGAAGGCGGTGGACAAGGTTTCACTTACCATTGAGGCCGGAACACTGGTTACCCTGCTTGGGCCTTCTGGCTGCGGTAAAACCACCACATTGAGGATGATTGCCGGGCTTGAAATGGTCAGTGAGGGCCGTATTTTGATCGGTGATCAGGATGTAACCAAATTGCCTGCAACCGACCGTGATGTCTCGATGGTTTTCCAGTCCTACGCGCTGTTTCCTCATATGACGGTCGGCGAAAATGTCTCCTACGGTCTTAAATTATCGGGCTTAAGTAAAACTGATACCAAAGAAAAAATGATGGCGGGTCTAGAGCTTGTTGGTCTGAAGGGCTATGATGCGCGACTGCCGAGCGAACTTTCCGGTGGGCAGCAACAACGGGTTGCCGTGGCGCGCGCATTGGTGCTGGAACCTCAAGTGCTGTTGTTTGATGAACCGCTTTCTAATCTGGATGCCAAACTACGCCGTCAGGTGCGTGAGGAAATTCGCGACATTCAGCAAAACCTTGGGCTGACAGTGGTTTATGTGACCCACGACCAGGAAGAGGCGCTGGCTGTTTCTGATCGCATTATTGTCATGCGCAATGCGGAGATTGCACAGGAGGGCACCCCGCGTGATCTCTACGACCGGCCAGCCGATGCCTTTGTCGCGGATTTCATTGGCGAGGCCAATCTGCTCCCTTGCACGATAAGCAAGGTTGAAGATGAAATTGCTGAGGTGAACATTGGTTCGATTGATCTCAAACTCGCCGCACGCGGGCTTGGTGCGGGCAGTGCCAAATTGGCGGTGCGACCGGGGCGTATTGCGCTTTCGGCCAGGAAGGTTTCCCACTCTATCCCTGTCAAACTGATGAAATCCACCTATGTGGGCAATCATATGGAATATCTGGTCAAGGGCGAGTTTGCAGAAATTTTTGTGATTTCAACCGAAATGAATGCGGACCTGCCGGTGGGTGATACTGTTTACCTGAAATTCCGCGAACCCGGTCCGGTGTTGTTGCCTGAGGGGTGATTGAGTATGAAATTCAACACCATGCGACATTAATTGTCGGCCTTGTTTGTTGTATTTATTCTCCAGATATTATATCAAAACTATACGGGTTCCATGAAGGCAAAGCCTTCTGGATTAAAAGGGAACACGGTAGGGAAGAGCTGTATTGCGCCTGATCCGTGACTGCCCTCGCAACTGTGAGCGTGAGCCCCTTTCACTGAGCCACTGGGTTGTTCCGGGAAGGCGATTGTGGGTGATGAAGCGCGAGTCAGGAGACCTGCCTGTAAAAACGTAAACCGGTGCCAAAAGCGCCAAATTGCACGATGGGTGCTGAAAAGGAATAAACATGCATATAGAACCAGGCGTCGTTGATGGCGCAAAAATTGCTCTAAGCTACGCAACAGCTGTCGGAGCCGCAGGGCTGGGCGTAAAAATGGCGGTGGATACCGTTAAAAATGGCGATAATATTGCCGCATTGGCGGTTCGCAGTATTTTGGCCACCGGGCTGGTCTATTCATTTTTTGAACTGTTTCCCCACCAACCGGTGGGTGTTTCAGAAGTTCATCTGATTTTGGGTTCAACACTGTTCTTGATTTTTGGAGTAGGGCCGGCTGCCTTTGGTCTTGCTGCCGGGCTGCTCATTCAAAGCCTGTTCTTTGCGCCTGGTGATTTACCGCAATATGGGATGAATGTCACCACTTTGCTTGTGCCGCTTTTCGCGATGAGCCTGATTGCAAAGAAAATTATTCCAGCAAATACCGCCTATAAGGATGTGCAATATTCTCAGGCACTTGCGCTATCGGCCGCCTATCAGGGTGGTATTGTTATGTGGGTCGCCTTCTGGGCGCTATACGGGCATGGCTTTGGTGCGGAAAACCTTGCGCAGATCGCCTCATTTGGCTCTGCTTATATGCTGGTTGTGCTGATTGAACCGCTGGTTGATCTGGGCGTTTTGGCGACTGCCAAATTCCTGCACCAGCTTAAGGGTACATATTTTGTGCAGGACAGGCTTTATACTGCTGCTGCATAATTTTTGTTGTTAACCCCCGTCAGTTGTTTTCTGGCGGGGGTATTATTTCGCGGGTTGATGTTTATCCAAAACTTGCATCGGCCATTTCAACAATACGGTCGAAAATCACTGGCGAGGCGCCGATGACGCGGCCGCCATTGACCAGCATGTCGTCGGCATTCTGTGCCTCGATTTTTCCGCCTGCTTCCTTGATCAGCAATTGGCCGGCCAAACAATCCCAGGCATTCATGTGGTGTTCGGCAAAGCCGTTGACGCGGCCCGCTGCCACATAGGCCAGCGAGAGCGCACCGGATGCAATGCGCACGAAGGCGCCGCGTTCTTCCGACAAGAGTTTCATAAAGCGCAGAATCGGCTCCATGCCGCTGCGGGGTGAATAGGAGATGGCAATTGAGCCATCGTGCAGGCCTTTGGTTTCAGCAACCTTCATTGGCTTGCCGTTGAGAAAAGCACCGTTGCCCAAGGCGGCTGAATAGGTTTCCTCGTGTACTGGATCATTGATCACGCCGATTTTGATTTCGGCGTCTTGTACGCAGGCCAAGACCACGCACCATGCGGGAATACCACGGACAAAATTGGCGGTGCCGTCAATCGGGTCTATCACCCAGGTGAAGCCGGATTTTGACGCTACATTGTCGTGTTCCTCACCGACGATACCGTCACCT
>JALSIJ010000005.1 GCA_026981655.1 Rhizobiaceae bacterium | reverse complement strand
CCAACGGCACGGCCTGACGCATCATGTTGGACCCCATAAGGGCGCGGTTCGCATCATCGTTTTCGAGGAATGGAATAAGCGCTGCCGCAACTGATACCAGCTGTTTTGGCGAAACGTCCATCAAATCAACGGCGTTTTTGGAAATCGAAACCACATCACCCGCATGACGACAGATAACGAAATCATTGATGAAGCCGAAATCCTTATCCAAATCAGCATTGGCCTGTGCAACCGTGTACTTTGCCTCCTCCATTGCGGAAAGATAGACAACTTCACGGGTTACCTTGCCATCAACTACCTTACGGTAAGGACTTTCAATGAAGCCATATTTATTGATCCGGGCAAAGGTTGCTAGCGAGTTGATAAGACCAATATTTGGTCCTTCGGGTGTTTCAATCGGACAAATACGACCGTAATGGGTTGGATGCACATCACGCACCTCAAAGCCCGCCCGTTCGCGTGTCAGACCACCCGGCCCAAGCGCTGAAAGACGCCGTTTGTGGGTAATTTCTGAAAGTGGGTTGGTTTGGTCCATAAATTGGGACAATTGCGAGGAACCAAAGAATTCACGAACCGCTGCAGCTGCCGGTTTGGCATTGATCAAATCCTGCGGCATTACCGTATCGATTTCAATCGACGACATACGTTCCTTGATCGCTCGCTCCATGCGAAGCAGACCAACGCGATATTGATTTTCCATCAATTCGCCAACTGAACGAACCCGGCGATTGCCAAGGTTGTCAATATCATCAATTTCGCCACGACCATCGCGCAGGTTAACCAGTGTTTTAACCACCTCAAGGATATCATCCTTGCGCAGCACCCGCACCGTGTCTTCCACATCGAGATCAAGCCGCATGTTCATTTTCACGCGGCCAACGGCTGAAAGATCATAACGCTCGCGGTCAAAGAACAATGACTGGAACATTGCTTCCGCAGTTTCGATTGTTGGCGGTTCACCCGGGCGCATGACACGATAAATATCGAACAAAGCATCCTGACGATTGTCATTTTTGTCGACGTTTAAAGTGTTGCGGATATAGGCACCGATATTAATATGATCGATATCAAGTACCGACAACTCAGTGTAACCGGCCTCAAGCAACGCTTCAATTGAAGCCTCATCAAGCTCATCACCAGCCTCATAATAGATTTCGCCGGTTTCCAGATTTACTATGTCTTCTGCAAGGTACTGTCCGTAAATTTGATCAACATCCACACTTATTTCTTTTGTGCCTGCTTCAGCGACCCCTTTCAGAATCCGAGCTGTTACCTTTTTATTGGCTTCAATAATCACCTTACCAGTATCAGCATCAACCACATCCAGCATTGGCTTGGTTGATGTATGGCGTTCGGCAATAAATGGCATGCGCCATCCATCTGTCTTCTTGTCTTTCTTCACGGTGAAAGAATTGTAGAAAGTTGACAAAATTTCTTCGCCATCCATGCCAAGCGACATCAACAATGATGTTACAGGCAGTTTACGGCGGCGGTCGATACGGGCATAAACAATGTCTTTTGCATCAAACTCAATATCAAGCCATGAACCACGATAAGGGATCACGCGTGAAGCAAACAGTAATTTGCCGCTTGAATGGGTTTTGCCCTTGTCATGGTCAAAGAACACACCAGGAGAACGATGCATCTGTGATACGATAACCCGTTCCGTTCCGTTGATCACAAAAGTACCATTGCCGGTCATCAAAGGCATGTCGCCCATATAAACGTCTTGCTCTTTAATATCTTTAACAGACTTCGCGCCGGTTTCTTCGTCAATATCAAATACGATCAACCGCAATGTCACCTTCAAAGGTGCAGCATAGGTCATATCGCGCTGGCGACATTCCTCAACATCATATTTCGGCGGCTCAAATTCGTAGGAAACGAATTCCAGCATCGCAGCACCGGTAAAATCTGAAATTGGAAACACTGACTGGAATACAGCCTGAAGACCTTCATCTCCACGTCCGCCTTCCGGTTCTTCCATAATCAGGAAATTATCATATGAAGCACGTTGAACCTCAATGAGGTTTGGCATTTCTGCCACTTCAGTAATGTGTCCGAATACTTTTCTTACGCGTTTACGACCATTAAAAATATGGGTCTGAGCCATGCTCGCTCCTATCAAAGTGTCATACAGGACACGAAGGTCCTGAAGGTGCCGTTGTCGACTGCATTTTGCGAAACCTGTCGCCAAAAAATCCTATTCAACCGGATTTTCAGGACACCTGTTTCCCAATACAGACCACACGAAATGTAAATTTGATCAATAGATCCAATTTACTCGATTTAGCCTGTGACCCCGGGCAGAAATTTCCACCCGAGGTCACAATTTTTAAGTGCATTGTCGCCGATCGCGAACGATCAGTGACAAACAGAATTACTTGACTTCAGCAGTAGCGCCAGCATCAACAAGCTTCTTGACGACTTCTTCTGCTTCGCCCTTGGAAATACCTTCCTTGATGGCTTTAGGAGCAGCTTCAACAAGCTCTTTTGCTTCCTTAAGACCAAGGCCGGTAATGCCACGAACTTCTTTAATGACGTTGATTTTCTTCTCACCAAATGCAGTCAGAATAACATCAAATTCAGTTTTTTCTTCTGCAGCTTCTGCAGGAGCACCACCGGCAGCGGCAGCAGCAACAGGAGCCGCTGCAGATACGCCCCATGATTCTTCAAGCATTTTTGAAAGCTCAGCAGCTTCCATAACAGTCAGTGCAGAAAGATCTTCTACGATTTTAGCCAGATCAGCCATTTTGTATTTCCTTAGTTAGTTTGAACTTTTCGTTCAGAGATTATCTAGAATATGTCTTACGCGTCTTCGTTCTTATTGGCATAAGCCCCGATCACACGGGCAACTGCGCCCGCTGGTGCGTTGACAACTTGTGCGATACGGCTGGCTGGTGTTTGAATCATACCAACAAGCTTACCACGCAGTTCATCAAGTGATGGTAGCGAAGCAAGCTGCTTCACACCATTCACATCAAGGTTTGTTGCGCCCATCGCACCACCCAGAACAACGAGTTTTTCGTTCTTCTTGGCAAATGCCATAGTCACTTTCGGTGCCGCAACCGGATCGTCTGAATAGGCGATCACTGTCTGACCCGTAAACAGATCAGATATATGCTCGGCATCGGTGCCTTTAAGAGCGATTTTTGCAAGACGGTTTTTTGCGACCTTTACCGTTCCGCCTGCATCCTTCATCTGACCGCGCAATGCGGTCATATCAGCAACAGTCAGACCGGCATAATGCGCAACAACGATCGAACCGGTATCTTTAAAAACACCGTTCATTTGAGTTACGAATTCGCTTTTTTCCGCTCTATCCACTCTTTCACTCCAATTGATGGAATATTCGATTGCTCGATTATGCCATCGGTTTGCCTTTGCCGTCATTTGAACCCAATTAGGTCCACCTAACGACGCTCGAGGTTCCCGCCCCCTTGCGTACCGCAATCTCTAAATCGAGAAACACCGTGCAAGGCAGTAACAGTTCAAACCAAACGCCCGGGCCAAAGCCCTTTTGTCTAACTTTCACACCATCTGTGCAGGCTTTTTGTATTAAGGCAAGCCGCCTGCAGTCTTGGACAGGAAACCAGATTGGAAACGCTCCTCCCTGGTTATTTTTCAGCTCCACCAAATAAATCGGAAGAGCTGAAGAATTAGATAAACCATCGGCTTGAACCAATGGCTTAATGTATTAGTTTATGCCTCCAGTGCGGAAGCAGGATCAATTTTAATGCCAGGCCCCATAGTCGAGGAAAGCGCAACTTTTTGAATGTAGTTACCCTTTGCACCACTTGGCTTGGCTTTTTGTACCGCACCAACCAGCGCCTTGATATTTTCCTCAATAGCACTCGGCTCAAAGCTCGCCTTGCCAACGCCGACATGAATAATGCCTGCTTTTTCAACACGGAACTCAACAGCGCCACCCTTGGCAGCTTTAACAGCAGTCGCCACATCAGGCGTAACCGTGCCAACTTTTGGGTTCGGCATCATGCCGCGCGGTCCCAGGATCTTACCAAGACGACCAACAAGCGGCATCATATCCGGTGTTGCAATACAGCGATCAAAATCAACGGTTCCGCCCTGCACAATTTCCAGCAAGTCCTCAGCGCCAACAATGTCTGCACCGGCAGCTTTTGCCTCATCAGCTTTCGCATCACGCGCAAATACGGCTACCCGCACATTACGGCCAGAACCATTTGGCAATTGCACAACACCGCGAACCATCTGGTCCGCATGGCGTGGATCAACCCCAAGATTAATGGCAATTTCAATGGTCTCGTCGAATTTTGCAGTCGCTGCTTTCTTCATAATAGCAACCGCATCACCAAGACCATAGGTTTTATTACGATCAATAAGGCCACGGCCTTCAGTAATCCGTTTTCCTTTACTAGCCATCCAATCAGCCCTCCACCGTCAGGCCCATAGAACGGGCAGAGCCTTCAATCATCAGCATTGCTGCATCGATATCGTTGGCATTTAAATCTTTCATTTTAATCTCGGCAATTTCCTTAACCTGCGCACGGGTAACAGAACCTGCACCCTCGCGACCCGGAGTAGAACTGCCCTTTTTCAATTTTGCAGCTTTCCGCAAAAGGAACGATGCCGGTGGCGTTTTCATTTTGAAGGAAAAAGACTTGTCCTGGAAAATAGTAATCGTCACCGGAACCGGTGAGCCCTTTTCCATTTCCTGCGTCGCCGCATTGAACGCCTTACAAAATTCCATAATATTCAGACCGCGCTGACCGAGCGCCGGACCGATTGGCGGTGAAGGCGAAGCACTCCCCGCAGGCACCTGAAGTTTCAGGTATCCCTGTATTTTTTTAGCCATTACATTTCTGCCTTACAGCTTGCCGATGAACAAATGCGCAATCGGCTGTTATGTGTTTACCAGCATATCAAACAGATAGGCCAGCGGTGCAGTTTGTGGTTCGGCGCATCAGACCGGCAAAAGTCCTGCCACCTCCCACAATATCAAAATCAAACCGCGATTAAGCGCTCCAACCTCAACAATTCAGCCATCAATAATCCGGCCAAAAATTCAAAACCCGCGCTAATTTGCCGGCATATAACTAAACTTTTTCGACTTGTCCATATTCCAGATCGACCGGTGTTGCGCGACCAAAGATCGAAACTTCAACTTTCAGACGGGCGCGTTCCTCATCAACCTCTTCAACAACACCGTTAAACGAAGCGAATGGGCCATCAGATACCCGAACATTTTCACCAATCTCAAACATGATCGACGGTTTAGGACGATCCACACCCTCTTGAACCTGATTGAGAATACGATCAGCTTCCTTGTCGGTAATTGGCATTGGTTTATTATCAGAACCAAGAAAGCCAGTGACTTTGGGCGTGTTCTTAATCAGATGATAAGCCTGATCGGTCATTTCCATCCGGGCCAACACGTAGCCTGGGAAAAATTTACGCTCCGCATCCACCTTGCGCCCACGGCGCACTTCAACAACCTTTTCAAGCGGCACCAGTATTTTCTCAACCAGATGCTCCAGCCCTTTTTGCCGAACCTGCTCTTCAATTGATTCAGCCACCTTCTTCTCAAAATTAGAATAGGCATGAATTATATACCAGCGCATCGCCATGAAATTTTATTCCGTCGTTAGAAACTTAACTGCCTGAACCGAGCACTAACCCGATACCGAATCCCAACACCTGATCTACCGCTAAAAAGAATATTGCAGCGACAAACACCATAATCAAAACCATCACAGTTGTAATCATGGTCTCCTTACGGCTTGGCCAAACGACCTTGGTGACTTCCGCCCGCACTTGCTGTAGAAATGTTAAAGGATTGGTTTTGCTAGCCATTTCGCTCACATTCTTTCAAAGAAACACCCTGATTCGGGTAGTTTTTCTAGATATTTTGGCACGACATTTAGGCGCGGCAAGCTAAAATTTGCTCAACGCGCCTTTGTGTGTGGGCTGTAAGTAACCCCAGATTATAAAAAGCGCAAGTGGTTAGCTGCAATTTTTAGCAAAATGAATTCAATTATTGATGCAAACACGATCAGCCAATTCAGACTACGACAAAAAAATTCAGGAATACATTAAAAAATACGCGCAACATTCATTGTATTCCACGCTTTTTACTTCGCAATCTGTCACTTACCAAAGCCGGCAAAATATCCTAGGGTACAAGAGTAGCCGATTGCTCCAGCGCCGGGAAATTATATGACTACTCATAAACAAAAATATTATTGTATGCGTCCAATGATTTTAGAAGACGTCGAAATTGTTTCAAAATGGTTTGAACATTTAGCAGATTTATCAATTTTTGACCGCAATACCCCAATTCCAACAAATTCAAATATAGTCGCAGAAAACTGGAAAGAAGTTTTAAGCACCCGCGAGCCGCGCCAGGGATATTGGTTCGGCATTGAAGACCAAACCGGAAAGCTGGTTGGGATAGGAGGTATCGAAAATATCAGTTATGTGAATGGCGACGCTATTCTCGCCCTTTTTATGGCCGATGAAGTGCGCCGGAAAGGAATTGCCCGGCTGGTTTGTGGCGTAATACTCGACCTTGCATTCGACCAACTTCGCTTGAACCGGATCACCTCGTATTATCGCGAGGATAACCAGGCTACAGAAAAACTAACCAGAACTGTCGGGTTCAAGATCGAAGGCACCAAACGCAAGGGCTGGTTTTCCGGCGGAAGCTATCTTGATGTAATTACCGTAGGGATATTGGCATCCGAATGGCAGGATGCACGCACGTCGCTTGTGGAAAACCTGGGCGAGACAAAAAAAATACAGTTTGGTCGACCGCCGTGGTCGGCGAGACTTTGGCCAGAAAAACTGGCCTAAATGGAATTTGGGAGCAAGCGTTAAATGGTCAGGTTTAGTAAATCAGATAACCGCGCAATAGGTATTAAAAGCGAAATGGCGAACGATAAAAGCAACAAGACCATACGCACTTTGCAGGCGGCATTGTTCGCTGATATTGTTTGCCACAACCAATCTACCAGCAATGATGACCACACCAACCCGATTGATGTGTCCAAATATTTTGCGTTGTTCAAAGACCATTGTGACAGGTTTGACGGAGAAATTGAGCAAAGCGATCACAATGGAGTATTCGCGCTTTTTTCCAGTGCCGTAA
>JALSIJ010000004.1 GCA_026981655.1 Rhizobiaceae bacterium | reverse complement strand
TGCTGCAAAGAGCTTTCGTATTAATTCCATTGGCCGAAATTACACCGGACCTTATGATTAAAGGTGAGAATGTTGCGCATTGGCGCGATCTCGCCGACCGCAGTGGTATTGAAAAAATCGAACAGGATGGTGACTGGTGGAAGCCGCAAGAACTCTGATTTATTCCGAAACGCTGGTTTTAACAATACCGGCTTTGCGGTTCAAGGTCAGGCCAATAACTGGAATGAGTTGTTTTGCCACTCGCACTGAAATTGTGATGTTCATTTGGTTTTTGCCATTTAATTTGGCAACCATAGCGCCATTCAGCTTTTTTCGGTTAATGCCAACAACAAGCTTGTTGCCACGCAACTTGCCGGAAACAATATCGAGACCTTTGCCTTTTGCTCCATCCAAAAATTTGCCGCGATAGCTGCGACCATTTTTGATAATTTCAAATGACATGGGTTGAGAAAAAACGCCCACCCGGCAGCTACCATCAATTTTCATGCCCGTAACAGTTTTTGGTTTTTTGCCAGTAAAGTTACAGGTAAAACGGGTGCCTTTGTACTTGCCCGCAACAATATTGCCGGGGCCAGACCATTTGCCCTGAATTGAATTAAAATAAATGCGTTCATTGGCAAGTGAAGGCAAGGTCAGCCCGCTGATCAGCAACAAAACAACACTGAAGGAGGCCAGTCTAAACCCGAACATAAATATTCCTATTCACAAATCTCAATTGTACAATTGATCCTAATATCCGCTTTAATAGTTAACGCATTCCTTCATTACTGCATAGCCCCTGATTTATCACCATCACAATATGTTGCAAATTTTGCATGTGTCGTATTGTTGAAGAGGTTCTTGAAAATCACTTAGATCTCTTTGAGGCGGTGCCTGATACCAGGTCACCCATGAAATCACCAATGCCGGGGCGCGACTGGGCAATAAATGGCAGGGGTCTGCAAAGGTCTATCGCGGAAATGCCCACCCGCGCGGTTAGTAACCCATTGACCACTCCTTCACCTAAACGCGATGACAGTTTTGCCGCAAGTCCCTGGCCAACAAATTGCTGGATAATACTGTCGCCAACAGCGATGGAACCGGTAACCGCCAGATGGGCAATGACATTACGAGCCAGCTTCCAAATCCCCAATGTGCCTGGTCTGCCGCCATAAAGTTCGGATAATTGGCGAATAAGCCGCAAGTTTTCATAGGCCACATAGGCCAGATCAACCAGCGCCCGTGGTGAAATCGCGGTAACCACACTCACCCGCTTGGCCGCATTCATCACCAAATCACGTGCTTTGTGATCGAGCGGCCCAACAAGATCGCGTTCGGCAAGTTTGACCAGATCAACCGCGTCAATGATTTCACCGTGCAGGTTTTCCATTTTGGCCCGCCCGCGTGCCGTGTCCGGTCGCGATTGATACAGATCCATCAACCCGTCAACCAGTTTTCCGGCGGTTTGGCGCGAGGTGCTTTCAAGAGTATCAGCCGCCATATGGCGAAATTTTTCGATTTTTCTGGCCCGCATCAGCCCGCGAATTTCGCGCGCACCCATGCCCATTGCTGCCAGAACAACCATGACGGTCAATCCAAGCGAGACCCAGCCAAGCCACTCATTACGGGCAAACAGATCACGAACCAGCTGGTCAATGGCAAGGGCTGCTGCAAGCGATAAGAGGGCGGCAAGCCCGGTAAGCAGCAATTTGACGAATGAAAACCGGCGTTTTATTTTTGATGCGGGTGCTGGCGTCAACATGTCGGCAATCGCGTCCTGCTCATCGCCGGGTAATGATTGTGCGGCATCATCTGGAACGGCAATAAGCAGGCTCATATCTTTTTCAGCCCGTGGTTTGCGCGGGCTTAGTATGGTTTTTTCTTTTGCAGATGAAGGCACTTGCCGCGGTTCATCCAGCCGAATGGCGCGGGGTTTTCTGGGCGGTATTAAATCATCGCTCATAGCAATTTATCCCCCAGCAGAAATTCAAGTGCCCGGTCCAGCCGAATATGCGGCAGCGAGAGGGTGATACCCTCCTTGGTTTCCTCAAGCCGGGGCGGGCGAAAACGCACAAAGTTTAAATCCGTCCGCGCGGCCGCAGCATCGGAAAGTGCATTTCTTGCGTTTTTTGGCAGGTCGCCCGGAAAAATTGCTGTTTGAGTTTCGCCGTCGAAAATTTCACCGTCGATTTTTTCATCTTTCATCGGGGTGCCGACAATCAATGGCAGAACCTCATTGCCCTCTTTCAGTTCCGCCTCGCTGGTGGCGCGGATTGCAGCCAAGGCCACCACATCGACCTTTGTCCCGGCAAATTTAGCCTTTTCCACCGCCCCATCGACCAGATGCGAAAGCAGAGCTTCCAGCCGGTCATGATTTTCATGGTGAAGATGATCCGCCTTGGTCGCGGCAAACAAAATCCTATCGGTGCGGGTGGAAAACAGCGTCGAAAGCCATGAACCGCCACCGGGACGAAAACACTGCAATATATCTTGCAGGGCATTTTCCAGATCAGATACCGCATCCGGCCCGGCATTGAGCGCCTGCAAAACATCAACCAGCACAATTTGCCGGTCAATGCGGGCAAAATGCTCGCGAAAGAAAGGTTTTACTACGATGGATTTATAGGATTCATACCGCCGTGCCATCATCGCGTGTAGCGATTGCTTTTCGGCCGTTTGCTCGTCACTAAGGTCCAGCGGTGCAAAGGTAAGGGCAGGAGAGCCTTCCAGATCGCCGGGCATGAGAAACCGCCCCGGCGGTAAAGTTGAAAGAGCCGTATTGTCCTTGCGGCATTCGCGCAGATAATCGGTAAACAGGGACGCCAACTCGCGAGCGATGGCCTCGTCTTCGTGAGCATTCGGGTTGATTTTGCCAAGCCTTGCATGCCATTTTTTCGCCAGCGGCGCACGAACCGGCAGCCGCGAAAGGGCCAGGGCCTCACGCGACCATTGTTCATAGGTTTTTCCAAGCAAAGGCAGATCGAGCAGCCATTCTCCCGGATAATCGACAATATCGAGCGAGATTTTGCCGCGCCCAAATGTGCGGTTCCAGGCGCTTGCCGATTCATATTCAAGCGTCAGCCGCAATTCTGATATGGCACGGGTGGATTGCGGCCAGATGCGATCTTCCAGCAACGAATTCAGATGATCCTCATATTGAAAACGCGGCACATTATCATCCGGCTGTGGCTCCAGATAGGCCCGCGCCAGCCGCCCGGATGATTGTGCCGAAAACAGCGGCAGCTTGCCTCCGTGAATGAGATTATGCACCAGCGAGGTAATAAACACGGTCTTGCCCGCACGCGAAAGGCCTGTGACCCCAAAGCGCAGGCTGGGCGATACCAGATTGTAGGCCGCGTCTTGCAGACCATCCAGCGCGATTAGCGCTTCATCGGTAAGGGAAGTGATTTTCGACAAGGGGTGCCTGCTAAAGTATTGGTTTTTGGTTATGTAGGGTCAAATTTAGTTTATACCATAGAAACCAATCCGCCGGAGCAGTTTAAATCGCACGTGGCAAGCCGCGCAAGATTTGAACCATTAGAAAGTAATCGCACGTGGCAAGCCGCGCAAGATTTGAACCATTAGAAAGTAATCGCACGTGGCAAGCCGCGCAAGATTTGAACCATTAGAAAAGTCACCACGGCGATATATCTGGAAAGTCGAATTTATACGGCGTTTCATATCATAGAAACCAAACCACCGGGGTGCCGCTCAATTCGTCCATCAAGATCAAGCTCCAGCAGGACCAGTTGCACAATCGGGGCGGATATGCCGGTAAAGCGGATAATTTCATCAACCTCGCAAGGGGTCGGCCCAAGCGCGGTCATTATCTGCTGGCGTTCGCTTTCATCGGCTGGCGGGGAGATCTCATCAGTCGCTTCCTGTTCTTCAAGGCTATAGGGAGCCTGCTCGCTCAATGTGCGGGTGAGGGGCATCAGCGCATCCTGCACGTCTCTGGCACCAGTTGTAACGATTGCCCCGTCTTTCAACAGGTAATTGGTGCCGGCACATCGCGGATCAAGCGGCGAGCCGGGTACGGCAAAAACCAGCCGCCCCATTTCATTGGCAATCCGTGCGCTTATCAGTGAGCCGGAGCGGGTTGCCGCCTCAATCACCACAAGCCCCAGCGAGAGACCTGCGACAATGCGATTGCGGCGCGGAAAATCCTGCGCCCGTGGTTTCCAGCCAAACGGCATTTCGCTGATCGCAGCCCCGCCATTGGCAATGATTTCAGATAAAAGTTCGCTATTTTCAGGCGGGTAGATAACATTCAGCCCGCCAGCAAAGACTGCAATTGTGCCGGTTTTAAGGGCGGCTCGATGGGCGGCCGTATCAATGCCGCGCGCAAGGCCGGAACTGATGACGAAATCAGCTTTGCCCAAACCTTCGGCGATCTGGCGGGCAATCTTTGCCCCAGATAGGGATGAGTTTCTTGAGCCGACAATGGAAACTGAGTGCCGGGCCAGACAATCGGTCGAACCCATAATCGCAATCATCGGCGGTGGTGCATCAGCCATTTTAAGCGCTGCTGGATAGTCAGGTTCACCAAGACCGATAAACCGCGCGCCGCATCTTTGCGCCACATCCATTTCGCGCTCAATCGCGTCAATGCTGGCAATCTGAATTTTTTTGCGGGCTTTCGCCCTCGCTGCCAGTTCCGGCAGGGCATCTAGAGCGGCATCGGCCGTACCAAAGCGGTTAATCAGATCGCGAAAGGTCATCGGTCCGATATTATCGCTGCGGATCAATCTCAGCCATGAAAACCTTTGCTGATCAGAAAGTTCGACCCCGGTTTTTTGCGGAGGTTCCAGCATCAGGCCGCGTCCTTATCGCCGATACGACTTTCAGTGCCGGAAAACAAACGTCTGATATTTGAGTGATGTTTGATGATCGAGATCAGCGACAACAGCCCCAGCAATTCGCTTTCCTGCACCAGACCAAGCCAACGGGTAACAAGCGGGGTGATTATCAAGGCGATGATGGCTGCTAAAGATGAAAAGCGGAATATCGCCGCCGTTCCAAGCCATGTTACAGCAAAAGCAGCGAGTGGCCACGGGGTTTCCGCTAGCCAGCAAAAGCCGATCAATACGCCTATATAGGTCGCAACACCCTTGCCACCCTTGAACTTCAGCCAAAAGGGAAACAGATGCCCGAGAAAGGCCCCAAAGCCCGCAAGAATAGCCTGATCCGGTCCCCATTCCGCAGCGATGACAACCGGAATAGTGCCTTTTAACAGATCGAATAAAAGCGTCAGAAAGGCAATTTTTTTATTGCCGGTTCGCAGCACATTGGTCGCGCCGATACTTTGTGAACCAATATCACGAATATCACCGAGCCCGGCCATGCGGGTGAGCATCAGGCCAAACGGGGTGGAGCCAATCAGATAACCAAAAACCCATGCGGCCAGAAAATAAGGCCATGCAAGTGACCAGACAATTGGATCAGGCATAAATTTCCTTCCGCATTACTGGTGAATTATTCCAGTGCTCAACTCTCATGAGCGTATATTGTGCGGCCTGCAACCAAAGTTTGCAAGACGCGGCCCTGAAAACGTGCGCCTTCAAAGGGTGAGTTTTTTGAACGCGATCTCAAATCACCCTCATGCAAAACCCAAGGCTCATCTATATCAACCACGATTAGATCAGCCGGCTTGCCGGGCTCCAGCGATCCGCCGGGCAGGCCAAACAGCCGGGCAGGGGCGCTGGTCATTGCCTCAATCAGGCGAAGCAATGGCACATCGCCATTGTGGTAAAGCCTGAGTGCGGCCGATAACATGGTCTCAAGACCCACCGCGCCATCGGCTGCCTCTGCAAAGGGGTGGCGTTTTGTGTCGACATCCTGCGGGTCATGATTGGAAACGATAATATCAATTGTCCCATCACAAAGTGCTTCAACCATCGCCATACGATCATCCTCAGTGCGAAGTGGCGGCGAAAGCCTGAAGAACGTACGATAGCGGCCAATGTCGTTTTCGTTCAGCGCCAGATGGTTGATCGATATGCCCGCCGTAACCGACAGACCTTTTGACTTGGCGCCTTTGATAACATTGGCACTTTCAGCGGTCGAGATGGTTGCCGCATGGTAGCGCCCATTGGTCAGCCCCACCAGCCGTAGATCGCGCTCCAGAGGAATAACTTCCGCCTCAACGGGAATTCCCGCAAGACCCAGTCGGCTGGCATTAAGCCCCTCATTCATAACACCGCCCCGCGAGAGGCTTTCATCTTCGGTGTAATGCATAATCAGGCTGTCAAAATCACCCGCATAGGTGAGCGCCCGGCGCATTAAAAGCGCATCGGAAATGGTTTTTCGACCATCGGTAAAGGCAACGGCTCCGGCCTGTTTCATCAACCCTATTTCGGTCATTTCGCGACCATTCAAGCCACGGGTAAGGGCGGCGGTCGGGTAAACATTTACCTCTGCTGTCTCATCTGCCGTGCGGCGAACAAATTCAACCAGCGCCACATCGTCGATAACCGGGTCGGTGTCCGGCATCATTACCATTGAGGTAACTCCACCAGCGGCAGCGGCCCTGCTTGCAGATGCGATGGTTTCGCGATGCTCAGCACCCGGTTCGCCGATAAACACCCGTCCGTCAACCAGTCCAGGAAAGATACAATTTCCCTTACAATCAATGGTTTCGACTTTTTTCTTAAACTTTATTCTAGAGAAATCCGCCCCGCAGGCAGCAATTTTTCCTTTCTCGACTAAAATCGAGCCGATCTCGTCCATATTCTGTGAGGGGTCAACAATACGGGCATTGGTAAACAGTCGACTTTTGCTGCGGTTCTTGCTCATGCCGTGCCCCCGTCAGCGTTGGATGGATCGACGGCGTGATTGTCGATGATGGCCTCGATAACCGCCATTCTGACCGCGACGCCCATCTCCACCTGTTCTTGTATCAGACTGCGCGGCCCGTCAGCGATTTCCGATGAAATCTCCACGCCGCGGTTCATTGGACCTGGATGCATAACCAGCGCATCGGGTTTGGCAATTTCGAGCCGGGTTCGATCAAGGCCGAAAAACCTGAAATATTCGCGAATTGAAGGAACAAAAGAGCCGGTCATCCGTTCGCGCTGCAGACGTAGCATCATCACGATGTCCACATCTTTCAAACCTGCTTCCATGCGGGTAAACACTTCAACGCCCAGTTCTTCAATGCCGATTGGCAAAAGCGTTTTGGGGGCAATCACCCGCACCCGCGCGCCAAGCGCATTGAGCAGAATAATGTTCGAACGCGCCACCCGCGAATGCAGAACATCGCCGCAAATGGCAACGGTCAGGCGGGCAATCTTTCCCTTGGCGCGGCGAATGGTCAGCGCATCCAAAAGCGCTTGTGTGGGGTGTTCATGTGCTCCGTCACCGGCATTGATGACCGAGCAATCGACCTTTTGCGCCAGCAATTCCGCCGCACCTGCTGCCTGATGCCGAACCACCAGAATGTCCGGCTTCATGGCATTCAGTGTCATCGCCGTGTCGATGAGTGTTTCGCCTTTTTTTACCGATGAGGAACCGACCGACATATTCATCACATCGGCGCCGAGACGCTTTCCGGCCAATTCAAATGATGATTGAGTGCGGGTGGAAGATTCGAAGAACAGATTAATCTGCGTACGCCCGCGCAACGTGTTCTTTTTCTTCTCGACTTGACGCGAAACCGCGACGGACTTGTCAGACAGATCAAGCAGGGTTTCAATATCGGTAGGGGAAAGGGTCTCGATACCTAAAAGGTGGCGATGCGGAAATACCAGCGAAGTGTTTTTGAAATTGGCCATTAAAAATTTTCTATAGGAGTAAATGCAGTGGTGAGCAAGGAAAGAAATCAGTTCTTCACTATGTTATTCAAAAGTTGATACCAATCTGTGGCCTTTATACTTCCACACTTTACATGAGACTGCTATCCGGTACACCATCGGTAAGAGGCAGCGAGGAGCCTAGGATCTGTTGACAAACTGGATTTGGAACGCGGTATGAAGAAAAATCATTCAGAACGAGGAGAAAAACAGCAGGCAGGGCAATCCCTTTCAATGTTTTTCGACAAAATTATGAGTGATTTTACTCATATCCTTTGGACGCGAGCAATATTATCCCTGAATGCGTTGGAAAAAGCTTGTGGTGGGCGACACCGCGGCGCAGTTTCCGCCTGTTCAGGCACAATATTGCACTCGCGCCGCGTCCGAAACCAATTTGTCAACAGGTCCTAAGCGGGCAAAATGAATGTGACTGGCAAAGATATTGTTCCTGACACTGGTAGCGTTTCGAGCGAACCGTTCAACCAGTCGCCGGAATTTCATGGCTTTAACGCCTATGAGTGCGATCCAGCCCTTGTGCGGCTGAGCGAGCATCTGCCGCATAATGTCATTTCATCTTTTAACCATCTGGGCCAATGGATCGGTTCTCCCGAGGCCAATGAGCTTGCCCGGCTCGCAAACACAGAACCGCCAAAACTCAAAACCCATGATGCAAAAGGCAATCGGCTTGATCAGGTCGAATTTCACCCCGCCTGGCACGCGCTCATGCGGCGCAGTGTTTCCAATGGTCTGCATTGTTCGATCTGGGATGATAATGAGGAAGAAAAAGGCGAGCGAAATTTCATTCGTTCAATCCGCTATATTTTGAGCGCTGAGTCTGAATGCGGACACCTTTGCCCGGTCACCATGACCAATGCATCGGTTGCAGCTCTGATGGCCAAACCCGAAGTGCTGAACCAGTGGTTGCCGCAGATTAAATCGCGCCAGTATGATTCCAGCCATCGCGCACCGCACTTAAAATCCGGCGTCACCATCGGCATGGGCATGACAGAAAAGCAGGGTGGTACCGATGTGCGCGCCAATATAACCACGGCGCACGATGCGGGTGCTGGCCTTTGGCGGATTAACGGCCATAAATGGTTTATGTCAGCCCCCATGTGCGATGCCTTTTTGGTGCTTGCACAGGCCTCACATGAAAACACCATGCCGGGCCAGCCGAGCTGTTTTCTCATCCCGCGCATTCTGCCAGACGGCACACCCAACGCAATGGAGTTTCAGCGTTTGAAAGACAAGCTTGGCAATCGCTCTAATGCGTCCTCTGAAGTCGAGTTTAACAATTCATTCGGCTATTTGATCGGTGATCTGGACAATGGCCTCCGGGTTATTCTTGAGATGGTCACCTTAACTCGGCTTGATTGTGCCACATCATCAGTTGGATTGATGCGTGCGGCCTTGTCTGAGGCCGTGCACCATTGCCGCAACCGGCAGGTTTTTGGCAAACATTTGATCGATCAGCCGATTATGACGCGGGTTTTGGCCGATATGGCGCTTGATGTTATTGCCGCAACCGCGCTGACATTGCGGCTTGCGCAGGCATTCGACCGTGCTTCATCTGATAAATCAGAAGCCGCCTATGCCAGGCTGATGACCCCGATCGTGAAATACTGGGTTTGCAAAACCGCATCCCCGCTGATTGGTGAGGCGATGGAGTGT
The DNA here is from genome assembly GCA_026981655.1 of Rhizobiaceae bacterium. Lineage (GTDB taxonomy): Bacteria > Pseudomonadota > Alphaproteobacteria > Rhizobiales > Rhizobiaceae > SZUA-100. The sequence continues at coordinate 26,398 of JALSIJ010000004.1, read as the reverse complement.
CTGGGCGGTAATGGCTATGTGGAAGAAGGAAATCTTGCCCGGTTTTACCGCGAATCACCGGTTAATGCCATATGGGAAGGCTCCGGCAATGTGATGTGTCTGGATGTATTGCGGGTGATGAAACGCGGACCAAAATTGCTGGATGCGGTTTTGGAAGGCTTTGAAAAGGATATGAACGGCGATACGCGAGGGACTTTGAATGTGCTGCGCGCCGCGGCCAAAGTTGCGATGGATGATGAGGGCTCAGCAAGATTGTTTACTGAACAAATGGCACTTTCAGCGGCATCGGCGGAGTTGACTAAATCCTTTGGAGGCGAATTGGCTGACGCGTTTTCCGAATCACGTCTAGGCGGCGCATGGCGTGCGACCTATGGAATGCTGAATGGGCGCTATAATGCTAAAGGTATCCTGGACTACGCATTTCCTGAAATCCGCGCGTAGGCCTGAGCAAAGCAAAGAATTGCCGTGCACGAAATTACCCGCAAGGCACTTCAAGAATTACAGCAGGGACTTGATTTTAGTACCGGCACGCACATAGCGGGCAGGATTTTGCGGCTTGCCGCGATGGCGCACTTCATAATGCAGGTGCGGCCCGGTTGATCTTCCGGTACTGCCAACTTTGCCAACAATTGTTCCAGAAGTTACCCATTGACCAATTTTAACTTTGACCCGGCTCATATGAGCATAGCGGGTAATCAAACCGTTGCCGTGTGAAATTTCCACCATTTTACCATAGCCGCCATTCCAGCCGGCTTTGGTAACTTTGCCTGAACCTGTTGCTTGAACCGGGTGCCCCATTGGCGCTTTGATATCCATACCCGAATGCAATGCGGCCCGCCGTAAAATCGGATCCATCCGCCGTCCAAAACTGCTGGATGTGGGGCGACCCGGCGCGGGGCTGCCTATTGGGAGGCGTGATGCAATTTTACGTGCTTTGGTTAAATCTCCAAGTGCCACATCAAGCGCTGTAACCTGATTGTTAAATCGCTGATCACCATCCAGCTCAACCAGCGGGCCACCAATGTTTTTGGTAACAGGTGAGGGAATTGATACGCCGATTTGGCGCAGAATACCTGCAATTTTGTTTGTCTTATTGATTGCCTTGCTGCGAAGATTTTTCAATGTGGACAATTGTTGCAATTCGACATCCTGAAGTGAATTCTCGACACTGGCAAATACGCCATTCGGGTCGCGCAACGAAACAAATGACGTGGAATATCTAGATGAGGCAACCAGCGGCGATTTGATTTCCTGGATCGAACTTGCAAACGGGTTGGCAGTACTCAGTAGAGACCCAAGTTTCAGGTTTTTGGGATTTGCAGCAGAAGCAGTATTAGAGTTTATGCCAATTGAAATTTTGGCGGTTTTATCATTTGGGCGCGTTTTTGGCATGATAATTTTGGCCGGAGCAAGTCCATTGCCTGCAGCCTTTTTGAGCACCGAACCGAATACATTGGTTCTGGTACCCAACTCATTTTGCCTGTTCACCAATTCTTGAACGCGAGTTTCAACCGCTTGCTGCTCTAAAAGCTGCTGGCTGGTAATTAAGTCAATTCTGGAACGCAGCGCCGCAATTCGGTCCTCGTAACCGTGTTGGATCCGAGCCTGGCGCGCAAGGGAAGCGCCAATAAGGTCGTCCCGCAGCACCAGATAAGCCGTTGCACCCAGATAACTGAGCATAAACAGGCTGACAACACCGCATATACTGGCAAACATGACCGGTTGCACAGTGAATTTCCGGGAGTTCTTGCCTTTGGTAATCGTAATTGTGTGAGGCTCTGACCGCTTGCCAAAACTGGTTTGTTTTTTTTGAATTGGTTGATAACTCATGCTACTGGTTACTCACTTGGATTAAATACTTTGTCGGTAAGTCATTAGGCAGAGTGTTACCGGTTATGGTTAACAAAGTTTTGCCAGAGCCAAAAAGTATTCAATTAATATCAAATCCCGATGAGTAACCGGTGGCCGGAAATTTGTTCAACGTGATGCAGGCAGAGGACCGGTGCGAGGAATTCGGTCCATGTTTCTAATTATTTGCGGCTGCTAGCACTTCATCCACATGGCCCGGAACCTTAACTTTTCGCCATGCTTTGATGATCACGCCATCTTCGCCTATCAAAAATGTGGAGCGTTCAACGCCCATATATTTACGCCCATACATGCTTTTCTCCACCCAGACACCATAAGCCTCAAGCGTGGATTTATCCTCATCTGAAATCAAAGTTACATCAAGATCATGCTTGGATTTAAATTTGTCATGTTTTTTAACCGGGTCGGGAGACATGCCAAAAATCTGCACGCCAATATCGGCAAATTTCTGCTTTGCAGCTGTAAAGTCAATGGCCTCGGCGGTGCAGCCGGGGGTGTCGTCTTTTGGGTAAAAGAATATTATTATTTTGCTGTCATTGTTGCTCGATAGTTCAAATTCGCCTTCGCCGTCGGTTGGCAGTTTGAATTGAGGTGCTAAATCACCTATATCTGGTTTGTTCATTTGCGAAGACTCCGGGTGAAATGTGACAAAATTTAGCCGAAATTACACGATAGCAGGTTCTAAATGCCAGCAAAAATATGCTTCATCCACTGGACATGGCGCCATCCAGCATGCTCCCTAGGTCATAGACCCAAATTTTAGTCTAAAACGAATGAACAAAGTGCAGTTTACCCTATCGATTCGCCCAAGAGTTAAACAACGGTGCAATGCCACATAACGATAAACCAAAGCCGTTAGCGCATTTTCCATCGGCCATGGCGCAGGAGACTATTCCTGCAAACATGCCGAGAGGAAATAGCATGATCAAGCGCCTTTTCCGGGTCTTGACTATGTTCACAGTGCTGACTGTAATTTTTGCAGCCGGCTTAATTTATTTCCTCTCACGCGGACCGGTTTCCAATGACCGGTTAAGGGTGGAGATCGCCTCCGCATTGTCAAAGATCCTTGGCCCCACATTATCAGCGGAGATAAATGAAGCGCGAATTTCCTTCGGCGAAAGTGGAATTCTGTCGGTCGTCGCCGACGATGTGAGAATCATTAAAAGTGGCGATAGTGGACAATATGGCGATGCAAAAGAGATCCATATTGGTGTGAAATTATTGCCGATGCTGCGTGGCGAATTCAAGGTAAAAAATATATTTATCGAAGATTCCCAGATCGACCTGCGCCAGATAGGATTAACCGGCCGAAGTTGGGACGGTGATTGGCCGGATGCTTTGCAGTTGGAAAAAATTATGCGAATTCCAGCTGAACGGCTGTTTTATCTGTCTCAATCTATGGGTTTTGCGGGGCTGGAAAAAGTTACCTGGAAAAAATTGCAGATTAAGGGACTTGGTGCATCTGGTGGGTTGTCGAAAAATGTCCTTATTCGCGATATGACAGTCCGGGTTCAGGACAAAACCGGCAAACTGAGCATTGATGCCGTGGCTAATTTCGGCTTGCGGGAAGTTCGATTGAATGGAAACTGGGAAAAGTCCGATGGCAGTTTTGCCTTAAATCTCAACATAGACGGGCTGGATGCCAATGATTTTCTCGAAAATGCTGTCAGCAGCACCAAAGGTGCAATTGGCCTGAATGCTCCACTTAAGCTGACTTATCACCATCCCTACGATCAGGATATGAACTCCGGTCAATCAACCATTAAAATTGATGTGTCACGCGGGCTTGCGCGATTTGGCCACGAAGATGTCGTTGCTTTTTCAGGTGGGCAATTCAACCTTCGCCTGCTGCCCGGTAAAAACCAGATTGAATTGGAAAAGTCGCCAGTCTATTTTTCCCAATCAGGTGCTGTATTGACCGGCGGAATTCGTTTTCCATTGTCAAATAAACCGGCAAAAGCCTCTGTTGCCAGAAGTGACAGTATTGATGCCGCCAATTTGCGTAAGCCGATTTTTGAACTGATAGCCAATGACATCGTTGCAAAACCGGGCGATGCGCCGGGGCAATCGGTCGATGCGACATTTAAGGTCTCGGGGAAACTTGATCCGATTAATAAAGTTCTTGAGATGGATGAAATCAGCCTTTGGAGCAAGGAAGGGAATATTCGTGGTGCCGGAAGCTTTGGCTTTGCCGGTGAAACACCATCTTTGGCAATGGCGCTTACTATTCCCAGGATGTCGGTGGAGGCGGTTAAACAAATCTGGCCGATTTTCATTGCAACAAAAGCCAGGCGCTGGGTAATTGATCACGTTAGCAATGGCGAGATTACCAATGCCCGAATTGATGCTGCAATACCTGCCGGAATATTAGGCAAAGTGCGCGAAGGCAAGAAATTCACACCCGAGCAGTTAAGTATCCATCTGAGCGTCAGCGGTGCAACAATCAAAACCATTGGTGACATGCCGCCCATATCGCAGGCAAGTGGAACTGTCTTGTTCCAGGGTATGAAAACCCGCATTGATTTGACCGCCGGGTTAATTGAGATGGAAAACGGCCGTTCAGTCGATGCCACAAACGGTGTGATCAACATTGGTGATTTTCAGGACAAACCCACGCGGGCATCGTTGAAACTCGATTTGAAAGGTAAAGCCGCCGATATATTAGAAATTGGATCTCAAAAACCCTTGAACCTGGTGGAAGCAATCAAAATTCGACCGAAGGATGTTTCGGGAGATGCAAATATTGGTCTCGATTTAAATTTTCCACTATTGAAAGAGCTGGATATTTCCAATGTCGATTGGTCCGCCAACATGAAGTTGAGTGGTGTGACATTGGCAAAACCTCTCCAGGGGCGCAAATTAAGCAAAGCCAATGTTTCAATTTTTGCCAAACCTGGAATTGCAACGATCAAGGGCAATGTCAGTATTGATGGTATTCCAAGCACGATTGATATGTCGCAGCCATTTGGTGAAAATCAAGGCGGCGCATCAAAACAGATTGTCAAACTTACACTGGACCGCAAAGCGAGAAGAAAGCTTGGTCTGGATCTTGATACAATTCTGAAAGGCAAGGTTACGGTTCTATTGACCGCAACCGGAGAAGAAGGGGTAAGCAAGGTCTCTGTCGACCTGACCAAATCGGTGCTCTCTTTTCCCTGGATCAGCTGGTCAAAAGGCAGTGGAATACGTGGGAAGGCTGAATTTACCATGCGGACCACAGGGGAAAACACCAAGATAACTAATTTCAAGTTGTTTGGCGCCGGATTTTCTGTTGTTGGCAATATTGATTTGGACAAACGTGGGGTCAAAAAAGCCAACTTTTCAAAACTCGTGTTGAACAAAGGAGATAATTTCAAAGTCACGGTAAATCGCACAAAGGCGGGGTATAAAATTGTAGCGAATGGCTCTGCCTTTGATGCACGCGCCGTCATCAACCAGATTATAAATCAAGGTGCGCCAAAATCTAAGCTGACCAAGTCAGGATATATAACCCTAACGGCCAGGATTTCACGGGTTCGCGGTTTCGGTGATGTGGTGTTCTCAGATGTTTCAATTAATTATGCGCAAAGAAATGGCCAATTGTCTCGCGCCACGATGGTTGGCAACACAAATGTAAATCTGAAAACCACCATGTCTATAATTCCTGAAAATGGTGTAACCACCACCAAGCTGGTGAGTTCTAATGCCGGGCAGGCGCTTCGGTTCCTGAATGTTTATAGCCGAATGACCGGAGGACAACTCTCCGCAACGTTCAAGCAAAAAGGCGACGGGCCACATAAGGGCAAAGTGAAGGTTGCGAAATTTCGCTTGAAGAATGAACCACGTCTTAAACGCCTTTTGTCACAAAAAGCCTCTAAAGCCAAAAAGCAAAACCGCGATCAACCCAATGAGGTGGTCAAGCCGAGCATTGATCCAAATGATGTTAAAATAAATGTCGCCACGGCAGATATTATCAAAGACAACAATTCACTGGTTATCAGGAATGGATTGTTGCGTGCCTCTGATGTCGGGTCAAATTTTGCCGGAACTGTTTACAATGCCGAAGGTGTTATGGATTTAAGGGGCACCTATTTGCCGGGATATGGGCTGAACAGGTTCGCATCGAAAATTCCGATTGTTAATCTGGCATTTGGTGATGGAACCAAGCGCGGATTTTTGGGCATCACCTACCGGCTGCGCGGCAAGGCGCGAAACCCGATTATCACAGTAAACCCCATTTCAGTAATAGCACCTGGTGTTTTTCGGAAAATTTTCGAATTCCGCAAATAGGCAAAAATTAGGACATCTTCTAATCGGCTCGCACTAGCACATGTCGCTTTTTGCCGATTGAAAGTTTTATGGCGCCATCTTTAAGCTTATCAGCGCCGATTGTAGCGCGTTCGTCTTTACATGGCTCATCATTGACCCGCACCGCGCCGCCCTTAATGTGGCGGCGTGCTTCTCCGTTTGATGCGGCTAGTCCTGCTGCAACCAGAAGCGACAGAATACCCTGACCATCATTTAATGCGGCTGCATCTATTTGAATGGTTGGCAGATCGCTTGATACCGTTCCTTCTTCAAAAGTTTTGCGCGCCGTTTCATTTGCCTGATCAGCAATTTCCCGCCCGTGAACAAGTGCGGTAATCTCGGTCGCCAAAATCTTTTTGGCCTCGTTGATTTCTGCGCCATCAAGTGCTGCGAGCCTCGTCACTTCGTCCATTGGCATGGTGGTGAACAGTTTTAGGAACCGTTCAACGTCGGCATCTTCTGTGTTGCGCCAATATTGCCAAAAGTCGTAGGGCGACAGCATATCAGGGTTAAGCCATACGGCACCAGCGGCCGTTTTGCCCATTTTGGCGCCGGATGATGTGGAGAGCAATGGGGTGGTCAGCGCAAAAAGTTCTGGCGTGCCGCTGCGCCTGCCCAAATCCACACCGGAAACAATGTTACCCCATTGATCAGAGCCACCCATTTGTAGTCGGCACCCATATCGGCGATTGAGTTCGACGAAATCATAGGCCTGCAAGATCATGTAGTTGAACTCAAGGAAGGATAGATGCTGCTGTCTCTCCAGCCGCATTTTAACCGAATCGCGTGCCAGCATTGCATTGACCGAGAAATTTTTACCGTAATCGCGCAGAAACTCAACATAGTTGATTTTCAACAACCAGTCAGCATTGTCCGGCATTACCGCATCATTCGGGCCGTCGCCAAATTCAAGGAAACTTTCAAATATCTTGCGAATTCCAGCCTTGTTTTTTTCAATTTTTTCAACCGTAAGCATCTGGCGGCTTTCATCCTTGCCCGATGGGTCGCCAACCATAGATGTGCCGCCGCCCATCAAAGGGACCGGACGATGGCCGGTTTTTTGCAGCCAATGCAACATCATGATCTGGACCATTGAGCCCGCATGCAGGCTTGCCGCCGTGCAATCAAATCCAATATAGGCGGAAACGGTTTCCTTCTGAAAAAGCGCATCAAGGCCGGCATCATCAGATGTTTGATGAATAAAGCCCCGTTCTTGCAGTGTATGAAGGAATTCTGATTTGAAGCTGGTCATGGTTCTTTCCGCACGTTATGAATTATTTAACCGCCGCACCCTCTAACAGCTTCACTGTTAAAATTCACGTAAATTATGGCTCGGTTCGACAAATAATCAGGAGCAACCCATTTGACTTTGATGACATCCATAGGGCTGATGAGCGGCACGTCGATGGATGGTGTCGATGTTGCCCTAATTCGTTCCGATGGTGAAAGCATTGTTGAACGCGGTCCATCGCTGGAAGTTGAGTATGACCCCGATACGCGCTGCAAGATCGAGCAGGGGCTGGTTGATGCTCAGCTGATTGGTGAGGATCGTGATTCAAGGCCAGGTAAACTCGACGGTTTGGAGGATTTAATAACCGGCTTGCACGCCGATGCTGTAGCCCGGTTTCTTGTTCTTAACAACCTTCATCCAGGCGATATTGATCTTATTGGATTTCACGGCCAAACCGTGCTTCACCGGCCGCATATTGGCCTAACGGTGCAATTGGGCAATGGTCGTGAATTGGCAGAGGCAACTGGCATTCCCGTAGTCTACGATATGCGTGCAAATGATATGCGTACCGGCGGGCAGGGTGCGCCATTAGTGCCAATCTACCATCGGGCTTTAAGCCAGACATTACCGCGCGAATTGCACCTGGATTGGCCCGTTGCTTTCGTCAATATTGGCGGCATTTCAAACATAACCTATGTGCCGTTCGATGGTGAATTATTTGCCTTTGATACTGGCCCCGGCAATGCTTTGATTGATCAATGGGTGCAATCTGCCGCTGGAATTCCTATGGATCAAGGGGGCAAAATTGCCAGCGAAGGTGAAATCAATAAAACTGTTCTGGATCGTTATTTGGCATCGCCCTATTTTGCGCAGGAATTGCCAAAATCCCTCGACCGAAATGACTTCAAAGTGCCTGCTCCGGCGGAGATGGAACTTTCGGATGGTGCCCGCACACTTGCCAGACTTACTGCAAAGTCAATTTTCCTTGCGTGCGTTCACTTGCCTGCAGCGCCTCAACTGTGGGTAATTTGCGGAGGTGGGCGAAAGAATAAGGTCATAATGGACGACCTCAAACAACTGGCAATAGCACAAAGTAGTCAGGTAATGAGCGCAGAAGATGTAGGATTTGACGGAGGGGCAATGGAGGCAGAGGCTTTCGCCTATCTGGCAATCCGGGCAAGCAAAAATATGCCCATTACTTTCCCTCGTACCACCGGTTGCCGGCGGCCTGTTTCCGGTGGAATTCTGGTGCGCCCCACATAAAAGAGTAATTTGTTTTAGTTTCAACCTATCTTAACCATATAGGTGTATTTTCTCCTGAGCGTTGGGAGAAAGTAGAAAATGAGTGAAACTGGTCTGAAACGTTGGCAATTTGCAACCTGGGCAATTCGCGTCTCTTATTTGACGGCATTATTGGTAATTGGGGTAATTTGTCTATTATTTTACGCTGAGCAAAGTGAACAAAATTCCAGGTTCAATTCCATCCGAGTGTTGGAAAGTCAGCTGTCTTCAACTGATCAAGCGATGCAGGCGATTGCTGAGCGGGCTGAAAAAATCAGTGTGACGATGCCCCGATCTATCGACCAGTCAAAAATCAGAGCAGCAACAGCGGGAATGTCTTTCAAAGAAAAAAAGGCCTATTTGGCATCTTTGCCAGTTGAATCTGATATAATATCGCTCAAGAAGTCTTTAATTTTTCTGCAGGAAACTGCCGCCAGCGAATTGGCGAAGTTGCAGATTGCCTGGGTTGCTATACCGGCATATATCAAAAGCAAGATCATCAAATCTTCCAGGTTCATGAAAGCGGATAATCCGTTTAAAGATCACTTTGAACTCGTTGATCCGACCAAGGTAACCAATGCTCGCACCAAGTCTGATATGTATTGGTTGACCCGCGAAACATTTGGCAAATACGATGGTATTGTCAAACATTCGAACCGTGATGCCTTTCAGTTGTTGCAAAAAGATCTGTTTGTTTTGTCATCCGAACAGGGTGCATTACTCGAGAAATTTCTATTGTTCACAATGGGTGCCCTGGTGCTTCTGGCGGTTGTTGTCTTTGCGCCACTGGACATTTTTATTCACAAGATTATCGGTTCGCTTGCGACACAAACAAAATTATCGCGCAAAGCACTTATCCATGCAAAAACCGCTGATCGGGCAAAATCAGAATTTTTGGCCAATATGTCCCACGAAATTCGCACTCCTATGAATGGCGTAATGGGCATGTCTGAGTTATTGGCAAACACCCAACTCGATGCAAAGCAAAAAATGTTCACCGATGTGATAGTAAAATCAGGTGCCGCGCTATTGACGATTATCAATGATATATTAGATTTTTCAAAAATTGATGCGGGTCAGATGGAATTGGATCCCGCACCCTTTTCGTTGCGTGAGGCGATCGAAGATGTGGCGACTTTACTATCAACAGCAATTGCCGAAAAGAATCTTGAGCTGATTGTACGTATAGATCCAAAATTGGCAGAACAGCATATTGGTGACGTTGGGCGTATTCGTCAAATTGTTACGAACCTGATGGGCAATGCCGTAAAATTTACCGAAGTTGGTGAAGTTTATTTAGATGTATCCAGCGAAACCTGCACCGACGCAGAGGGAAATGCGGCCTCAAAACTTCTGTTTAAAATCAAGGATACCGGCATCGGTATTCCTGAGGACCAGCAAGCCAAAATTTTTGAGAAATTTTCCCAAGTTGATGAGAGTGCAACACGCAAGCATGAAGGCACAGGTCTTGGACTTGCAATTGCCGGTTCGCTGGCACGCCTGATGGACGGTGAAATCGGAGTGGAAAGCGTCGTTGGCGAGGGCTCGACATTCTGGTTTACAATTATATTGCCAGTTTACAAGGAAGCCAGGGCACAAAAGCCATTACCGGTTGATGTGACCGGCGCGCGAATTCTTGTGGTCGATGACAATGCGATCAATCGTTCAATACTTTTAGAGCAACTGACCGCCTGGCGTTTCAATCCATTTACCTGCGCCAATGGTTTGGATGCCTTGGCTGAAATGCGCAGTGCCAATGAAGAAGATCGTCAATGGGATGCCGTTATACTGGATTACCAAATGCCTGATATGGATGGTGGTGATGTGGCACGAGTTATGCGCTCTGACCCGATCATGGCGGAAATACCGTTGATAATGCTGACCTCTGTCGACCAAATGGGTGATGGGTCGCTTTTCTCGTCGCTGGGCATTCAAGCACATTTGACCAAGCCAACCCGATCTTCAATGCTCTTGGAGACATTGATCGAAGTGCTGCATGAAGCTCATGCTAAATCTGGAAAAACCGTGATCTCGGATATGGTTTCAGACATTGCAGCGCCAGCTACAATCGCAGAGTCAGAAAAAAGTCCGTTTAACCAAAGCGATCCGGTTAACCAAAGTGAAAATGTTGTCGCCGATATTCCATTAATTAAAAGCATCCCGGAAGAATCAATTGATGTGTTGATTGCCGAAGATAATGAAGTGAACCAAATAGTGTTCACCCAGATACTGAATGAAACTGGCTATACCTTTAAAATCGCCGAGAACGGTCAGGAAGCAGTGGAGTTTTACCAGCGTCATTGCCCTAAAGTCATCTGCATGGATGTATCTATGCCGGTTATGAATGGTCATGATGCAACACGGGCAATTAGAAGGCTTGAGCTAAGTTCTGGTAAACATGTTCCAATAATCGGCGTAACTGCGCATGTGATTAAAGGCGATATGGAAAAGTGTTTTGAAGCAGGCATGGATGATTATCTTTCCAAGCCGGTATCACCAAATGCACTGGATGAGAAAATTACCAAATGGATTGCTGATACCATAACCACGGCTAAAAAGGCGGGTTAGACCTCAGGCGCAAAAGTTCGTGCGTTTCCCTGTTGATATACCTATTCCCGGGGTGGCTGAAAAATTGACACAATCAGCTTAACACTATTAGAGTCTCAGATTAGAGTTTTGAGGACACAGCAATATTGTCATAAGCGCGAAGTTAGCTGTCCCGTTCAATGGGTTTTAGAAAGTTTTTGACAGGTCGGTCATGAAAAAAAGCAGCGCCCTTATCCTCACTATATTATTAGTGCTGATTGCGATGGCTTCAGCGACTTTTCTGTTCACCAGTCAAAGCGGCGAGGCACAAATGGCAATCAAATTCGACAAGAAGATCTGGACCGACGATAAATCTATCTACGACACCCCAAATATTCGGTTGCAGATGATTGATGATGTGATTTCCAATCAATTGGCGGTTGGAAAGTCACGCGACGAAGTTATTGAAATTCTTGGAAAGCCTACGGATACTCCTTATTTCAAGGATTATGATCTTGTTTATTGGCTTGGGGATGAAAAAAGTCTGATTAATGTCGATTCTGCCTGGCTAGTGATCAAACTTGATGACCAGGGGAATGTCACCAGTTTTGAAAAGGTGACAGATTGAAAGAACAATAAATTATGGGCTATGTTTTAAAAGGCAAGGTTTCCGGGTTAACTCCTGCTGAAAAATGGTTTTTGATTACCCATCCATTTATGATTGGGAAAATAAAAGAAAACGCCGAAAAGGCGCTTGCAGAATCCAGAAAAAGATACAGCGGAGCAGGCCAGCATAATGGTTTTGGAGATGCGTTTCGCCATTGTTACTGGTCAGCACTGTTAGCGCGCGACATCGGCAAAAGTGCTGCAACCAAAATTACTACCGCGCATGAGGGTTATTCGGAAAACCCATCAAGTGAAAGGGCGATGGATCTGCACAATAACGGTGTGGGTGTATCCATTGGCCAGATGAACTCAAAGGCCAGCGATGCAAAATTAGCCGGCCTTTGTTCTAAAGCGCTCACCTCGGGAAAGCTGTTAACCGCGCCACCGGCAAAAGGGAAACCCTATAAGTATTAGACGGCCCATCGCCAATTTGAAGCGCGGGTTCTCTATTTAGACCGGTAATCGCAATATTGCTTATCGCAGCAATTTGGTCTCTTCGATGCCACCTTCAATCAGCCCCATACGCTTGTCCAGATAAAGCTGGCAATGGTCGATCAATTCGTCAGTCTGGTTGGTGAAGAAGTGGTTGGCGCCCGCAATAGTATTTTGGGTGATGGTGATGCCTTTTTGGGTGTGCAGTTTGTCGACCAGCACTTGCACATCTTCCGGTGTGGAAACCCGGTCTTCTTCACCGTGGATAATCAACCCGGATGAGGGGCAGGGGGCGAGGAAAGCAAAATCATAGATATTCGGTTGGGGTGAAATTGACATAAAACCTTCGATCTCCGGGCGACGCATCAGCAATTGCATACCGATCCACGAGCCAAAGGAAAATCCGGCAATCCAGCAACCAGTTGAATCCGGATGCAGGGTTTGAACCCAATCAAGTGCTGCTGCCGCATCTGAAAGTTCGCCATGACCGTGGTCGAAGTCGCCCTGCGAATTACCGACCCCGCGAAAATTAAACCGCAGGGTTGTAAACCCGCTATTGACGAACATATAAAACAATTCGTGCACCAGAGGATTGTTCATGGTGCCGCCAAATTTCGGATGCGGATGCGGGTGCAAAACAATGGCGATAGGGGCATTCTTATCAGCGGCCGGTTGATAACGGCCCTCAAGGCGACCGGCAGGTCCGTTGAAGAGTACTTCGGGCATTCATGCGCTCCGGGAAACAAATATCTATTTGACAGATCAATTACCTGTCAATTCAGCGGTCTTCATAGGCTATTTTGATTGCAAAATTCAAGAAAATTGCGCATCCGATTGAGATATAGGGTAAATGCAGGTGAATTTACTTCTAAATAAATGAATTGCCGGGCAAATTCGTGAGGGAATAAACTGCTAATGAGCGTTAAGCGAACTTATCTGGACTATAATGCCAGCGCCCCCCTATTACCTGAGGCACGTGAGGCAATGGTGCAAGCAATCGAGACGGCAGGAAACGCCTCATCCGTACATGCCAATGGCCGCAATGCCCGCGCCGTGGTTGAGAATGCCCGCGATAAGTTGGGCGAATTTGCCGGAGCATCAGCCGCACAGGTGATCTTCACCAGCGGCGCAACGGAAGCTGCCCAATTAGCGCTCTCGCCTGTTTTGCAGGTGAAGGGCAAAGATCTATCGCTTGATCATCTCTATGTCAGTGCCATAGAACACCCCTGCATATTGAGCGGTGGCCGGTTTGATGAAGGCATTCGCACAATACTACCTGTAACCGGTGATGGCATGCTCGATTTGCCGGAATTTCAGCTGATAATTGCGAATCGGTCCACTGGCGCACCATTTATGGTGGCGCTGATGCTGGCCAATAATGAGACAGGTATCATTCAGCCAATCAAAGAGGTGGCAAATATTGTCCACGATGCCGGTGGTTATCTGCTGGTCGATGCGGTGCAGGCAGCTGGGCGTATTGCCGTTGATATGAGTGAGCTTGGAGCCGACTTTCTTATTCTTTCCAGCCACAAGATAGGTGGCCCGCAAGGGGCGGGGGCGCTGGTGCTGGGCAATAAGGAAATTAAACCGAGGCCAATAATACGCGGTGGCGGGCAGGAGTTTCAATTGCGCGCCGGTACGGAAAACGTGGCCGCGATTGCGGGCTTTGGTGTGGCCGCCAATCTTTGCACAGGCCAGCTTGATCATATGCGTAAAATAATATATGTTCGTGACAGGTTTGAGAAAGATTTGAAAACTATCTGCAAGCCAATTGGTAATAAGCGCGGCCCGTTGGTAATAATCGGCGAAAATTCTGAGCGACTTGCCAATACAACATGTTTTGCAGTCGCAGGAATAAATGCTGAAACAGCATTGATCTCGCTTGATCTGGATGGCATATCAGTATCGTCCGGTTCCGCCTGTTCTTCGGGCAGGGTTGAAACATCGCATGTATTGACGGCGATGGGACTGGACAAAGACATTGCCAAGTCGGCAATTCGTGTGAGTATTGGCTGGAACACCAGCGAGGCTGACACAAAAAGATTTTTGGAAGCATGGTCTTCCTATTTGACGCGTCTGACCTAAGTAAGGGGCAGACTTAACATAATCTCGACTGGCGGGCCTTGAACTCGCATAGGATGGAGAGCAGTATGGCTGCGGTACAAGAAACCATTGATCAGGTGCGCCAGATCGATGTTGACCAATATAAATATGGATTTTCCACAGATATAGAATCTGACAAGGCCCCAATCGGCCTGAACGAGGATATTGTTCGCTTTATTTCAGCGAAGAAAAACGAACCTCAATGGATGCTCGACTGGCGGCTGGAAGCCTTTGCCCGCTGGAAAACCATGACCGAGCCAACCTGGGCGCGGGTCAACTATCCTGAAATCGATATGCAGCAGATTTATTTCTATTCTGCGCCAAAATCCATGTCCGATGGTCCGCAAACCATTGACGATGTCGATCCCGAATTGCTCAAAACCTACGAGAAGCTTGGCATTCCGTTGCGTGAGCAGGAAATGTTGGCCGGGGTGCAGACCTCAAAAATCGCAGTTGACGCGGTGTTTGATTCTGTCTCTGTCGTCACCACCTTTAAAGCGGAGCTCGCTAAGGCGGGTGTAATCTTCTGTCCGATTTCAGAGGCCATTCAGGATCATCCTGAACTGGTTCGGAAATATCTGGCAACCGTGGTGCCAACCACCGACAACTATTACGCAACGCTCAATTGCGCGGTGTTCACCGATGGCTCATTTGTCTATATCCCGGAGGGCGTTCGTTGCCCGATGGAATTATCGACCTATTTCCGCATCAACGAATTAAACACCGGTCAGTTTGAACGCACGTTGATCATTGCAGAAAAAGGTTCCTACGTTTCCTATCTCGAGGGCTGTACAGCACCGCAGCGCGATGAAAACCAGCTGCACGCGGCGGTGGTTGAGCTGATCGCCTTTGATGATGCCGAGATCAAATATTCAACGGTGCAAAACTGGTATCCGGGTGATGAAAACGGCAAGGGCGGTATTTATAACTTTGTCACCAAGCGCGGCGATTGCCGTGGCAAGAACTCCAAAATCTCATGGACACAGGTGGAAACCGGGTCGGCAATTACCTGGAAATACCCTTCATGCATTCTTCGCGGCGATGGTTCGCAGGGCGAGTTTTATTCAATTGCCGTATCAAACGGCATGCAACAGGTGGATTCAGGCTCCAAAATGATCCATCTGGGTAAAAATACCCGCAGCCGAATCATTTCTAAAGGCATTTCGGCTGGTCGTTCGCAAAATACTTATCGCGGACAGGTTTCGGCCCATCGCAAGGCCTCAGATGCGCGGAACTTTACTCAGTGTGACTCGCTGCTGATCGGTGATCAGTGCGGAGCCCATACGGTGCCCTATCTGGAAGCCAAAAACTCATCGGCGCAGTTTGAACACGAGGCAACCACCTCAAAAATTTCCGATGATCAGCTGTTCTATTGCCTGCAACGCGGCATTCCTGAAGAGGAAGCGGTGGCGCTCATCGTCAATGGCTTTGTCCGTGATGTGATCCAGCAATTGCCGATGGAGTTCGCGGTTGAAGCACAGAAGTTGATTGGGATTTCGCTTGAGGGAAGTGTTGGGTAATCATACTCCGCCGTCATCCCGGCGCAGAACGTAACCCATTTGAGTTGCCGGTTTGCTGAGAATGGCAATAGGTTCCGGCTCGCGCAACACTTGTCCGGGATGACAAACGCAAAAATTGAGCACGGAAAGGAGCGTTGAAATGACCAATGATTTAAGTTCACTAGAATTAGCCGTGGCCCAATCCGATGCCCTTTCTTCCGTCATCCCGGCGCAGGCCGGGATCCAAGCGTCTGTCGATATTCCAGATGTTGATGGTTTGATTGATGGTCACTTCAATCTAGATATGTTGAATACGCCATTTAATAATGAGCTTGCCGAAACACACATGGATCCCGGCCTTCACCGGGATGACGAGAGTGTGGGGGATAATTGCCGATTGAATACATGGAGCGGTAGCCTTGAAGGGAAGTCCCGATGACCGCTAAACCTGAATACTGGTATGCGCGCTCGGGTGATAGCGCTCTTGGCCGGATGAATTATACGCCCGTTCACTGGAAGGGTTTTGTCGCTTTGTTTGGCGCAATATTCGGCTGCATTGCTTTGCTGCTTGCTGGTGTACTTTCGGTGCTGTTGGTGCTTGCTGGCGAAATTGTCATTGAAAACGACATACTCAAATGGGGCGTGATTGCGCTTGGTGGGGCCGTTGCAATTTGTGCTGTTGGTTTGGCTATATATGCCTTCATAGCCCTTCGTAAACGTGTTGACCCGGTGAATAATGCAAGCTGGTACGCCAAGAAATTCGTTGGAAGATAGAGAAAGAAATGAAAATGTTAGAAATTAAAAACCTGCATGCCCGCATCGTCGAGGATGGAACGAAAATCCTTCGCGGGCTAAATCTGTCGGTTAAAGCTGGCGAAGTGGCCGCCATTATGGGGCCTAACGGTTCGGGTAAATCAACCCTATCCTACATTCTTGCGGGCAAGGATGATTATGAAATCACCGAAGGGTCGATCACCTATAATGGTCAAAACCTTTTGGACATGGAAATTCATGAGCGCGCCGCCGCTGGCCTGTTTCTGGCATTTCAATATCCGTTGGAAATTCCAGGCGTACCAACCATGAATTTTCTGCGTACCGCGATGAATTCGCAACGCAAGTTTCGTGGTGAAAAAGAGCTGACCACGCCAGAATTTATCAAATTGGTGAAAGCCGAAGCCGCAAAGCTGAAAATTGACATGAATATGTTGAAACGCCCGTTGAATGTAGGCTTTTCCGGTGGTGAGAAAAAACGCGCTGAAATTTTGCAAATGGCTTTGCTCGAACCAAAGCTTTGTATTCTGGATGAAACCGATTCCGGCCTTGATATTGATGCGCTGAAAGTCGTCTCCGAAGGGGTCAACGCACTGCGCTCACCAGATCGTGCCGTTGTGGTGATTACCCATTATCAGCGATTGCTCGATCATATTGTGCCGGATAGCGTGCACGTTTTGTCAAAGGGTCAGATCATCAAATCTGGCGATAAGTCTCTGGCGCTGGAGCTTGAGAAAAAAGGCTATGCCGATATTATTGAAGCGGCTGCGTAATTTGCCCGTTGACTTGAATACAAGCATTGGAATTGTAAAATGAACATGCACACCACACGCGCCAATACCGAAGCGGAAACCAAGCTGGTCGATATTTATGACCGGTTCGCCACATCACTACCGGGCGATGATAAGGTTTCAGCCGCTCGAGAAGATGCGATTGCAGCGCTGAAAGAATTTGGCCTGCCGACAAGGCGCGTTGAAGCCTGGCATTATACCGATCTGCGTAATCTCATGCGCGATGCCTATGAGCCAGCGGCAAAGCCTGAAATTGCTGAAGCGGAAAAAGCCCTGGATGCCTATGACTGGTTGTCCGGTATCATTCGTCTGCCAATCGTTAATGGTCACTATTTCCCGGAACTGGTATCGGAAGTACCGGAAGCGATTATCGTGTCTTCGCTTTGCGAAGGGGAGAGCGCCTTTATTGATGGCTCGCTCGAAGCGGATAACCCCATCAATATATTGAACACCGCCTTTGCAACCGATGGCTTGTCAATGATTGTCGATGAGGGCGAGACGGTCAACGAAACCATTGGTATTGCCAATGTATTTACCGGCGATAAAAGCGCTATGGCCTCGGCCAGAAACAATATCGTGGTTTGCGACGGCGCATCCTGTGCGTTTTCCGAGCGTCATGTTGGCCTCAATGGCCTTGCCTATACCACCACAAGTGTAACCAACCTTTGGCTCGGCGTTGGTGCCAAGGCGCGTTGGGTAATCGTTCAGGAGGAGGGTGACCTTGCCACCCATCTGGGTCAACTCAATGTTACTTTGGGCGAAAATTCAGAACTTGAAATCTATATGGTCAACACCGGCGGTAAACTGGTTCGCAGAGAAATAAATGTGGTTGTTGCAGGCGAAAACTCGTCGCTTAACATCCGGGGCGTTAATCTGGCCGGCAATGAAAACCATATCGATGTGACCACAGTGCTTGAGCACAATGTGCCAAACACGGTATCGTCGCAGATTTACCGAAATGTGGCCACCGAGCGCGGCAATGGCGTGTTTCAGGGGCAGATTCGTGTGGCCCAAATAGCCCAGAAAACCGATGCAGCAATGGCCTGCAACACCTTGCTGCTTTCCGATGATTGCGGATTTTCTGCCAAGCCTGAACTTGAAATTTTCGCCGACGATGTGCTTTGTGCCCACGGGGCAACAATTGCCGATCTGGAAGAAAGCCACCTGTTTTACCTGCAGGCGCGCGGCATTCCTGAAAATGAAGCAAGAAATCTGCTGATCAAGGCGTTTTTGGAAGAAATCCTCGACGATATGGACGATGAGAAATTCGCTGAAGCCCTCGTTTGCCGCATTGATGCATGGCTTGATGCACGCAAGTAATGTTGCTGAAAGAACTTTGTGATGGACCAAACCGCACCGACATATGATATAGACAAAATCCGCAGCGATTTCCCTATTCTTGCACGCGAAATCTATGGCAAGCCGCTGACATATCTAGACAACGGTGCTTCAGCGCAAAAACCTAAAGCGGTGCTGGACGCGATCAACAAGGCCTATACCGAAGACTATGCCAATGTGCATCGTGGTCTGCATTTTCTATCCAATGCATCAACCGATGCCTATGAGGGCGCGCGCGAAAGTGTTCGCCGTTTTCTCAATGCGCCATCCCCGGACCAGATTGTCTTTACCAAATCTGCGACAGAGGCGATCAATCTGGTGGCCTATGGATATGGTATGCCGAACATCGGTGCTGGCGATGAAATTGTGCTTTCCATTATGGAGCATCATTCCAATATAGTTCCCTGGCATTTCCTGCGAGAGCGGCAGGGGGCTGCCCTTAAATGGGTATATGTGGATGAAGATGGCGCGTTTAATCTTGAGCGGTTTAGCCAAAGCCTGAGCGATAAAACCAAGTTAGTGGCCATTACCCAGATGTCCAACGTGCTGGGTACTGTGGTGCCGATCAAAGAGGTTTGCCGCATTGCCCATGAGCGCGGCATTCCGGTGCTGGTCGATGGCTCGCAAGGTGCCGTTCATATGCCGGTCGATGTGGTTGATCTCGATTGTGATTATTATGTATTTACTGGCCACAAGGTTTATGGCCCCTCGGGCATTGGCGTTCTCTACGGCAAAAAAGAAATGCTGAAGAAAATGCAGCCCTTTATGGGCGGTGGCGAAATGATCCTCGATGTCACCGAAGACAATGTTACCTATGCGGAACCACCGCATCGCTTTGAAGCGGGTACGCCGCCAATCGTTCAGGCTATCGGGCTGGGTGCAGCGGTTGACTATATGGATAGTATTGGCCGTGAGGCGATTGCCGCCCATGAGGCAAGTCTGCTCGAATATGCAACTGAAAAACTTAGTAAAATCAATTCACTGCGTATTTTTGGAACGGCACCGGGAAAAGGTGCTATTATATCATTTGAACTCGAAGGCATCCATGCCCACGATGTATCAATGGTGATAGACAGGGCAGGGGTCGCGGTGCGGGCTGGAACCCATTGCGCCCAAACTCTCTTGAATTGCTATGGTGTGACCTCCACATGCAGGGCATCATTTGGCATGTATAATACATTTGCAGAAGTCGACCGATTGGCTGATGCATTGGAAAAAGCAAGGACATTTTTCGCATGAGTGAAAATACAGAAAATGCCACCACTGAGAAACCCGAAGCGCTTGACGTGCCGGAAAAGGTTGACGTGGAGAATGCCGGATCAGCTATTCCCGGCGATGAAATTGAGCGGTTGACCAACGACATCGTTGCGGCGCTTAAAACTGTTTATGACCCGGAAATTCCATCGGATATTTACGAGATTGGCCTGATCTACAAGGTTGATATTGATGATGACCGCAATGTCGATATTGACATGACACTCACCGCGCCCGGTTGCCCGGTTGCCGGTGAAATGCCGATCTGGGTCGAGAACGCGGTAAGTTCGGTTGAAGGTGTTGGCCTGGTTAAGGTGAATATGGTGTTTGATCCACCCTGGACCCCGGATCGTTTGTCTGAAGAGGCGCAAATCGCCCTTGGTTGGTATGTTTAATTGATATTGTTGCAGCAAAAAACTACTAATAGTAGTGAGTGAAGAACGAGCCGCCGCTTATGTGGCGCACCTCGTAGGCCCGAAGCAAGCCATCGGTGAAGCTGAGGATTAGCCGTGAGAAAGAAATTCAGGATAAGGTCCCTGATATTTGGAGATTTTGAAAATGGCAGGTTTTCAGGTTGTTACACTAACAAAGGTCGCTGAAGAGCGGATCCACGATATTATTTCGGGCGCTTCCGAGCCAGCGGAAGGTATTCGCGTTGGTGTTAAAAATGGCGGCTGTGCCGGTATGGAATATACGGTTGATCTGGTGACCGAGCCTAATCCGGCTGACGATATGGTCGAGAGCAATGGTGCCAAAGTTTATGTGGCACCAGAGGCTGTACTGTTTTTGCTTGGCACTGAGCTTGACTACGAAGTGAGCAAACTACGTTCGGGCTTTGTGTTCAACAATCCCAACCAGTCATCGGCCTGCGGCTGCGGTGAAAGTGTTACGCTGGTTGCGGCCGAACTGCCGAAAGAAATGCAAAAGCAATGATCTGCAAATTGTACATTATTTCAGATTGCCAATTAATGAAACTTTGCTTGAATTTGCAACGCCCTTTGGCGTAATGCTGCTTTTGGAGGCACTAAGTGGGCAATTTGCTTTGGCATAAGCATGGGCCACAAGTTCGGAGCAATAAAATGATCCTTCCGAATTGATTGTATTAGCCACTTTGGCCACACCGAGGCTAGCGGTGACAATGTTACCAATTGGTCCCATTATAAAGCCGACCAAAATAACGGCGGGCGAACCGCTGGCTGAAGAAGCCGCACCTGATGCGTCATATTTCTTACCCACTTGCGCGCGAGCATAGGTGATTGCAGTTGCTGCCTGACTGGGCGAGATGGTATTATGTCGAAATACAACAACCAAAGTATCATCATTCATTGCTGATTTTAAAGATTGCTTGACCACGCCGGAACCAATGGCTTCGATAACCTCACCATTTCCAATATAAAGAGCTGCGTGGCTAAAGCGGGAACCGGTTCCTTTGCGAATAACGTTGGAAACCGTACTGTCGCCGGTCGACAATAAAATATCTGCGGGTTTCAAACTGCTGATGCTTATTTGAGTCATGTTGCCTCCAAATCAATTTAGCTAAAACAACTAAACTTGTATGGCCCCACATATCACTTTAGTGCTGTTTTTCCTGCAGAGCAACCGGAATTTGATTGTCGAAGTCTATGCCTCAAACAACCAATCAACAACCGGCTTCCAAAGGCTTTGCTCAAATTTTGGTTTAAAAAAACTGAAGTGACCAACCGGGCCGCCGGCCTGCTCGGGTGAAAATTGCCAGCGGGTATGTTGCGCATTAACAAAGTGATCGTTGAGATGGTCGATCAAATGCGGTCTGGCCCAGGTATCATCGTCCAGCCCAACCACCAGCAACGGGCAGGCGAGTTCTGCAAAATGTCTGGTTTCGGGCAGGGCAGGGTCGTCAAAGAAGTAGTTTTCATTGGCGCACCATTTTGCCCATTGGGTAAACGCTGCAAAGCCCATATCTTCACCCAGGCCAAATTTGCCGGGAATATAGCCATAGATGCGCCCCAATAGGGGGGCGGCTAGATAGAGCATAGCAAAAACCCGGTATCGTTCTGGTACAGACATTTGTTTCCAATGGCCAGACAATGCAGCAACCGTTATGGCCTTGTCGGCACGGTTGATTTTCTCGCTCAGGCCCAT
This sequence comes from Rhizobiaceae bacterium, assembly GCA_026981655.1. GTDB lineage: Bacteria > Pseudomonadota > Alphaproteobacteria > Rhizobiales > Rhizobiaceae > SZUA-100. The sequence continues at coordinate 4,229 of JALSIJ010000004.1, read as the reverse complement.
CGCCTGACCGCCAAAGCTGTGGCCTACAAGATGAAGCTGCTTGTCGGGATGGTTTTTGGCGATCCAGTCGAGCATCGCTGGAAAGTCCTGCCGGGCCCAGTCGCTCATTAAATATTGATACTTGCGATCATTATCCGGCCATGAACCGCCGATGCCTCGGTAATCATAGGTAATCACCAGGCTTGCACCTCTTTGGGCAACATAATCCGCAAAGTGGCGATAGAACTGTCTTGGAATTGCGGTGCCGGAGTTAATCAGCACAACCGGGCCATCCGTGTTTGGCCCGGTGAAGTGGGTGGCCGCCAGCGCTAGCCCATCATGGGCTTTGATTTTAAGTTCGGCGCCCGCTTGCGATTGTATGATTTCCATACCGGTTTGATCACTTTCATCTGCAAAGAATGAAAGCCTATTTGTAATTTACTAGAACGTAAAGGGAAGAGTATTGTGTTTCGCTTGGTGACGTTGTGCACATCATTAGTCTGATTGCACGCCTATATTTTTCATACAAACCACAAACTCGCTGATCTCCAGAGTAAAACGGTTTGAGAATACCAATTTAGAATTGGCTCCAAATAGCTTTATGAGAAGGTGTGGTTGATTGAGCAATTATACTATAGGCTCCGTAAAACTGCTCACCCGATTGGGTTTAAAGTGCCTGTTAATGCCTGACGCCCAAAACAGTCTGACACTTAAAATAGTCTGACGAAAGAGAGTTGAAATGGCTGGACGCCCCGCAGCACGAGTTCTCGATCCGGTAGCGCATCCGTTGCCACCGGTGCTTCAGCCCGGTCCGGGTTCTTTTAATGTAATAATAGGTTATAAACCAGCATGGCGCGGAGTGCCTGCCGCTGCGGCCGCAGCAATTAAATCAGCCAAACAAGCTTCTGATGCAGCATTGAAGGTTGCAAAAGCTGCAACGACTGCTGCCTCAGGAACACCTGCAGCCCCGGCTGCAAAGGCCGCAGAAGAGCTTGCAAAAACCGCAGCCCTGGCTGCGATGGGCAATATGATCAGTGGAATGTCTGGCGGTGCCGATATTCATATGTGCGCAACGCCGTTGCCAATGCCGCCGCATGGACCCGGTGTTGTGGTTGATGGCAGCCCGACCGTACTGATCAATGGGCTTCCCGCATGTCGCCAGGGTGACACGATTGTTGAAGCGCTCGGGCCACCCAATAAAATTGTCATGGGGCAATACAATGTGCTGATTGGTAATTCGGGAAACTCTTCTGCCCCGAGCGTTGGAAGCAGCGTTTTTGATATGGTAAGCGATGCGGTCGAGGCCGTCGGAGAAGCAATTGAAGACGCGGTAGAAGCAGTTGGTGATTTCCTCAACCCGGATGTTGTAACCGGCCTTGGAGCGGAGGTTGACAAAATTGTCAATCAGTCTCCAAGTCTGAAGGCAAAAGTTGCTGGCCTGCTGGCCGATGACTGGAAAATCGAGGGCATTGCGACGGGCGATACAGAATGTGACAAGGATGCACAGATTATTCGGGTTAATACCAGCGAATCGGTCAATGATCAGGTTGTTTCCGTTGCCCATGAAGCTGGGCATGCTGCCTATGAAGCAGATCCCGAAACGCCAATGGATGGCCTAACCAAAGACGATTATGTTTCTGAAAACACCATGCATGAACTGAAAGACGAGGGTGAAGCAACCTTGAGCAATATCGAAGCGCGCAATGAAATTCTTGAAAATGGCGGCCCGGATATTGGTATTGCCGGAAATCCTGATAATCACGCGGCCTATCAAAAATCATATGATGATTACAATAAATCTGATGACCGGGACAAGGCGCGCGAAGAGATTGGTGAAATATTCGCGGATGGCGAAGAGGCTGGTGATACTGGGCAAACATACCGGGAATATTATGGTGAATGGTATGAAGATAAATATGATAAAGCTAATACTACGCCTAAATAGATTTGTTTTTGTTGGAGGATTAATTGCATTCGCCTCGATAGTGGATTTACCAAGTGCAATTGGAGCTGAAATGACGAGTTTCGAAAAATTAAGAGTTCTGTCTGAGCGTATTATCCGTGAGCGGGCCTATGACCCGCAGCAATTGGCCGTTATTCTGGATGCCAAATTTGATATGGATGATTTAGATCTGCCAAATGTTTTTCAGTATTATGCAACTCTGGAAGGCAATGAATTCTTTACCAAATGCGACCTTCGTGCACCAAAAACATCAGCCGCCAAAAATGCCATACTGGTTTGTTATCTGCACGAAAATGACATGACGGACAAAGATGTATATGCCGCCTATGGTGAAAGCGTGCAATCACGTCAGGCGCGCGCCGCATCTGGCCCTTCGGTCCCCCATTATTTATCTGTTGATTTTGACTACGCCAGACTAAGTTTTGGCTATGATAAAAAATCGAACACCATTAAAAGGCTCGTTATTAAGTTCAAACTGTAACTCGTTTTCGGGCTTGTGCCGTGTGAGTGTAAGCGCGGAATTAATGCAATCGACGACTGATCTCGACGGAATTTATGGTGCCTGACCTCTCAATTGATAGTATGATTTCCTATTTTGGCTATGGCTCGCTGGTTAACCCGGCGACCCACCGAACAAAAATTATCGACTATTCAAAAGCCACCTTGAAAGGCTGGCGGCGGGAATGGCTGGCTCGCCCCAACAACTCCTTTGGCAATGTTGTGTTGTTGTCAGTTAAGCGCTGCGAAAAGAGCGAAATTGATGGGCTTGTTGTGCTTGATCATGCCCATAATCAGCCGGCGCTGGATGAGCGTGAGGCCAATTATGATCGAAAAACTGTAACAGTGCACGAGCTTGCAGGGCTAAAAGAGCCTTATACAAACCAGGACGAGACGAGCATCTATGTGGCAAGCCATCACCCGATGCTGAATAATGCCCATGAGTTCTGCATTTTACGTTCCTATCTGGATGCGGTCATGCAGGGCTACCTACATCATTTTGGCGAAGAAGGGGTTGCGCGCTTTGTTCAATCGACCGACAATTTTCACTTTGCCATTTGTGAGGACAGGCACAATCCGCGCTATCCACGCTTTGTTGAAACCAGCAATTCCGAGCAAAAGCTGTTCGATCAGCTGGCGCCAGGTTCATAATAATCTCAATAATCAGTAGATAAGCGGTTTTTTCTTGTCTATAGGTAATTCCAGATTGCATCGGGTAAGAGCCGATAGTCTGCAAACAATTACCAAAAGCAACAATGTATCGTGTAATGGAAAAGATTATGGCACAAAATTGGACACCAGGTTCTTGGCGCAACAAACCAGCTAAGCATTTGCCAACTTATCCAGATAATTCTGTGCTGGAAAAGGCCGAAGCGCGCCTGGCAAGCTTTCCCCCTTTGGTGTTTTCCGGTGAGGCCAGAAAACTAAAACGGCAATTGGCAGAAGTCGCCGAGGGAAGAGCATTCCTGTTGCAGGGCGGAGATTGTGCAGAAAGCTTTGCCGAACACAGCGCCGACAATATTCGCGATTTTTTCCGTGTGCTTTTGCAAATGTCAGCGGTGCTTACCTTTGGTGGCTCCAAGCCGGTTGTAAAAGTAGGCCGTATTGCCGGACAGTTCGCCAAGCCGCGTTCATCTGATATTGAAACACGTGGTGAGGAAACGCTTCCAAGCTACCGTGGTGACATCATTAATGGTATTGAATTTGAGGAAGCAGCCCGCGCACCTGACCCTCAACGTCAGATCATGGCTTACCGACAGGCGGCTGCAACGCTAAACCTTATTCGAGCATTCGCGCAAGGCGGTTATGCCAATCTTGAACACGTTCATAAATGGACACTTGGCTTTGTATCCAATTCACCGCAGGCGGCCCGTTACCGCGAGCTGGCGGACCGGATTACTGAAACCATCGACTTCATGCGGGCCATCGGTATTGATGCGGACAGTAATCCGCGTTTGCGGGAAACTGATTTTTATACCAGCCATGAAGCGCTGCTGCTTGGCTATGAAGAAGCAATGGCACGGGTGGATTCAACTTCTGGCGATTATTACGGCACCTCCGGGCATATGCTGTGGATAGGCGACCGTACCCGCCAGCCCGATCATGCGCATGTGGAGTTTTGCCGTGGAGTAAAAAATCCACTGGGCATGAAATGTGGCCCAACCACAACGGCTGATGGTCTGCTTGAATTGCTGGATATTCTCAATCCCGCCAATGAAGCCGGTCGCATGACCCTGATTTGCCGCTTTGGACAAAACAATGTGGAAGAGCATTTGCCAAAACTAATCCG
>JALSIJ010000003.1 GCA_026981655.1 Rhizobiaceae bacterium | reverse complement strand
GATCATGATGCTCGGCGTTATCGTTGATGATGCGATCGTTGTCGGCGAACATACCGCCACACGTTACAATGATGGCGACGCGCCCTTCGATGCCGCCGAAATGGGTGCCAAACGCATGCTCGTTCCGGTTGTCGCTGCGATGATAACAACAATTGCAGCCTTTGCTCCCATATTGGTAATCGGCGGAGTTATAGGCCAGATATTCAGTGTATTGCCATTTGTTGTAGTTGCCGTCGTGATCGCAAGTTTGATCGAGTGCTTCTTGGTGCTGCCGGGTCATTTGGCCCATACACTAATGCCAAAACCGCGCAGGCTTTGGTCCTGGTGGCGGCAATTATTTGTCGCGATGGCCGTTGCGGCGTTAGTGTTGTCGCTGGCAACCCGTACAACGGGGACCGTTCTGCCAGAGTTTATTGCGGCACAAATTGCGCAAATTCAATCGTGGCGCGAAACTCAAGGCACAATAGTATTTGTGTCATCAATCACGTTTTTCAGCCTGGCAATCGGTACAATATTTGAGTTTATCATATTTACCTCCGGACTGATCACTCGCTGGGTCGGGTCAAAGTTCAACAGGAACACAGAACGTACTCTTGAAGGTGGATTGTTTCGCCGGAACTTTGATGCGGGGTTTAACTGGTTTAGAGATCGCCCGTTCAATGCGCTGGTAACGGCGGCCTATGATTTCCGCTATGTGACTATATCTATCGCCGCAAGCACGGTGATGATCATCGTTGTTGGTTTGATTATGAGCGGGAAAGTCGGGTTTGTATTCTTTCCTTCCGCCGAAGCTGAAAGCCTGTCCGGCCGGGTTGTTTTTAATGCCGGCATCCCGGAAAAAGATGCAATTGATGCGGTGAAAAAAATCGAGGCGGCCCTTCAATTGGCAGAACAGGAACTAACCGGCGGTAAGGAAAAGCTGGTGGTAGCCTCCTTTGTGACCTTGGGTTCGGCGGGCCGAAACAAAGGTGATAATTTGGCATCAATTCGCGTTCAGCTTACCACATCGGAGAGCCGAAGCATTAGAACGCCAAAATTTATCCGAGCCTGGCGCAAAAATATCCCAAAAATTGCTGGTGTGCGGCGGGTTTCAATTTTTGAGCATCGCGGAGGACCGCCCGGCCGTGATATTGATGTGCAATTACAAGGTGCCAACGCGCCAGTGCTTAAAGCCGCCGCGTCCGAGATTATAGAGCTTGTAAATGCGATTGATGGTGTATCGGGTGTGGCTGATGATTTACCCTATGGCAAACCGGAACTGATCATGGAGTTGTTGCCGCGCGGAGCCGCCCTTGGCTTCTCGATAGATGATATTGGACGGCAGGTGCGTGATGCTTTTCAGGGTAAGATACCGCGCCGGTTTGCCGAAGGTGATGACGAAGTATCAATCACAGTCTCCCAGATTATGCGCAATAAAGGGGCGGCTGCACTTCGCAGTTTTGAACTTAGAAGCCCGGGCGGGGAATTTGCTCCTCTTTCGGAAGTGGTGAAAATTACCGAGCGGCAGGGCTTTGCAGCAATTGACCGGGAAGACGGTAAGGCTGTTGTATCTGTTACCGGTGATCTGGATACCAATATCAATACGACCGTAAAAGCCATTGAGACATTGGAGGCATCCGGCCTTTCAGCGATTGCCACCAAATATGGCATAACCTATAAGTTCGGCGGTCGTTCAAAGGAGCGCAAGGAGGCATTTGCCGACCTTGGCATTGGGGCGGCCATTGCTATATCTGTGATTTATATAATTTTGGCCTGGGTTTTTGCCAGCTACTGGAAACCGATTGCTGTAATGTTGATCATACCATTTGGTATTGTCGGAGCCGTATTTGGTCATTGGATTTTAGGTTATAAACTCACCATGTTATCGATGGCAGGCCTACTGGGCCTCGCTGGTATTTTGGTCAATGATTCAATCATTCTGGTCAGTCGAATGGATGAACGCTTGAGCTTTGGTGAAGATACCAGAACCGCTTCGATTGGCGCCAGCCGGGACAGGTTGCGAGCAGTGTTGTTGACCTCGCTAACGACGGTAGGTGGCTTGCTGCCTCTTCTCTATGAAAAGAGCCTGCAAGCACAATTTTTATTACCGATGGCGATTACAATTGTTTTCGGACTTGCGATGGCAACGCTCCTGGTTCTGTTTCTTGTGCCCGCCCTGATGGCGGTTGGTGAAGATATAAACTGGCTGTTGAGGTCAATTTACGGGCGTTCCAAGAAACCCCGGCAACCGATGTTAGGTGCTGCTGAATAAATCCTAGTTTTTCCAGAAACTAGGAAAGAAAAGCACCAGCACCGTAAACAGTTCCAACCGCCCAACCAGCATGGTGATGCATAATATCCACTTCGCCGGATCATTGAGAGATTTGAAATTTCCCGCCGGGCCAATAATATTTCCAAGCCCCGGACCAACATTTGAAATTGACGTACCCGCAGCCGAAATGGCTGTCAGCATATCAAGACCGGTGAGGTTCAATGCAACTGCGGATACGGCAAATGAAGCGATAAACAGAAAGAAGAAGCTCATCACCGCCGTTGAAACAGAGGAGGGTAACGGTCTGCCATTAAATTTTTTGATGAACACGCCATTTGGATAAATGATTTTGTGCAAATGTTGCCGAATATCCTGAAACAGCACCTGAAAGCGAAAAATCTTGATGCCGCAAGATGTTGATCCAGCGCACCCGCCGACAAACATAATGACGAAAAAGAACGCGACCGAGCCATGCCCCCAAAGGGTGTAATCATCGGTGGCAAACCCGGTCCCGGTAATAATAGAAGTAACATTGAAAATGGCATCAACCAGCCGAAACAGGCCGGGATTTACGCCTGAAAACCGTTCCAGGTTCCAAACAATGATAATCGCAACCAACAACACCGCCAAAAAGACCCTCACTTGAGAATCTCGAAACAATGGCTTTGGGTTTCCGCCGACAAACTGAACATAAAGCAGAAATGGAATTGAGCCTAAAACCATGAACAGCGAGGCGGTCAAATCGACCGCCATACTGTCAAAATGCCCAAGCGACGCGTCACTGGTCGAAAATCCACCAGTTGCAACCGTGGTCATGGCGTGAACAGTCGCGTCCAGCACATCCATGCCTGCAGCCAGATAAAACAAAAAACAAATGAAGGTCAGGATGACAAAAATACTGGTGATTGATCCTGAAATTTGAGAGGCGCGCGGCAATATTTTATCGGAAGTATCAAACGCCTCCACTTTAAAAATCTGCATGCCGCCAATTTGCAACATTGGCAATACGGCAACCGCCATAACCAGAACGCCAAGACCGCCCAGCCATTGCAGAATACCGCGCCATAGCAATATGCCGATTGGCGCAACGTCCAGCCCGGTAATCACCGTAGAGCCGGTGGTCGTAAGGCCAGAGAGTGCTTCAAAATAGGCATCGGTATAGGTTGGCACGATGCCCGATAAATAGAATGGCAACGCGCCAAACCCGCTTACTGTTATCCAGACGGTGACCGTCATCACAAAGGCCTGGCGAATGGACAGGCTTTTTGGAATTCCGCGCGCGCTGAGAAATAATCCAAGACCAATCAAAAGGGTGAATGCTGAAGATGATGCAAATACCTGCCAATCAGGGCTGTTGTTGATAAGGTCAACAATGGCTGGGATCATCATTGCGCAACCCAGCGTGGCCAACAACACACCAACCACCAGCAATATTGGTCTGATATCCATGATTTCAGGCCTTAATTCAGCGCCGTGTGCCGACCGGGTATATCGAGAGAAAACGTCGGAACCTCGATTTCAAGCACAATGCCATCCTCGCGGGCCATTTGAAAAGAACCGGACATAATTCCAGACGGTGTGCTCAAGGGGCAGCCACTTGAATATTCAAAGGAAGCACCGGGAGGCAGGGTTGGCGTTTCGCCCACAACCCCCTCGCCACGAACTTCCTGAACCCGGCCAAGGGCATCAGTAATATGCCAGTACCGGGTTAGCAGTTGCACCTCGAATGGGCCATTATTTTTGATGATAATATGGTATTTCCAGAAATACCTGTCCTGATCAGCATCAGACTCCTGCTCAAGATAGCTTGGTTCAACATCAACTGAAATTGAATGGGTAACTGATGAATACATGTCGCTTTTCTGATGTTGTTTCGAGCAATATATCCCCCTTTCCCACATCCCAACCCTATTATCAATCATTACCCAATCAATAAAATGCTCTAATTTTAGATTGCAGCAAGGTGTTTGGCAAAGCCATTACTGTTCATTAGCGTCTTGCAGCGCTCAAACCGGCCAATCGAATAGGTCCAGAAATCTTCCGCCTGGTTGCCGTTTGCATGCTGGATAAGCCCCCATAGGGTCCATAATAAATCACACATGGCCTTATATATTATCATTCGGCCAAACTTGGCATCTGAAACCTCGCCACCACAATAGGCCGCCATCATTTCGCGGTCTTGCGCATTGTTGAAGCCGGCCTCAACAGAAAGGTCACCCAAATCCCACAAGGGGTCGTTCATGCCTGAATATTCCCAATCGACAATCCACATATGGGAGCCAGTATCAAGGAAATTTTCACATAAAGGATCGCAGTGGCAAGGGGCGAGCTTTGCCGGGGCTGCATTGAGTGCATCACGCACTGGACGCGCCGCTTTCACCACATCATGATAGCCATCGGGCAGTTCGGCGCCCAGTTTAGTGAGCATGGCCAGATATTCATCAATCATGGCGAAAAGCTCAAACCGGAAATAAAATTCTTTTCCGCATGTGTGCAGTTTTTTCAACGCAAGTGCGGCACGTGCGGGTGAGCCTACGGTTGTGGAAAACAGGTTTGGCGACATGGTGATCGCATCGCCAAGATGCTGCTGCAGCATCAATCCATCGTTTTCATCCGCAAAAAGAATTTGGGAAGAAACTCCTGCCTCAGCTGCAATTTTCGCGTTGTGAATTTCAGTTCTACGGTCGATATATTCCTCGGTGCCAGCCCCCGGAATCCGCAATACGTAATTTTCATCGCTATCGCGGATATGAAATACCAGATTTGTTAACCCCCCAAGCCGCGAAATCTTAAGGCCGGTTTTACCGCACAATTGCGGAACTCGCTCCAGCGCAGCTTTGATAATTTCATCCATCCCGTTTCTCCAAATCAGCAAAGTATTTTTGTGCGGGCAGCATCATAAGGACAACCTTCAATGCGCCTGGCCGCGTGGCGTTCGCAATAGGCCTCGATTTCAAAATCTTCTGCATCAACAATACTGGTTGGCAAATAACCGAATGCGATGCTTTGACCAACCGAATATCCAAAATTACCGCTGGTGGTCAGGCCGACCAAATCGCCCTGGTGGTAGACTGCCTCCGACCCGTGAAGATGAATATCATTATCGACAACAAAGCAGCAAAGTTTGCGGCCAACGCCTTGCTCTTTTTGTTTTTGCAAGGCGTCTTTGCCGATGAAGTCACCCTTGCTGAACTTGATGCAGAACCCCAGCCCCGCTTCCAGCGGCGTGTAATCCGGGCCAATATCGGCCCCCCAGTAAAGGTATCTTTTTTCCATCCGCAAACTGTCAATCGCCCGATAACCCGCATCAATAATATCAAATTCTTCCCCGGCCTGCCTCAACAGTTCATAAATATAAGCGGCATATTCGACAGGAATGTGTAATTCCCAACCAAGTTCGCCCACATAGGTCAACCGCACCGCAAGCACCGGGGCCATGCCAATATGTATCCAGCGCGCACCCAAAAAGGCAAAACCCACATGCGAGACATCATCGTCACTGACTTTTTCAAGTACCTTGCGGGCAAACGGGCCACATAAATTAATCACCGCCCGTGAGGATGTGATGTCGCTCAGATGTACATTCTCGCCAGCTGCAATATTGCTTTCAATCCAGTGTCGGTCGCGCACCCCAAATCCACTGCCGGTAACCACATAAAAGCGATCATCTGTCTCGCGAATGATGGTGAGATCGGCCTCAATACCACCTCGCTCATTGCAAAGTTGCGTATAGGTCGCGGTCCCGGGCGCCTTGTCCACATTATTGACAGCCAGTCGTTGCAAAAACGAAGCGGCATCCTTGCCAATAATCTCAAATTTCGAAAACGAGCTTTGGTCGATCAGCGCCACTTTCTCGCGGATTGCTTGATGTTCGAAACCAACGGTATTTTTCCAGCCAATGCGCTCAAATGATGGGTTGTCAACATGCTCCATGCCATTGCGCCAGAAGAAATTGGGGCGCTCCCACCCGGATTTTGAACCATAGCAGGCATTGTTCACTTTAAGCACATTATAGAGCGGGCTACGCCGCCCCAGTCGCGCGGTTTGCATTTCTGTTGCCGGAAAATGAACCTTGTAATATTGCGCATAAACTTCCACCGAGCGCTGGCTTAAATAGCTGGATGAGGCCTGATGCGGGCCAAAGCGGCGTACATCAAAGGCCCAAAGGTCCATGCCCGGATCGCCCTCCAAAATCCAGTTGGCCATCACTTCGCCAGCGCCACCGGAACCGGCAATTCCGGCGGTAAAACCGCAGGCAACGAAATGGTTGGGCTGTTGCGGCATTTGCCCTAGGATCGGTTCGCCATCGGCCGAAACCGGAATGGGCCCGTTGATTATGGTCTGAATGCCCAATTCGTTCAAAATCGGCAGGCGCTCGGCAGCCGGTAATAATACCTTTTCAAACCGATCAAAATTACCTTCATAGAGCTCGCGGCCAAACTCGAAGGGCAGCCGCTTTTTGCTCACATGGTCGGTGCCCTCTTCCCAGCCGCCGATAACAAAGCCGCCCACCTCCGGTTTTAGATAAAACAGATTGTGCGGGTCACGGAAGGTTGGAAGGTCAGTTGGAATATTTTGCGATTTATCGGTAACACAATATTGGTGCTCGACCACGGTGGTGGGCAGGGGAATGCCCGCCATCTGGCTCACCTGTCCGGCCCAAAGCCCTGCGGCATTGACCAGCGTATCACATTCCACATAGCCCTTGTCGGTCTGAACGCCCTTTACCCGATTACCCTTGACGATAATATCTTCAACCAGCACATTTTGCTCAAATTTTACCCCGCCAGCGCGCGCACCGGCAACCAGCGCCATCGTATAGCTATAGGGGTCAATATAGCCGTCGGTGGGAATAAAGGCCGCACCCCATACACCATCGGTCGACATATAGGGAAATTTTTCCTGCGCTTCCTTGGCGCTCAACAATTCAAGCTCAAAACCAAAACTGCGCGCCGTGGTGGCGGTGCGTTTAATCTCCT
>JALSIJ010000002.1 GCA_026981655.1 Rhizobiaceae bacterium | reverse complement strand
CGTTTTGGCTCAAAGGCATGAGATTGTTCCGAAATTCAAGATTGATGCGGGTTACCAGCTTTTGCATCGGCTCACAATCGCCTATAGGTGAGAAATGAATACGAACAGTCATTCAAAGGTTCCGAGAAAAGAAAAGCCTGAAGGCGCGCTTAGACGTGGCTGGACGACAGGTGCCTGCGCCACAGCGGCAACAAAGGCCGCCCTGACCGCATTGATTACCGGCGAGTTTCCAGACCCGGTGGCAATATTGCTGCCGAAGGGTGATGCGCCGCATTTTGCCCTTTGCTACGAGGCGATTAATAATACAGGCGCAGTTGCGGGCATAATCAAAGATGCGGGTGATGACCCCGATGTTACCCACGGGGCGACGATTATTTCGACAGTCCGCCCGTTGCCTCCCGGCTCAGGCATTGTGTTTGCCGCCGGCGAAGGTGTTGGAACCGTTACGCGTGCCGGGCTTCCAATTGAGGTTGGCGAACCGGCAATAAACCCGGTGCCTCGGCAGATGATGCGCGATATTGTCAATGAAATCTGCGATGCCCATCAAATGCCCGCCGATATTTTGATCACCATTACCGTGCCAGATGGAGAGGAAATCGCCAAGGAAACATGGAACCCGCGGCTTGGTATTATTGGCGGCATTTCAATTCTTGGCACCACCGGTGTGGTGCACCCGTTTTCCTGTTCCGCATGGATACATTCAATTCATCGCGGCATTGACGTTGCACGCGCGGCCGGACTGAACCATGTCATCGCGTCGACAGGTTCAACTTCCGAAAGTGCGGCGCAACAACACTTCGATGCGCCGGAAATTGCCCTGCTGGATATGGGCGATTTTGCCGGTGGGGTTTTAAAATATTTACGCAAGCACCCGGTTGAAAGGCTTACAATTTCCGGTGGTTTTGCAAAAATGGTAAAACTGGCGCAAGGGGCGCTTGATCTTCATTCTGCCCGCAGTCAGGTTGATATGAAATGGCTCGCAGAACTCACAGCAAAACAAAGCGGTAATGACGACCATCGTGCTGCAATTCTAAGCGCCAACACTGCCAAGGAAGTGTTTGAAATTGCGCAAAGGGCCGATATTGATCTTGCATCACCGGTTGCAAAAAACGCATTGGAAACGGTGCGCGATACCCTTCGGGACGCGGATGTCTCTGCCGACATTATGATTGTGGACCGCGCTGGAAAAATTATTGCCCATGAATTTTGAGAAAACAATCCTGATCCTGGGTGGGACCACGGAAGCTGCGGCCCTTGCAAAAGAGCTATCCATCCAAGAAAACATCCGCACCATTACCTCACTTGCCGGGCGCACCAAGAACCCGGCAAAAATTGCGGGAGAAGTAAGGACCGGTGGATTTGGCGGTGTATTTGGCATGGTCGCCTATTTCAGCCAAAACAAAATTGATGAGGTGGTCGATGCGACCCACCCCTTCGCTACCAAAATTTCCTCAACCACTAAACTGGCCTGCAAATTGTCCGGCCTGCCGCTAAAACGAGTTTCTCGCGCCGCGTGGAAACCTCGGCCCAAAGATGATTGGCAAATGGTCGATAATATCAAAGCTGCTAAATCTGCTCTGCCAGAAGATGCCCGCGCATTTTTGGCATTGGGGAGCCAGCATCTTGATGTATTTTCAAGCCGCGACGACATTCATTTTGTTGCGCGAATGGTTGATGCACCATCGCTACCATTGGATTTTAAACATCTTACGATTGTCGAAGGTTTACCGGGTAATTCTGTTGATGATGAAAAAAAACTATTTGAGACGCACGGAATATCACATCTTGTTTGCCGCAATTCTGGTGGCGAGCGGGGGCGGTTTAAACTAGATGCAGCCCGCGAACTTGGTATTGGTGTTGTAATGATCATACGGCCTAGAGCAATTCATCTTTAGATGGAATCACTCTAGTTTGTTTTCGCTCACGGCTAATCGGGGCTTTTCTAATGGCTCAAGTTTTACGCTTCCCCCGGATCAAGTCCGGGGTCAACGTGCAACTTGAGCTACGCCCCGGCCTCCGCTACGGCGGTGCTTAGGCACCGGGCCAGTTTCGCCCTCAAATTGATTTCATCAATTCGCACATCGGGCTCCAATCGTGGCCTGACATGCTTCCATGTAAATGTGAAGCAGTCTAATCAGTAGGTATTCAGATTTTACCAGTGCCACAAAAAATGCCGGGTTACCCCGGCATCTTAAAATTTTCCAGAATTTCAGTTTAAGAAGCTAATTTTACCAGTCGATCTGATTTCTCATAATTATCAGTATCTGTATTTACTTGGTTCAGCAGATAGCTTGCAACGGCCTCTTTCTGCAGTGGTTTGGCGAAATAATACCCTTGAAGATGATCACAAGACATATTGGATAAGAAATCCACCTGTTCAAGTGTTTCAACACCTTCAACAGTAATCTTCATATTGAGAGATTCGCCAAGTGCGGCAATTGTTTTCAAAATATCACGCGCGGCAACATCCGTCTCCAAAGCGACCACAAACGAACGATCAATTTTCATCTTATCGAATGGGAATTTCATCAGGTAGGAAAGACTGGAATAGCCCGTACCAAAATCATCCATTGCAATGGCAACACCAAGCCCTTTTAGTTCTGTCAAAGTTTCAAATACCTCATCAGGCTGTTCAATCAGCAAGCTTTCAGTAACCTCCAACTCAAGGCGGGATGCATCAAGTCCAGATGAATGCAGAGCGTCTTTGACCACTTCAATAATTTTGTGGTTGCCTTCGAACTGATGGGCAGACAAATTAACTGCAATTGTACAGGTGTTGGGCCAACTGGCAGCTGTTTTGCAGGCCTCGTTGATTACCCATTCACCAATGGGTACAATCAGTCCGGTTTTTTCCGCAAGCGGGATAAACTCTGCCGGAGAAATCATGCCACGTATAGGATGGTTCCAGCGAATTAATGCTTCAAACCCGGTTGGTCTTTTATGATCAGCATCGAGCAGCGGTTGATAATGCAGCTCAAACTGATTGCCTTCCAGTGCTTCCCGCAGTTCAAATTCCAGTGTCCTGCGTTCACGGGCTTTAGAATCCATTTCAGCCTTAAAGAACTGATAAACACCCTTGCCTGCCTCTTTGGCACGGTACAATGCAAGATCTGCATTGCGCAAAATCTGGTCAGGACGGGTTCCATTTATCGGTGCCTTGGCAATACCAATGCTTGCACCGATGGAAATTATATCTCCGTCTATCTCAAATGGGGTGGACAGTGATTTGATAATTCGCTCGGACAAAGCCGCTTCACTGGCTCCGTCTTCTTTGAGATCCATGATAATGGCGAATTCATCTCCGCCAATTCTGGCCAGAACATCAACTTCGCGAACCTCAGCACGTAACCTGTCGCCAACCAATGACAGCAATTTGTCACCAACGGGGTGTCCCTTGCTGTCATTGACAATTTTGAAACTGTCGAGATCAATATACAGAACAGAAAATGGCGTGCCATATCGCTCCAAACGACTGACTTTCTGATTCAACTGATCCGTAAATTGAGTACGATTGACCAATCCGGTCAAAGCATCATTGTGGGCCAGGAACCTTACGCGCTCCTCTGATGTCTTTTGCACTGAAATATCCGAGCAAACACCTCTAAAACCGACAAACTTACCGTCCTCATCGTAATAGGGCTTGCCGGTAATTGACCACCAATATTGTTCACCGTTGATTTTTACAGGGATGGTTTTGTCGCGAAATGTCAACCGGTTGCGAACGCTCTCAACAAAAGCCGACACCGCCAGATTTAAGTCTTCAGTATGCGCATGGGCAAATTGCGCCATGTCGGTGCCGTTCAACTCATCAGGTGTCCTGCCGACAACAGCTGCAAACCGTTTAGACGCATTTTTTATCAGGTACTGCTCATCAGTTTCCCACAGCCAATCACTGGTATTTTCTTCAAAATCTTTCAGCAACAATCCAATGACATGCTTTTGTTCTTCAACACCATGTTGGGCCCGAGTATTTTCAACCAGCGAGCGTATATAAGAAAGACTGGTGATAATACTGAAGCAGATATAAATGAACATAAGTGCGGCCAGCATCGCACCTGTGGCTTCAAATCCCTGCACCACAAATACGGTTGAGCTGATAAATACCGGCATCATAAACCCGAGAACGGCCATAGGCATTGCTGCTAAAGCAAATCCTGCCCCACAAACCACGCCAACAATCGCAGCGCTGGTGAAGTACCAAAGGTCTGAATCAACTTCTGTAAGCAGGAGTGATGGCAAAAGCCCCCAAAGGCTGGAAAACAACATTGCCATGATAACAATACCACGCATTGTGGCCTTTACCTTGGTGCGATTTTGAATTGCGCGCGCCTGATTCCACCAGGCATATAAGCTGATGCTGACCAGAACTATCAGGCTGATTGACCAGGCAGACAAATACAATCCAGGCATTTGCCCACTTGAGATTGATATGAACCCGGCCATGATAACCAAAGACACAACCATCATGGCCGGTACAAGCCGAAAAATCGATTTGACCTGCATGATATTTGTCTTAAGTCTGATTTCGCTTGAGAACGAACTCGACTTCTTAACTGAAATGTAATTCCCAAACTCACTTAAAAGTTCATTCCTGCCCCAAAAATGCGTCATATCAGTACCCCTGATTAAAAGTTGAACCGACATCCTTAATGGTAATTACTTAAGGTAATGTAGAATTTCAGAGCTATTCCAAATTTTTTAAATAACATCGTAAACATATCGTTATTTCTTTGATTTCCATTTCCTGAATGAAATCAACAATAAATATGCTCAATAAATCCCTAATTACTCTACGTAAATTTGAAGCGTGAACTTAATTCAGAATTCAAGTATTTATTGTAACTTGCCCTCAATGCAAATAAAACTGGGACGGGCATTCAAATGCAAAACACTAAAATGAATAATAATGAAATAGCGCTTTTGGGCAGCTTACGTGACTTCCGCGAACCGCGGGGTACGGACATTATAGAGCGGGTAAACCCGTTCTTTGAATGGCAGGAAGCGCGCAGAAGCGTTGGCCTTTGGCCATATTCAAAATCTATTGATACGGCACCAACAACAACATGTGCTGCTAAAGGTGATGATGGAGAAGAAGTCGTTGGAATTAATTTTGCATCGCAAGATTATTTGTCATTGTCTTCTCACCCTGCTGTAAAAGAAGCGGCAAACAAGGCAATTAAAGATTTTGGTGTTCACAGTGCCGGCTCCGCCGCATTGTTGGGCAACACAAAATTGTCGCTTGAGCTTGAAGATTCTATTTCTGAATTTCTGGAAGGTAAAGAGATTACCCTTTATCCAACCGGATGGTCAGCAGGTTTTGCCGCTGTTCAAGGTTTCATTCGGCCCAATGATCATGTGTTGCTCGATGTGTTGAGCCATTCCTGCCTGCAGGAAGGCGCTCGTGCAGCGACACAAAATATCTATTTCCATGGTCACCTGAATGTCAAATCTGTTACCCGTCGACTTGCCCGAATTCGTGCAAACGATACGGAAAACGCAATTATGGTCATAACAGAAAGCCTGTTCTCCATGCATTCTGATACGCCGGATATTGGCGCTCTTAGGGCTGCATGTGATGAATATGATGCAACTTTGCTGGTTGATGCGGCCCATGATATTGGGTGCATCGGAGAAGATGGCCTTGGTCATATGGAACTGCAGGGAATGTTGCATCAGGCTGATCTTATTGTCGGTAGCTTTTCAAAATCTTTTGCATCAAATGGCGGTTTTGTTGCTGTTGGAACCAGGGCTGCGAAAGAATATTTGAAATATTACAGCGCGACCCAAACATTCTCCAATGCGCTTTCGCCAATCCAGTCTGCAGTGGTTTTGGAAGCAACCAAGATTATTAGATCAGAAGAAGGTCGCCAAAGACGCGACAACCTGATGGACAATATTTTGTACATGCGCAGCCAAATGAGCAATCGAGGGCTTGAGGTTCTTGGCGATCCTTCGCCAATCGTACCGGTAAAAGTTGGAGCTGAGGGGCAAGCCAGACTGGCCTCGCTGAAGCTTTCCCAATCGGGCGCGATTGCAAACCTGGTTGAATATCCAGCAGTCCCTCAGGGTGGTGCGCGTTTCCGGGTGCAGGTGATGGCAGATCATTGTCGTTCTGATATTGATTTGCTGATCGACAGAATGTTGCAGGCGATGGAAGCATCTGGATGCCAGTTCCAGAACTTTAAGGAAAGTCTGTCCAGCACAGCTGATCAAGAGAGCAAAGCCGCCTAATTATCTGCGCTTTAACAGTGAAAAATTCTGGTCGCTGAAGTTGAGTTTTCAGCGGCCAATGTTACTTCATGTTAACAAATTTGCTGATATATTATCGCTTAATTAGGACGGGTAGTAATTCATGACTGATAGTGTTGAACGTATTCCAAAATTGATGGCTGTGGACGATGATGTTGCCTCAGCCGAACTTATTGTTCGCATTGCAGAACGATGTGATTATGAGGCTTTTGCGACCTCAGATCCACGCGGTGTTATTGCCCTTGCAAAAGCCTTGAAACCAGACCTGTTGGCCGTTGATATTTGCATGCCCAATATTGATGCAAACTCGCTGTTTGTACTGCTGAAGGAAGCTGAGTATACGGGCACAATTATATTAGTCAGTGGCCAGGACCAACAGATCTTGAACTCAACGGCAGCCTATGGTCGCTCATTGGGTCTCGACGTTCCATATGTATTGCAGAAGCCCCTGCCAATTGCAGAACTTCGCAGCTTCTTGTCAGAATACCGGCCAAAGCTCGCGGCTTGAATACGCATGACTGCGAGCTGTTCTGAACTTTAATTATGCAGACCGCACGCGCTTTGATTTTACTGCGTTCAGCCCGGATTGAGACACAATACATCAAACCCATTCAGGTTTTTTTTAAATTATTGTTGCGCGTCCTGATACTCCGCCTGTGCCGGTTACAAGACGGGGCTGCCGCGCCCTACAATTGTTCCAAAATATATTGATTGTGAAGTTGAGTTTTTGGGCTTGCAATGTTGTTTGCAGGATTAGGGCACCAGAAATTAACAGGTATTGCGAGACAGTTTCACCATACGTGCGAGAAGCCGTCTTGATGCAACGGAGGCAATCAACAGATAAATACCTGACAATTGCAAAGCCTCACCACGATCAATCATAGATAACGGCAACGAAATGCCATTTCAAACAATCATGCTCAGGCCAAGATATTTCTATGGTCATAAGATTGAACTTGCGAACGATCAGGCCTGCTTTGCCAATGCTTCGCTGTCGATTTTTGCAGGCTGAAGCCACAGGTTCATTTTTGACAGCAGCCGAGGCAGGTCAACCGGTTTGGTGTCAAAATCACAGCACCCGGCTTGCAAACTTTTTTCCCGGTCTGACGCGAAGGCACTGGCCGTCAATGCAATAATTGGAATATCTTTGGTTTGATCATTGGCCTTGATTTGCCTGGTTGCTTCCCAACCGTCCATCTGTTCGCCCAGGCCAATGTCCATCAAAATCAGATCTGGCTTCAACTCTGATGCCATATGGACCCCGGCTGGCCCATCCTCCGCATAGCGAACAATGAACTTGCGCCGCTCAAGGCGACGGCCAAGTACATCCCGATTTATGGGATTATCTTCCACTACAAGCACCATAGTCATGGTTTACGTTCTCCATTGTCTGGCCAGTTTTCAATTGGCCTGTAAATCTTCACCAGCCAGCAACATCTGACTTTGATCGGCAGTTGCAGTCAATTCGATTGAAGTTTCCACCACGCGACTGTTTTCGGCGCATTCTTACGCACTCATTTTTTTCAAATGGTCTTTTTCATCCCTGGATTTGTTTAACTGCTCAATCAATCGATCAAGTTTATCAACGTTAAACGGCTTACTGATCAATTCAACAGCACCCAGCTCCAAAGCTTTGCGCCGCTCATCGACCACACTCAATATTGCGACAGGACATTCACGGGTTGCTTTGTCGGCCTTTAGGACCCGCAACACTTCCCAGCCACCAGTTTCTGGCATTTGAATATCCAGCAACACCAGGTCCGGCTGAACGGACCGGGTCAATTGAATACCGGTTTGAGCTGAATCTGTGGTTATGACCTTGTAACCCTGCTTGGACAACTGACGATCAATCAACTCCAATACAGCCTTATCATCATCAATCACAACTATTGTGGTGATCTCCTTATCGGCATCATTTTCCAGATCCGCGATAATATCTTTGACCCTGGGCGTGTCTTTGTTTTCAATTGCCGCCTCTGGCATTTCATCTTGGATAATCAAACTACCAACACCGTGCTCAGCATGGGCCGGCAACCGAATTGTAAAGCAGGAACCAACATCAACCTGGCTTTCAATGGATATTTCACCGCCCATTAATTGAATTAGCTTCTGACTCACGGATAGCCCCAACCCGGTCCCGCCAAACTTGGCAGAAATTGAAGGATGCGCCTGCGAGAAATTATGGAACAACAGCTTTGCGTGCTCGTCACTAATGCCGACGCCCGTATCGGTAACAGAAAAACTCACCCATTCCTTACCGTCGACAATTTCGCGCGATATATTCAGTTCAATGCGACCATTCTGAGTGAATTTTGCAGCGTTACTCAACAGATTTAGAACTGCCTGACGAAGCTTGGTTGCGTCTGATTCTATAACGCCAACATTATCATCTTTTTCAACATACAGTTTGTTCGAGTTTTGAATGATCATGGGTCGTGCGGTGAATTCGACATCGTTCAAGAAACCGGCCAAATCCACTTCCTCGATATAAAGCTCCATTTTACCGGCTTCAATTTTCGAGATATCCAAAACATCATTGACCATTGCCAAAAGATGTTTGCCTGCAGCACTAATTTTCTGAAGATCGGCAATGTCTTCACCGCGACTTTCAAGTTCTGCATCTTCCAACAATATTTCGCTATAGCCGATTACCGCATTAAGTGGTGTTCTCAGCTCATGGCTCATTTTTGCCAGAAAATCAGACTTCGCGCCATTTGCAGCAACGGCATCATCTTTTGCAGCGATCAATTCCTGTAGCGTTAGATCATGCCTGTCTTGCTCTTTAAGCAATTCAGATTGTGAATCCACAATATTGGTATAGTAGGTCGCCATCATGAACACATAACCACATGCGCACAGTGCTGAGATCAGTCCAGCTTCGACCATAGAGGTCAAAGGAATATTGTCCGGGAATGTGTTATCATTCAGATAGATAAAATAAAACAGCGCCATACTGAGGATCAGGCTGGCCGGAACAGCAAACCTGGCGATCCAGGAAGAACCCACATAGAAAAATGCCAGCAGAGGTACAGTAATTACCCAAATCAGGAATGGCGAACTTACCCCACCATAATTATACGCACCCCAAAGAATGGCGAATGTGAGGTTTTGTATGGAGACAAAGGCCAGCAACTCATAGTAGCGGCCGAAATATTTTACGGCGAAAGGGAATACCCAGAATAATGTGAGTGAAGCACCCAGCACATAAACCTGTGGCCACGGGTTCGGGTCTTGAAGCAGTAAGAATATCGTTATCGGGTGCCCCAGTAACGGGCCCAATAAATGCGATATCAGGAACATTCGCACATTTTTGGTCTTGTCAGCATCCTTTAGGATGGATTCTGGTACAAACCAATTTACGATTGATTCCAGATAACCCTGGAGTGAGACAAACTTAATACCCATAACACCGCCCGATTCGTTAATTTCAGGGCAAAGTTACATGAATTGTATTAACCGCTGGTTATTACAATGCAACTTTATAGGGATATGGTGGTAGGAATATAAATCGGCAGCATTCTAGAATTGAACGCCCACCCTCAGGCGAAGGGATTCCAGATCTGCCCGAATACCTGAATTATCGAAATTTCGAAAACTGTAATGCTGGTAATTTATGCCGGCAAAAATGTAATCAGTTATCTTGTAGTCAACGCCGACGCCAATAACCCGGCCAAAATCTTCAAGATTTATATTTGTCGTTCCGTAAGCAATACCACCAGTCGCATAAATCATGGCATCGCCCACAACAAAGCCTATCCGACCTCGAAGTGAGCCCACATCTATGACAGAAATAGACGGCAGCTTGGTAAAAGCTATATTGTATTTATTATAATCGCCCTCAATGCCGACGACAAAATTCTCATCTACCTGATGATTATAGCCGATTACCCCGCCATAAATTGATCCTTCACCGTAGTCGCTGATAAGACCATTGTTGTCAGAAATATTGTCATAACCGATACTTGCAGCGGCATAAACCCCCGACCAGGCATCAATAGACCCTCTTAAGGCAGGCGCATCGTTTCTGTCCGCAGCCATAAGCGCTGTTGTAGAACAGCAAAGCAAAAAACCTGCAAAAATTTTGATCATAAACTCATCCAACATACTAAAATCAATCGCGGGGCATTGCGATCATGGAAAGAGAATAAAACAATTACGGTTTATGAACCCTTAACAACGAAAAATCGAGTTAATCAAGCGGGCGCTTTACGAATATAATGCAACAATATCAACCCTTTACGGTAAACCTTGGTTTATACAACCATTTAAAAAACGGCATCTTAGAAGCAATTTAACAGCGCATTTCTCAATTACCACAACTTTAAAATCATCAAGTGGGCTGGGGTTTAGCCAGCAAAACAGTTGATTGTGGAGGCTATTCAACGGGCCAAATAGCCAATCAATTCTTGCCCATCAAAATATTGCTTTATAAAGCAACCATAAAGAATCCGACCCTTTCATGGTTTCTTCCAGGCACTGATCTTTTAAAACCCGAGCCACCGGGTCTTTGATGTTATATTCGCTGCAATAGCCCTTGCTGTTTGCGTATCGGTAATTCTCAAGACCGATCAAGGCGGCAACAATGCGCACGGCCAGCGCAATCGCCAAAACAAATATCACTATATTCTTCCAACTGCCCATAATATCTCCAAGATTTTCAATTAACGGAGACGGCCTCCGAAACTGGGGTGACGGAGTGTTCTTTGTACGATTATTTTTCCGTGAATTGTTGGTCATCCTGCAACCTTTTGGCCCCGCTTGTTGCAGAATAGGCTGATTCCCGAAGAGTGAACAGTGGGAGGAGTTACAATCCACTCTTCGGTACTACAACTTGGTAGGCCATAACCCGGTTGCCAAATAGTTTTTGTGCAGAGAAAAACTAAATAATGGCGTGAGCCGGGATACAAGAACAAAATACTGCAGCAACCATAAATAAACCCTTAATTGAATTAAACATTATAGCAATTTTTAGTTGTAACGGTTGCTGAATTATTCGCATATGTCTATAATATAGATAAGTATCAGGGATTTGTGCACGATATTGCTTTACAGAATTCACCATAGACCTGCAAAGAAGGTACAGTTCTGCAAAATACAGATGGAAACCTGCCTTTAATTTTGACAATCGAGAGAATACACCAATGCTTAAAACTACACTCAAATTTGTTCAAGCCGCATTTGCAGTCATTGCTTTTGCTCTGGTAATTTTTGTAGCGCAAAGTCCCGCCAGCGCCCAAACCAGCACAAGCATATGCAAAGGCCTATCAAAAACAGCCTGCACGAGAACAGACAGCTGCTCCTATGTTAAGTCGTTTACAAGATCAGATGGCACAAAGGTAAACTCCTTCTGCAGACGCAAAGCCGGCGGTGCCGCTTCAAGCACGTCAAAGCCGAAGAAGAAAAAAGCAACAGCTGCTAAAAAATCAAGCACCAAGAAAAAAGCTACTGAAGCTAAAACAGATTCTAAGAAAAAGCAGAGCAAGGACACTAAAAAGGCGAAGGCAAAGAAAGACGCTGATTCTAAAGCTAAGAAAGCCAAAAAAGATAAGGATTCCAAGGCAGCCAAGTCAAAGAAGAAGACAGATAAAAAGGCCAAGAAAAGCTCGTCTTCTGATGCAGATAAAAAGGATGCCAAGAAAAAGAAGGCAAAAGCCAAAAAGTCAGAATCAAAGAAGAAGTCTTCCAAGAAAAAGTCTGAACCAAAAAAGTCTAAATCCAAAAAGAAACCAGCTAAGAAAAAATCCAAGAAGAAGGAAAAATCCAGCTAGCTCTATTGGATGGTGGCTGATTGCATATTCTGTCCATTAATGCTTGCAATAGATGACTTTTGGAAAATGGTGACATCTTGAAAATAGCCTTTATTGCAAGCCCGGCCATTGAGGCCGTGGCAGCCTTGTCGGAACTGACGGCCATCCACGGTAATTGCGATCCGATGGATGCGGATATTATTGTCGCACTTGGCGGCGATGGATTTATGCTGCAAAGTCAGCATCAGTTCATGAACTCTGACATTCCAATATACGGTATGAACAAGGGAACCGTCGGGTTTCTTATGAATGAATTCAATGTAGATGACCTGCCGGGCAGACTTGAAAATGCCATTCAAAGCCGAATTCACCCGCTTAAAATGACCGCCATTGATGGCGATGGAAAGACCCATCAAGCGCTGGCAATCAATGAAGTATCACTCTTTCGCCAGTCCCATCAGGCGGCCAAACTAAAGATCATGATTGATGGAAAAACCCGGCTTGAGCAACTGGCCTGTGACGGGGTAATGGTTGCCACGCCGCAAGGGTCAACCGCCTACAACCTTTCCGCCCACGGGCCGATAT
The DNA here is from genome assembly GCA_026981655.1 of Rhizobiaceae bacterium. GTDB lineage: Bacteria > Pseudomonadota > Alphaproteobacteria > Rhizobiales > Rhizobiaceae > SZUA-100. The sequence continues at coordinate 23,299 of JALSIJ010000002.1, read as the reverse complement.
TGCCGCTCAATGCGCCTTTGCTTGCACTAACCCCGGTAAGCCCTTTCAGACCCCGCAACTGGAAAGGCGCGCTTTTGCCCAATACGGCAAATGTTCATATAGAAGTGATTGCGGCACACAAACGGCCGGTAAACGCGGTTGCGGATAATATCGAGATCAAATCGGTCATCAGCGTTGATATTCAAGAAGATCGACAGTCGCACGGCATTCTTATGTTTGATCCAGAGCACACCTGGGACGAGCGCATTTTAGCTGAACAATTTCGCTATTAGGATGTTTCATACAAACTGGAAACAATTATGCGGCGCTGCTGATTTCCCGCACCCGCATCAAGGCGGCCTCGCGGGTAATTTCCGATGAGATGCGGCGCAACAGTGCCAACAGGCTTTGATTGGGGTCGGGTGTCGCCGAAATATACTGATCGATAATCCGGTCCATAACGTGCTTTTGCACCTGAATATCATCATCTGTGTCGTTCAGCTCGGCCTCATCCCGCCAAATATCAACGGCGGCAGTGATGGCCGGTATGGCCGCTTTCGGCAGGCCGGAACGATCATAGATCGCCCGAAATGCGGCGGTGCGCCCCTGCTGTAACACGGCTAAAATCCGATTTTCCGGAATAGAACTTAAATTGGCGATTGCTGCGGTAAACAGCGAAATATTGCCGATGCAAACAGAGCGCACCAGAAAGGCTGCGGTCAACTGTTCAGATTTTCGCAATTGTTCAACCAACGGCGCTATCTCATTTGACGGCACATGAAAAGCCATTTGCAGGCTGGAGCGATCTCTTGCCTCGCAAACCATCCTTTTGGCACGTTTTTCACTCAACCAGGATTTCTCCACCACCAGCTTTTCCAGTGCTGTCGCCATTTGAGAAATCAGAGCCTGACGAATATCCGCCGGCAGATTGTTGCCAGCCAACAAAGCCTCACGAATTTCCGCGTGTTTACCAAAGTTTTCGGCGATGGCGCGAAGATTTTCCGTCGACAAATTGATTTGGCTGTTCTGCAACAATGCCAGACAGGTATCGTAATTTTTTGCGGCGATCAGCACGCTTGCGACCCGGTTTGACAAGGGCTGCCTGCAGGCGATTGCCAAAAGAGAGACCGCATCATTGGCGGCGATTATTTCGATAAGTTCCGAATCCAGAAACAATGGCGAGCGGCAAAGCACCAGCATCGCAATATCAGATTGATCCCTTGCCAGTGCCATAATCAAATGCCTTGGGGCGGATGCGTTCGATGCCAAAACATCGGCCATCGCATAGCGCACCTTGGCGGATTGATCGTCCAGCAACAATGTCAGGGCTGCATCTGCAGCATCAATCTCTTCGGCTGACATTTCAGAACTCAGCCGCGCGCGGGCCAGTGCTGCTGCTGCATCTGCCCGGCTGGATTTGGGTGCCGTATCCAACCAATGTAAGAAACGCTGAACAATCATTTATGAATTCCACATACAAACCTAGTGCAATGAAACATTGCCTGCTTGTAAATAGCGGAAAAGGTTTAACGATTTGTTCACTACAGATGCTAATCTCTTGATAAGAATTTCAGCCCGGCTTAAGGTCGGTCCCATAGCGGCTTTCAGGCCATACAAAGCAACAAACGGGAATTACAAATGGCGGGTCTGTATTTTGAAGAATTTCATGTTGGGCAAATATTCAAACATGAATTGACCAAAACGGTTACAGAATCTGACAATATGCTGTTTTCCACCATGACGCTGAACCCCCAGCCCCTGCATATCGACCGGCATTTTGCCGCCCAAACCGAATGGGGCGAGCCCCTGGTCAATTCACTGTTCACGCTGGGGCTGATTGTCGGAATTTCGGTTGGCGACACAACGCTAGGCACCACAATCGGCAATCTGGGAATGACCGATGTGGGCTTCCCTGCCCCGGTATTTCAGGGCGATTCGATCCATGTAACCACCGAAGTTAAGGCGGTTCGCGCCTCTAAATCCAAACCGGACCGGGGCATTGTGACCTTTGAGCATCGTGGCTTTAATCAAAATGACGAACTTGTAGCCATTTGCACCCGTCAGGCGATGATGCGCTGCAAGACGGTTGAGGTATAACCGATGCGCTCCCTGCTATTTGTTCCCGGCGACAGTGAGAAAAAGCTCGCCAAGGGTCTGGAAAGCGGCGCAGATGTGCTGCTGGTTGATCTGGAAGATTCCGTTTCACTCGACAACAAGATCGAGGCCCGGCGCATCACAGCCGCCTATCTTGCCGACAATCTGGAAAACCCCGATGCGCCGACAATTTTTGTGCGCATCAACAGTTTTGACAGCAACATGCTGGAAGACGACCTTAAGGCCATCATGGTGGCAAAGCCGCACGGCATATTGCTGCCCAAGGCCGAGCATGGCAAAGATGTCACCCTTTTGGACGCGCGCTTGCGGGTCTATGAGGCTGAAAACAATATCAGCGATGGCTTAACCCGAATTGCCGCAATCATAACCGAAACGGCGCTTGGCACGTTGAATGCCGGCACCTATGGCGATCGCAGCCAGCGGCTTTCGGCAATCACCTGGGGTGCGGAAGATCTTTCCGCCGATATTGGCGCGCTGGAAAAGCGCGATGCGGACGGCAATTACCGGGCGATATTTCAACATGCGCGTACCGTAACATTGTTGGGCGCGGTTGCGGCCGGCGTTGCGCCGATTGACACCGTCTATACAGATTTTCGCGATATGGAGGGCTTGCGCGAAGAATGTGATGAAGCCGCCATTGACGGTTTTACCGGCAAGATGGCCATTCACCCGGCGCAGGTGGAAATCATCAACAGGGCATTCACCCCATCAAATGAAGCCATCGCGCGCGCCAAAGCTATTGTTGATGCTTTTCACGCCGCCGGAAACCCGGGCGTGATTGGTTTGAATGGCGAAATGCTCGACCGCCCTCACCTCAAACGCGCTCAATTACTACTGTCGCGGGTGATTGGGGCGGAGTGAGGTGGGGGTGCAGAAATATAGATTTGTGTTGTAACTTGGCTTGCACCCCATATAGATGCAGATCAAATCCACACCAACCTACCTGTGGCAACTTCCCACAAGGATTGCGAGGTGAACCAATAGCTACTATATGTTGATTTTTCAGTTTGCAGTAATTCTAATTGGTGGATCATTTGGAAAGTGAATTAGTTCTTGTACTAATACTGGCTATCCTGGTTCTTGCGCTGGGTATTTGGCACAGCAGTGGCAAGAAGGATCGTGGATACAAATCCACACCTCGTCACAACAATGCCACGGCAAATCTTCAGCCGTTTGACGCAAAAAACGCGAGACCAATACCAGACAACATTGTTCTATTTGGCTTAGCCTATGTGGTCGATGGCGACTCAATAGTCATACAAAAAAACCAAATACGATTGTTCGGTGTTGATGCGCCAGAAATAAACCATCCTTTCGGGCAGAAGGCCAAGTGGGCTTTAGTTTCTTTATGCAAAGGACAAAGAATTCGAGCAGAAGCAATAGAACAAGATGATCATGGCCGAATAGTTGCACGGTGCTATCTGGAAGATGGACGCGACCTATCAGCTGAAATGGTCAAACTCGGTTTAGCTATCGACTGGCCAAAATTCTCTGCTGGAGAATATCGGGCGTTGGAAGTATCTGGCATACGCAAAAAACTTTGGCTGGCCGATGCTCGCCAAAAAGGACGTATCCATGTTTGGCAACAATTTGAGGCCAAACAACGCAATCGGTCGAATAAACATTGATTATCAAATTTAGCATAGAGTAACGAATAAATAGCCGCGCCAGCTGGTTAAAAATTTGAGCCGTTAATTGAGCAGCTATTCCTCATAGACTGGTAACTTTGGGCTCATTCGCCCACCATCCCCTTTCCCCACCCTACCCCTTATATTCAGGCCGCAGCATTTCATAAACGCTTTCGACCGTGGAGAAATCCATATAGCCAAGTCTGGAAACCGGTTTGGTGATGTTCACATCAAAGCGCCCGTCAACAATTGCTTCTTCGGCGATATGAATGCCAACAACCTGACCAATGAACAGGTGGTTCATGGAGGGATTGCCATCGATGTCTTTTGGATTGATGATTTGCACTAATTTGCATTCCAGCGCCGAAAAGGCTTTCGCAACACGCGGGCACGCGACCATTTTTCCGTCGGCTTTTTCGATATTGGCATAGTCAAATTCGCTGACTTCCGGCGGGCAATCGGCCGAACTTAAATTCATGACCTCTTTCAGATTATCGCTGACGAAATTGCAGGTAAATTCGCCAGAATCAGCAATGTTACGGGCACTATCTTTAATGCCAGCGGAACCGAAGATCACCATTTTTGGCCGATCTCCCATCGCGTTGAAAAAACTATAGGGCGCAAGATTGGCAATGCCTGTTTTCGACAGGCTGGAAATCCAACCTATCGGCCGGGGCGAAACAATCGCCTTAAACGGGTCGTGGGCAAGATTGTGGTCGTTGGTGGAGGCTTCATAAAACACAGGTAGATTCTCTTTATCTGGAGGATGAATAAATTGAGTGAATGTCGCTTAGTTCAGGGCGGGTTCGGTCGGTCTTTTCAGCCGTCGGCGTGCCAATATGAACCATGCCGGCGACCTGCTCGCCACCCGTGATGCCGAGCAATGCGAGCGCGTTGGAATCGCGCGTGTACCACCCGGTCAGCCATTGGGCACCAAAGCCCATTGCATTGGCAGCGATTAGCATTTGCATGGTGGCGGCTCCGGCTGAAAGCGCCTGCTCCCATTGGGGAATTTTTGGGTGCTCGGCGGCACACGAGACCACGCCAATAACCATAGGTGCCGACTTAAAACGCGAAATCTCTTTTTCACGCGATTCTATGCGCGTCTCATCTGCATCTTTATCGGATAAGGCTTTCAGATTATCGCACAGCTTTTGCCGCGCGGCGTGGGGATATTCAATAAAACGCCAGGGGCTTAGCTTGCCATGATCAGGCACGCGCGCTGCAAGGGTGATCAATTGCGCAACCTCGTCGGCTGTCGGTGCGGGTTCAACCAGTGTCATTGCTAGATCAGACCGCCGGGACTTCAAATAGTCCAAAAGATCATTGTTAAAGTCAGAATTCACGAGTTTTACCACTCCGCTTGGCATTGGGGCTTTAATTCGCTATTTAATGGCATATCGAAAGCCATTTTGTCACGAAATTGCCATCAAGCATGGATTTTATTCCGAGGCAATCGTTTATCTGACGGTCATCTGGCGGTTATCTGAAAGTTATCTGGACAAGTTCTCAATGTTTGTACTTAAACTCACACGGTCTGGATTATTTTTAATTCCAATGTTGGCTTGTGCCCTGCTAATTTCGGCACCTGCCATGATTCTCGCCCAAGAGGCCGCACAGCCGGCGCGTAATTTTGTTGCCCCGATTGAAAAAAGCAAGCCGCAGCAAGTAAAACACGAACTGATACTGGAAGCCAGACTGACCGAAAAAGGCAAGTCGATTGAAAAGGGCCTATTGTGGCGGATATTTTCTGCGCGCGAAAACAGCGGCGGCAAGCTCAATATTATCGGTAGCGGCCAAGGTGGCACAACTGCGTTTTTGTTACCCGCAGGCAGCTATATGGTGCACGCGTCATTCGGCCGGGCCGGAGCTACCAAGCGCGTCACCCTGGCGCGCGGTGGTGGGCTCCAGACATTTGTTCTCAACGCTGGCGGGCTGAAACTGAATGCCTATGCGGGAAAAAGAAAAATCTCAAATCCGAAGCTGAAATTTGCGATTTATGCGCAAAGTGAAGGCGACAATGGAAAACCAAACGCCATTGCCCGCAATGTATCTGCCGATAAAATTGTGCGGTTGAATGCCGGAACCTATCATGTTGTTTCCGAATATGGAGATATCAACGCTTCGGTTCGGGCCGATTTGCGTGTCACCGCCGGTAAATTGACCGAGGTTACATTGCAGCACCGGGCGGCTAAAATTACCTTGAAACTGGTCAGTGAAACAGGTGGTGAGGCCATTGCAGATACCGCATGGTCTATCGTTTCCGATCAGGGCGCTGTGGTGAAAGAAAGCAATAAAACCTTCCCGACCATGATACTTGCATCGGGTGATTATACGGCACTTGCCCGCAATGGCGGCGAAGTCTTTACGCGCGACTTTACGGTGAAAGAAGGCGGTGACGGCGACGTGGAAGTGGTTGCCAAGTAATCAGCTATTCGCGCTGATTTTCGCCGAAATCCATGCGGCAATTTCCCTCAAGGCAACCGTACCCTCGGGCACGACCCTGGTCAGGTTGACGAAGGCATGGACCTGCCCCGGAAAATGGCGGTGAACCGTTGCAACACCAGCCTCATCGAGCTTTTTGGCGTAATCAGTGCCATCATCGACGAGCGGATCAAAGCCGCCAGTGACAATATAAGCATCCGGCTGTCCGCTTAAATTCTCTGCTTTTATGGGCGAGAATTTTGGATCATCATAATCTTTAAATTCACCCGCATATTGATCGCGATACCAGCTCATGCGGGCTTTCGGCAGGATATAGGCATGCTCTAATTCATTGATGGATTGCGAGTTCAGGTTTCCATCGGTCACCGGGTAAATCAGCACCTGAAATTTAGGCACTGGCCCGCCGCTTTGGCTTGCCTGCTGGGCAACAACGGCGGCAAAACATCCGCCGGCACTATCGCCGCCAACGCCCACCATATTACCATCAACACCAAGCGCCTTGCTGTTCTCAACCACATATTGATAGGCGGCAATGGCATCATCCACACCGGCTGGATAGGGAAATTCCGGTGCCAAACGATAGTCGACGGCCACAACAATTGCGCCAGACCATTTGGCAAGCTTTGCGCAAACCTCGTGGTGCGATTCCAGATCACCCTGAATGAAGCCGCCGCCATGATAATAGATCATTGCCGGGCGGAGATTAGAAATATTGGGTTCATCGCTGTAAAGTCTGGCCTTAACCGGCCCATCGGCGCCATCAACCTGAATATCTTCAATCCGGGCAAGAGCGGGTGCTTTTGTGTCAAACAGTTTAGCGGTTTGGGTAAGCTGGGCGCGGCTTTCTGCAATCGTTGGCATTTGCGCCCCATCGCGCAGGTGATTGGCCAGACGACCAAGTGCAAAGGCTTTGGGGTCAATCATTTCACCGCGATAGGTATCACGGTTTGGATTGAACAGTTTCACCACCGCTTCCGGCATGTAGACAGAAACGAGGCTTGTGAGCATTGCAATTTTCGACATAAAACTTCCCGCAATAATCAATCAAAAACCAATGCTAGCCGGTTTTTATGCCGTTGTCTGCTGCCGACGTTTGATGTCTGGTGCCACGGACTCATCAACAAGCGACGTCACCGCCTCATCCAGCGTCATGGATGACTGGTTGCGCGAGCCAAGACGGCGAATATTTACCGTTTCTTCTTCCGCTTCACGCATACCGCAAACCACGATAACCGGCACTTTTGCCAGTGAATGCTCGCGCACCTTGTAATTGATTTTCTCATTGCGGAAATCGGTTTCAACCCGAAGGCCTTGCGCCTTCAAGCGATCAGCAACCTTCTGCCCATAATCATCGGCATCTGAAGTAATGGTCGCGACAATAATCTGCAAGGGCGCCAGCCAAAGCGGGAAATGCCCCGCATGGTGTTCAATCAAAATACCGATAAAGCGTTCCAGCGAGCCAAACATGGCGCGGTGCAACATGACCGGACGCACCTTGTTGGAATTGCTGTCGATGTAAAATGCATCGAGCCTTTCGGGCAACATCAAATCCACCTGATTGGTGCCGCACTGCCAGTCGCGGCCAATGGCATCGCGCAGAACATATTCAAGTTTGGGGCCATAAAATGCCCCCTCGCCCGGGTTCAGTGTCCATTCCTTGCCGGATGCCTCGATCGCCTCACGCAGCGCGTTTTCGGCCTTGTCCCAAGCATCATCAGAGCCGATACGCTTTTCGGGGCGATCGGAATATTTGATATGCACATCGGTAAAGCCAAAATCCTCATAGATCGACAAGATCAAATCATTAATCTTGAGACTTTCTTTGGTGATCTGCTCTTCGGTGCAAAAAATATGCGCGTCATCCTGGGTAAAGGCGCGCACCCGCATAAGCCCATGCAAAGCACCCGATGGTTCATAGCGCATCACATTGCCGAATTCTGACAGCTTCAGCGGCAATTCGCGATAGGACCGCAGGCCGTTCTTGAAAATCTGCACATGGCCGGGACAGTTCATCGGTTTAATGGCGAAAACACGATCATCTTCAGTCTCGGTAATAAACATATTCTCGTGATATTTTTCCCAGTGGCCAGAGGCTTCCCACATTGCGCGATCAAGGATTTGCGGCGTGTTGACCTCCTGATAACCGGCATCCTGCTGACGGCGACGCATATAGTCGATCAGGATTGAAAACAGCGTCCAGCCTTTCGGGTGCCAAAAAACAACGCCCGGGCCTTCTTCCTGAAAATGAAACAGGTCCATCTCGCGGCCGAGTTTGCGATGGTCGCGCTTTTCTGCCTCTTCAAGCATGGTCAAATATTGGTCGAGCTGCGCTTTATCGGCCCAGGCGGTACCGTAAATACGGGTCAGCATGGCATTATCCGAATTACCGCGCCAATAGGCACCGGCAATGCTCATCAGTTTAAAATGCGTGCCAACCTGGCCGGTGGAAGCCATATGGGGCCCACGACACAGGTCAAACCAATCGCCTTGAGAATAGATTTTTAAGTCTTCGCCATCGGGAATGGTATCAATCAGCTCCAGCTTATAATCTTCACCCTTACCGGCAAAAACTTCGCGGGCCTTTTCTCGTGACCAATATTCCTTTGCAAACGGTTTGTTGCGCTGGATAATCTCGCGCATTTTCTTCTCGATCTTTGGCAGATCATCGGGTGTGAAAGGCTTTTCACGGGCAAAATCATAGTAGAAGCCGTTTTCAATCACCGGGCCGATTGTCACTTGCGTGCCGGGGAAAAGCTCTTGCACGGCCTCGGCCATCACATGGGCCGCATCGTGGCGAATGAGCTCCAGCGCGCGCGGATCATCACGGGTGACGATTTCAATTGCACCATTGCTTTCAATCGGGTCGGTTAGGTCCTGCAACTCATCATTCAGCGCAATGGCAACGGATTTTTTCGACAGGGATTTGGATATTCCTTCGGCAATTTCACGGCCGGTAATGCCGGCTGGAAACTCTCGAACAGAACCATCGGGAAATGAAAGGGAAATGGACGTATCGGCCATCTGGGCAGTCTCCTTGTTCCAGTCCCGCAAACGAACGCGGGTGGGTTGATAATCATTTGGTATTTAGATGAATGAGGCGATTCGTCAAGAGGAAGTTGCTGTAATCGTTAGCCACCCTGCTCCAACGCCCAAAGGGCCGCTGCGCCATCGTAAAGCCGCTGCATGATCTGCATTTCGGTAACCCCAAGCCGGGCTGATGGGGAAATATCAACCAGCCCATCGCTGCCCGCATCGGAATGTTCACCACCTGCCCCGCGCACCGCAAGGCCAAGATTTTTAGCTTCCTGTTTTAGCTGAGAAAGATCTGTTCCCCCACTCGTCGAATTGGGCAATTTCATGTGCAACGATGCGCGCATGCCGGCACCAAGATTGGTTGGGCATGATGTGACATTGCCATAGGTTGGCGAGGTTGCAAATGGCGGTAGTAATTGCCCAAGAATTTCCAGCCCGGTCGCCAGTCGCGCAAACATCGCATTGAGATTTCCGCCAGATTGCATGGCCATTATGCGCAAATGGTCTTCCTCTCCGACCCAGACAAGAAAATCCTCGTCTTTTGAAACATACATGCCGCGGCCAAAAGGCCAGTCGCCGCTGATACCGGCCACATTGAGATAGGGATCAGCGCTCATGTCTTTAAACATTTGATGAGCCGCTACCCGCGAGCGATATTCATCGGCGCTAATCTCATTGGGTGAGCCCGGTGTAATTGAAAGATATTGACCGCCATATTCAGGGTTTTTGATCAGTTCATCAAAAGCACTTGAGGCGAGGTTTTCAAACTCTACCCGTTGTTGCTGGCTCATCGCACCGGGCAAGGGAAAGGTTGAGACATTGCGCGCCACCCGCACCCGCATGGAAACATCTTTTAATTGCTCATTGATTTCCCCCAAATCACATATATTGCGGGACGTATTCCAATCATGCTGCTGTTTAATTGGACTATCGGCATTGATGCCATGAAAATCACGGATCATCGGGTCAAGTTGCGGTGCAAAGCGATCATAATCCTGCGGATTCATCGCATAGGCGCCCATGCTACTGTCAGGGTTTTCGATGCCGGAAGCGCAGATTTTCAATAATTGTTGCTGATCGGTTTCACTGAGAGACGTGAAATATTCCGCATTGAAATGCCTGGCCATCAGGTTGCCGGGATTGGCTTTTTTGATTTCCGCAATCCTGGTCGGGATTTCTTGATTGGCCATATAAATTTACTTTCTTTGTGATTCAAATCTTGCGCATCGTATTTTTTGTCGTTCGCTTGCGCGTAAACACGTGCGCTCTCTTTGATGCTCTACGCCTGCCTTCGGGCTTGACCCGACGGGTGCGATTTGAATTATTTTTTAATCCGGCACCCGATCAATGCCGTGGGTGCCATAGGGACCACAGCGCCCGACCCTTTTAGCAGCCAACCAGCCACCTTTAAGCAGGCCGTGGCGGGCAATCGCCTCATAGGCATATTCAGAATACGTTGGCATATGGCGGCAGGAATTACCAAGAAAACCAGATAATGTGAATTGGTACAAACGCACACCCCCCTGATCTCTCCTTGGCTGGCTTTTTCAGAGATATTTTCCTCCCAAAAAAGACGGGGCGAAAATTCAGAGCCTATAACGGCTCTGAACCTTTTTATTCAAGTGGTTTTCACTCCATCCGGCCAGATGATGAAGAAAGCAAAGTTAGCGGACTTTATATACGCTGTGACATGCCGTGCATACTGCTGTAATCTCCTGAACGCCTGCAAGCAATTCCTGAAACTTTGCGGTATCCGGGTTTTCTTCGGTATTTTGCGCAGCAACCGACAGCTTGCTGGCAGCCAGATGCATCTGCCGGCCCATAGCGCGGGCATTGGCCGGCATGAAACGGCTCATGCTTTTGCTATTTTTCTTCTTTTTGTAGCCTTTTTTAGGCTTGGCAAGTTCTTCACGCATCGCGTTTATTTTTGCCTGCACTTCGTCTTCGCTGCTACCATCGTCAATCATCTTTTGCCATTTGCGATGTTTAAAACCAAGTTCGATGTCAGCAATTTTTGAAACCTGATCGTAATCCCCTTCCGACAGGGCAAGAAGCATTCCGTCGACAGATTCGAGCATTCCGCGCATTTGCGTCAGGAATTTTACCCTGACATCGTCAGGCATCTCAATCAATTCCCGCTCATCAGCTTTAGCAGAAACAATAAGCAGCGCAGTAGAAAGCATCGCTGCGACAATCAGGTTAATAAAGTTCTTCAAGTTAAAATCTCCCCACATTAGTTTAAGTTGCAGACAAATAAAGGAATTAAGTAACAAAATCAATTGATAAATCAGTATCGGCCTAATTCTGGCGCGGGCTTCTGACAGGTGTGATTGGTCATTTGTGATTCAAATCTTACGCATCGTATTTTTTGTCGTTCGCTTGCGCGTAAACACGTGCGCTCTCTTTGTTGTATCGTTCGCTTGCCTTCGGGCTTGACCCGACGGGTGCGATTTGAATTATTTTTTAATCCGGCACCCGATCAATGCCGTGGGTGCCATAGGGACCACAGCGCCCGACCCTTTTAGCAGCCAACCAACCACCTTTAAGCAGGCCGTGGCGGGCAATCGCCTCATAGGCATATTCAGAACACGTTGGCATATGGCGGCAGGAATTACCAATAAAACCAGATAATGTGAATTGGTACAAACGCACAAACCCCACACCAAACAATCTGCCCGGAGTTTTCCGCCACGGGCCGGAATAGTTTCTTGAGTATTTTTTTGTTGGCACGCTCATATTTAAGCACTCTTATTGTTTAGTCGTTCGCTTGCGAGAGGCCTTGCCCCACGTGCGCTCTCTTTGTTTAGTCGTTCGCTTGCGAGAGGCCTTGCCCCACGTGCGCTCTCTTTGTTTAGTCGTTCGCTTGCGAGAGGCCTTGCCCCACGTGCGCGCTCTTTGTTTAATGGCTCAAATTTTGCGCTTCGCTTCGCTCAACGTGCAATTTGAGCTGTGCTTTAACATATCTCCAATTTATCAGCTGCATTAATCTGGTTAAGCGCATCAACCACCGCATCAAACACCAAAAGCGTGGAAGCATGACGTGCCTTATGGTCTTTCACCGGCTGTAAGTATTTTAAATCTGAAAACCGACCTTCCGGTGGCGAACCACCCTCTTTCAGCATTTGTTGCATTTCAAGCCGAGCCTGGCGCATTTCTTCACCCGTTGCGCCGATAATATTAGCCGCGACAATGGCAGATGATGCCTGCCCCAGCGCGCAGGCCTTCACATCATGGGCATAGTCAGTAATTTTATCGCCATCCACTTTCAAATCCACCACCACGGTTGACCCGCAAAGCTTTGAATGGGCCTTGGCGCTCGCATCCGGCGCATCAAGTCGTCCAATTTGCCCTATATTACCGGCAAATCCGAGGATTTTTGCATTGTAAACATCATCTATCATGTTCACACCTTAAACCTGATTTGAGAAAAGTCTCAAATAATTTGGATATTATTCGATAAATCATATATATGTGGGATCAGCACGGGTTAAAAGGCTTGGAGCTGTATTTAACTCACCCGATTAAAACTGATTGAGGCTTATGAGAAATGGACGCCATTTCCCCTAAAATTGAACCGGAGAAAAACCGGGAAACCCTCACCTCGAATGCGGGGCAAGACCGCCCTAGCCGAGAAGAGGCCGAAAAAGCCGTTCACACATTGTTGCGCTGGATTGGCGACAACCCGGAACGCGAAGGCCTGCTCGACACGCCTGCCCGCGTGGTAAAAGCCTATGAGGAACTCTATTCCGGCTACAGCAAATCGGCGGAAGAAATGCTGGGGCGCACCTTCGATGAGGTTGCCGGCTATGATGACATTGTGCTGGTAAAAAGCATTCCGTTTCATACCCATTGCGAACATCATATGGTGCCGGTTATCGGCCATGCCCATGTGGCCTATCTGCCCAACGGCACGGTGCTTGGCCTTTCCAAAATTGCCCGCGTGGTGGATTTGTTTGCCCGTCGGCTGCAAACGCAGGAATCGCTCACCGCACAAATTGCCGCCGCCATTCAGGATAATCTCGACCCCAAGGGTGTGGCCGTTATGATTGAGGCGGAACATATGTGCATGTCGATGCGCGGCATAGAAAAGCAGGGTTCCACCACCATGACCACCACGTTTACCGGGGCCTTTAAGAACGATCCTGATGAACAGGTGCGTTTCATGACCATGATACGGATGAGTGCTTAGGCATAATTACTAAAGTGTTGAATCCGGTTTCAGCTTTATGCATTTGAACTCACACAGCTTTTGACCATAAGGTGCATTAAGTTATGCCCGATACATTCTTCCCCGCCCCCGGCTCTAAAACAGAACAGGAATCAGGCGCTGTATTTGCCCCAAAATTTGGCGCTGACGGGCTGGTGACGGCGATTGTTTGTGATGCCTCATCCGGCCAGTTGCTGATGGTTGCCCATATGAATGCGCTGGCCATCCAACGGACATTGGAAACGGGAGAAGCTCACTATTGGAGCCGCTCTCGAGACGAACTTTGGCACAAGGGTGAATCCTCGGGCAATGTGCAAAAGATTGTTGAAATGAGCACTGATTGCGACCAGGACGCGCTGCTGCTCAAGGTCGAGGTTGAGGGTCATGGTGCCACCTGCCACACCGGCAGGCTTTCGTGTTTTTATCGCAAAATCACATTCGCCGATGGCAAGGCGACACTGGAAGCCGATGCAGCACAACCACTATTTGACCCCAATGAGGTCTACGGAAAATAGGCCGCAAATTCAGCGCCATTGCCAGTCTCAGTTACAATTAATGACCAATTCAACCAATATTCACGGTTTGGATAGGTTTTATTAGTAGCCTCCCAAAATAGAAACGGAATTTTTGGGAAGTAGATAATCATGTTACTGCGCCGCGCTCGCTCGCCTTCAGTATCTGATGAAATTGATAATCAGGATTGCACCGCGGAACGGGCTGACAATATCACGCCAATCAGAGCAGAGACAGTTCCCGCTGTGGCGCTGGCGCTTGGTGGTGGTGCGGCCCGTGGCTGGTCCCATATTGGCGTATTGCGCGCATTTGAAGAGGCAAATATTCCAATCAACCTGATTTCCGGCACATCCGTCGGCGCGCTGGTTGGTGCCTGTTATCTGGCCGGAAAATTGGATGAACTGGAAGAATTTGCCCGCGGGTTGACCAAGCGCAAACTGATCGGTTTTCTTGACATAAGCCTGCGTGGCAGCGGTTTGATCTCAGGGATGAAGCTTGCCGAACGGATGAAAGAGCATCTGGGCGGTGTAACTTTTGACCAACTTTCCCATCCTTTAATTTGTGTTGCCACCGAAATTTCAACCGGGCACGAGGTCTGGCTGAGCCAGGGTCATGTGATCGATTCTATCCGCGCATCCTATGCATTGCCGGGTATTTTTGAACCGGTTCTGCATGATAATCGTATTCTGGTTGATGGCGCGCTGGTCAATCCGGTTCCGGTTTCGGTTTGTCGGGCGCATGGTTCACAAATGGTTGTGGCGATAAATCTGAATTCCGATGTAAACGGGCGCGCTCAAATCATTCGCAATAAGAAAACTGCGCTGCATCAAAAATTGCATTCCGGCGTGCAAAGTAACCAATCTACTGAAACTGAAAGCAGCAGTAAACGCTCCTATATGCGCAAATTACTCGGTGGTAATGGCTCAATTCCCAGTATCAGCACTGTGATGGTGGAATCGTTCAATATTATTCAAGACCGTATTGCCCGTTCTCGGTTGGCGGGTGATCCACCAGATATTACAATAGGCCCAGGCGTTGCGCATATTGGATTGGCCGAGTTTCATCGCGCTGATGAGGCGATTGAAATTGGATATAGGGCCGCGAAGTCGAGACTGGACGATATTAAATGCCTGTCAGAAGCACTGGCCGCCTGACATTGCCGCCCGGTTCCAGACAATCAGATCGTTGCTATATAGCTGCGAATATCTTCGGCTTCTTTTTCAACCACCTGCAAGCGCCGTTTAACGACATCGCCGATCGAAATCAGCCCAACCAACTTGCCGTTATCGGTAACAGGCAAATGCCGGAATCGGCCTTTCGACATAACTTCCATGACACCAATAACCGCATCACTTTCAGAACATGTCACCACATTACTGGTCATATGACTGGCAACAGAATCACTTAACATTCCAGCCCCTGCCCGCGCCAGTGAGCGAACAATATCTCGTTCAGATAATATTCCTTCCAGCCGCCCTTCCGAATTTGTAATCAGGATTACGCCGATTGCTTTTTCTTCCAGCAACTTAAGAGCATCTGCGACACTCGTACTAACGCCGAGCGTGATAACATTTCTACCCTTTTCATCCAGAATAGACCTAACTGTCATGCTAATTCTCCTCGTTTTTGTGAAACCAATTCCCCAATTGGCAGATCTGACCCAGATTTAGTATGCCACATATTGGGAATAAATGCCATTTTGGGGTAATTTGAGGCAATGCACATCTTAGAAGGTATATGAATAGGACAGTTCAGCGACGGCCCACCGGGTCAAACAATGAAAAACCTATCAGGCCAAATAAAAAACCACCAACATGCGCTTCCCATGCAATTTTTACATCTTCACCGGCCAGGGGAATAATTCCCGTACCAAACAAAAAGTTCAGACCAAACCATACTCCAACAAACAGGATCACATTTCGATTGGTCAGCGCCTGAACAAGACTAAGAGCCGGCGGTTGGTATGATCCAGCGCCCGCGCGCCCGGCACCTAGTGCCCCCGGCCCCATGATAAAGCGAATGGCCGCGCCCATATAGGCGGAAACACAAGCTGATGCGCCAATAACCGGGGCAACATCACCTGGACGCATGGCGAAATGTGCCAATGCACCGGCGATTGCCGCAAAAACCGTGAAACCTAAAAATCGCTTTGAGCCAAACCGCTTGGCAACAGCACTACCGAAAGCCACCATCCAAAGCACGTTTACAAAAACGTGGGTCCAATCCCCGTGCAAGAAGGCATAGCTTACATAGGACCAATACCGTGAAGCGGGATACGGCACCTGATCCAACGGGAATGTAAAAAAAGCAGGAATAAAGGCGAATTGCAAAATCACCTGAAAATCCTGTTCGGGTGAAAGCAAGTAGATCCTGGTCGCATGAACAATGATGAAAATTGCAACAAGCGCGGTAATTACCGGCGGAAGATTGATGGCCGGTTGTTTTCTTTCCGGCGGCAGGTGCAATTCGTCACGCAGCAGATCATCAACGCGCTCGCTTTTATTGCCTAATGGCTGCTCCACTTGCTCTTTCCTTGCCTAATTGAACGACACTGCACCATCAATTAGGCTCCATCGTCATGGATTGAAAGCCAAGCGGACAAAAAAAGACGCCCGATGCTTACACATCGGGCGCTGGTCGTTTCCCTCAAATACCGTCCCACACGGAATCATCAAGTAAAAAACTAAAGTTGAGTTGAAACAAATATGCTGTGAAATGCTTCAAAAATTGCTGGAGCATCAAAAATTTCGATGCTCAATGGACCAAAACACTATGACATAATGGTTTTTTAAATTCCATCTAAAGGTATTGTTAAGGTTAATTCCGCTTCAGCTGAAATATATTCCACCCAAAAAAAGCCGATTGGAGATCAAAAAGAGAAAAATACGGCCGCCGAATTTGTTCCAACGGGTGTTGGCATGATTACTGCAAAGTAAATTCCAGCAATAATGTTCAGTGCAAATTGTATCAAATTGAAACAATTGCACCTTCAATACGAAGAACCTCCACTCCAAATTTTTGTTTGGAAACTGGAAAATCGGGAAAGTCGGTATGATGAAACAGACTCAAACAGCAAAGCTCTTGGACTACTGGAATGAGCTTTACGCGGTAGCAGGTGTACCGGAGCGCAGTCAGATTGAGCCGATGGCTATTCGCGACATTCTTGGCGATACTTTCATTCTAGAACGGGATGCCGGTGACAAAATTCAATACCGCCTTGCGGGAACGAGATTATGCGCGATTTTTGGAAAAGAGCTCAAAGGCGAACAATTTGCCTTGCCCTGGCGCGCTGAAGGCCGCGATTCGATTGTGGAGATCATCAACTCGGCAACAAAAGATTCGACCATTGCGCTAATTGGCAGTGTTGCAACATCGAAATCCGGGCGAGAAATCTCTCTCGAAACCCTGATATTGCCGCTGCTGCAGAATGGTAAAAAGTCTGTACGCATGGTGGGCATTACGACGCCCATCAGCCGTCCCTACTGGCTTGGAATGGATCCGATCACTGTTCAACGGCTTAGAACTTTGCGTATAATCAGACCAGATAAGCAATCAAGATTGCTGAATTCCCGGTTCTCGGTATTTAATAATCAAAATCCGGTTGCAATTCAAAAACGCCCAGTTGTAAAAAAAGTCAAACATCTCACAGTCTTAGATGGTGGGTTATTGAACGAAGACAATAACCAGCAAATTTAATTCACCAAATTGGGTTACTGTTACCGGTTATTAACCTTCAAACACATATTATAGGACAACCGATTTTTACATGATTGAAGTATAAAACCAGGCAGACCTTAATGCTGGACATAAGCACCGATACCGCTGAAAATACAATTTCGATGGAACGTCGAGATTTCCAAAGAGTTCCGGTTACTCTGTTTGGCCGATACATGCTCGAGGACAAGAGCGAGCATGCCTGCCAAATAACTGATATGTCGCCTGGAAGTGCCGGGTTTGGAACGAAATGCCCTGGTAAATCCGGCGAGCATATTGTCGTTTATGCTGATCATATTGGACGTTTTGAGGGGTATATAACCCGCGTTTACAGCGATGGCTTTGCAATGACGATCAATGCAAGCGATCGCAAGCGGGACAAACTGGCAGCCAAATTAACCTGGCTTTCGAACCAGGGTGAACTTGGATTACCCGAAGATCGAAGACATGACCGGCTTGCGCCGCGTGACCCGGTCTCTAAACTGGTGCTGGAAGATGGCCGGGCCTATAATTGCATTATTATCGACCTTTCCATGTCAGGCGCTGCGGTTAAGTGCGAAGTTAAGCCTGCTCTGGGTTCAATCGCCAATTTGGGTTCGATGCGTGGGCGGGTTGTCCGGCATTTTGACGAAGGTGTTGCGATGGAGTTTTTTGCTGTTCAAAAGCGCGAGTCTCTTTCGAGTTTCCTTGAATCCTAAAACATATCGTATTCAATCCTCCTCATTTGATATGCTTTATCTCTTTGTGGTCGCGTGTCTTTATTCCCAATACCGGTTCCCACTTTTGGGAGACACGCTTAATTTATCTGGACGCACCAAACCTCGCCATGCCCGATGGGCAGGCTCCCCCTGCCGGTATATTCCACAGTTCAAACATGACATTGAGCGGCTCAAGGCACGCTAATTGTTCGCCGCCAAGCAGTGGCTATTCCCTACCTATCAATTTAGAGGTATTTCCCCAAGGCTACCAAGGCTAATTGCGCTGGCCCATGCGTTGCGTGTGGACAACGCAAATGTACCGGGTCGTTTATATCGGGTCTAAGCACATCCTCATGCTGATCACGATACTCCGCTAATAGCGCATCACAATTGCTCCCGATGACGCCCTGAAAATGCGGGCCCAATACCAAAGCAAATTACGTTCATTGGTATTCATTCAATATGCTTTATTTACCCGTTTTCGCATGTCTTTATTCCTAAAACCGGTGCCCACTTTTAGGAGACAAGCTTTTTTCTGTCGCATGTCTTTATTCCTAAAACCGGTGCCCACTTTTAGGAGACAAGCTTCAATAAAATTTTATTCAATTTTGACTCCAAGTTAATTTCATTTTTCGGAAAAACTGACTAAACATTGAATTGAAATCGCATAAAATTTACCTAAAATTCAAGTATAACTTTAATATATATTGCTTTAATTCTTACTGCTATTATTGTTCTAAAGTAAATATCTATATGTCATCTTAATTCTCATAACGGGGAGTTAAACAATGACAAATAATATACTTAAACTAACAACTATTGGTCTTAGCATATTCCTGGGTATCGGAACCTTTGCTAACGCTACATCAAATACACATATGGCAACAGCTGGCAGAACCTTACAGCCAATTGGGCACAAAGTATTCTGCCAGCAATATCGTTCAGAATGCTCTGTAAAATCATCAAACACCAGCGCACCTACGCTTAGTCGTAAGCGCTGGAACCAGATGGTGGAAATCAACAATCAGATCAACATAGCTGTCGAACCGGTGACGGATCAGGAATATTACAAACAAGAAGAGTTGTGGACCTATCCAAAGAAGTATGGCGACTGCGAAGACTATGTATTGTTGAAGCGATACATGCTGATGCAAATGGGATGGCCCGCCTCGAGCCTGCTGATCACCGTTGTTAAGCAAACCAATGGCGATGGCCATGCGGTACTTACGGTTCGCACAGACAAAGCCGACTACATACTCGATAATCTGCGGATGAAAATCCGGCCTTGGTACAAGACGGAATATCGGTACCTCAAACGCCAATCTGTAAAACACACTGGCAAATGGTCAAAAATCCGCGATCGTCGCAAACGATTGTCGCAATATATGTAAATCAACCAAACACTCGAATTGACTTGGTCGCGTCCCCAACTTCCCCGTCCCCATCGTGATCGAGTCAAGAAGCCGGCCCTGCGTCCCCTGGGCCGGCTTCATTCACTTTAAAGTGCGGGAACTGGCCGTGCTGATCAAATCTCTTTCAGGCCCGAGGCAAATCGTTTGCTATTTTCAACATAGTGAGCAGATGATGCCTTAAGCATTGATACGGCCGCCTCATCCAACTGGCGGATGACCTTGCCCGGCATGCCAACAACCAGAGAATTATCTGGAATTTTCTTTCCCTCCGCCACCAGCGCACCGGCGCCAATGATGCAGTTTTTTCCAATTTTAGTGCCATTTAGAATGGTTGCGCCCATTCCAACCAGTGAGTTTTCACCGATCGTACACCCGTGCAGCATGGCCTTGTGGCCGATCGTGCATCCGGCGCCAACCACCAACGGATACCCCATATCCGTGTGAAGTACGCAGTTTTCCTGAACATTCGAGCCCTCACCAATGGTAATTGCCTCATTATCGCCGCGCAACACTGCGCCAAACCAAATATTTGCATTCCTTTCAAGGGTTACCTTGCCAAGCAATACTGCTGTTGGCGCAATCCAGGTAAAATCATCTTGCGGAATTTCGGGGGCAATATTATCGAGTTGGTAAATTGGCATATAGAACTCCGGAATATGTGCGTTGCTGGCAAATACTTGATATAATAAACAATATGGATTCTGACAAAAAAACAAGTGCTGCTGAGGCGCAATTGGGGCTTATCTGGGAAAATGAAATTACCCCCTACTCTGCAACCTATGGAGATTATTATTTCTCCGGAAATGATGGCAGCGATGAATGTCGGCATGTATTTATTGATGGCAACAATCTGGAAGAACGGTTGCGCGAGGCCAAAAGTTTCACCATTGCGGAACTCGGGTTTGGCACAGGCTTAAACTTCCTCGAAACATGGCGGTTTTGGCAAAGCATTCGAAAACCAGGCCAAGCGATGAATTTTACTTCGTTTGAACGTCACCCATTAGACTGTGCTTCAATCAGGCGCGGCCTTGGCCAATGGCCCGAATTGAAACAGCATCGCGATATAATGCTGGAATACTGGTCAAAACGCGATTCAGGTTCGCAGACATGGCAAATTGATGAACAGACCAGTTTGCGTGTGATAATTGGTGAGGCCGCGTTCGGCGTGAACTCATGGGCAAAGCACGCCGATGCTTGGTATCTGGATGGATTTTCCCCGTCAAAAAACCCACAAATGTGGTCTGAAGTGCTCATGCAAAGCGTATTTAACCACACCACTCAAGGCGGTACGTTTGCCACCTATACATCGGCTGGCTGGGTACGCCGAAATTTGGGAAGTGCCGGATTTGCGGTTCGCCGTGTTCCGGGTCATGGTAAAAAACGCCACATGACGATTGGGAGTAAATAAGCGAATTCAAGCTTGCAGGTATTCAATCAAAGTAATTAGAATTATGCCGAAACACAGGCTCCACAACCAGGAAATAAATATCCCGGCGCCAAAAAATCCAGATGTCAAATTTCCCTCACGTCGGCTCGAATAGGTAGATGAGGCCAAAATCCATGGCCCGGCAATGAGCGAAAGAACGATTATTCTTAGTCCATCCGCGATGGTCTCGACCGGATGCGTGAGACTGGCTGTCCGGCCCGAATAGAGCGAGTATAGCGTGCTGGCAAAGCCTGCCGCGGTAAAACCGACCGCTGTTGCATAAGCAAGTTGAAAAACTAACATCATAATAAACGGTCCGATTGCTATATTCCTGCTCGCCTGCAACTGTCCCGAATTGGGAATAAACCGCAGGGTCAACAAAGGCTTTGCAACCAACGTGCCAGATTGAACAACGAATGAGGCGCAAAATACACAAACAGCAACACTTGACGTAACGTACACAAAATGGAATCTCGTTGACATGAGTTCACAGCAAGTTCCGAAGCCTAACACTGATCAGCAAGAGCCACAGGCTCAGGCCTCACGTCTGCCTAAAATTATGCTGACGGTGGTCGTTTTGACTGGCATTGTAGTCGTATCGTTCACATTGGGCGCGCAATATTTTGGACGACAGGCCATTAAGTCTATCAATAGTGATGACCTTTCAATCAAGCAGATCATTGTTGGAAATGATGTCGTGAATATTCCAGCCAATGTTTTTCGTTTAAAAAATCAACGCGAAGCCACGACTTCGAAACGGCTTGATCTTTTTTACCTCTGGCCGGATTTTGAGGGATACAGCCTTGCCAGACACGACCGGTTTTACGGCAAGGAGGCAAGTTCGGATAATCTGATTTTTGTGACAATTGAAAACCGGAAAATCAGCCTCGACATGAGCGCGCGACTGGAGGCGGTTTATTCTCAACTATTGGAAGGAGCGCCGCAAAAAACAAATTTTGGCCTTGTATTCCAACGCCTTAAACCGGAAGCTGGCTATTCAGGTGAAGAGCTTTTTTATGACAAAAACTCTCCATCACCCTATGTGGTGCGATGTCAAAGAGAGCCTTCAGCACAAACATCAGCATCTTGTATGCGGGATATAAATATAGGCAAAGGCTTAAGTTTAACCTATCGATTCTCGCGTGATCTGTTGGCGAACTGGCGTAGTATTGAAGCCACAATAGTCAATTTATCGGCTGGATATTTACCAAATTAGGACTATTTCACTCATGGCTATTCGTGCTTTTCTAATGGCTCAAGTTTTGCGCTTCGCCTAAATCTGATCCGGGCTCAACGTGCAACTTGAGCTGCGCCACGGCTTACCCCATCGACAGGCTCTGGAGGAGCAGCGCATAGGCGCCGGGTCGATCTAATCCAAATCAACGTCCAATATGGCCATCGAAAAATTGTAGGACAAGTCGCCATCTTCGTCGTCGCGATACAAAATCCCCAGAAATTCGTCGCCCATATACAATTCGGCCGAATCAGTTTTGCGGGGACGTGCCCTCACTTCCAAGCCTTCATTCATAAAGGTTTTTTTAAAATAATTGCTGAGTTTGACGATTTCTTCAGGGTTCACGAGGGCTCTCCAGGTTATCAAAAATGTGGCTTTGCTTTTTGCACAGGTCGCGCCTCAAAGCAAAGGTGATAATTGTGAATTCCGGTGAACTGGTGAAACTATTTTTGATTATCGATGTCAGCCAATATCTGGTTCATGGTGCGAGCGGGCTCCTTGCATCCGGCAACGCCAACGACTTTTGCAGGTACACCGGCAACCGTTGTCATGGGTTCAACCGGTTTTAGAACCAGCGAACCGGAGGCGACCCGCGAACATTGACCAATCTCGATATTGCCGAGAATTTTTGCCCCTGCCCCAATCAAAACACCGTGGCGAACTTTCGGGTGACGGTCACCGCCATCCTTGCCTGTACCGCCGAGGGTAACACCTTGCATGATCGACACATCATCGCCAATTTCTGCTGTCGCACCGACGACCAGACCAGTTGCGTGGTCAAGGAAGAAGCCTTTGCCGATTTTTGCCTGCGGATTAATATCCGTTTGAAATACCGATGATGAGCGACTTTGCAGATATAGCGCCAGATCGCGACGGCCATTGCTCCAGCACCAAT
>JALSIJ010000001.1 GCA_026981655.1 Rhizobiaceae bacterium | reverse complement strand
CCATCCAGCATCGGCACCACCACATAGTCATATTCATGGACATGCACCCCGGTCTCGGCACCGGACGCGAACCGCCATTCAGTAACGCGGCTGCGCTCATTATCAATCTGGGTTGTTGATGTGGCCTGTTTCATCACAATTCCTCACGAAAATAAGTCAACAGATGGTTGACCGGGTTAGGTGCCGCCTGCCCCAGCCCGCAGATCGAGGCATCGCGCATAACCTGCTCCAGATCGCGGATGGCCCCTTCGTCCAGCGGGGCTTTGCCTTGCAGCAGCGTCAGCATCTTTTCCGTACCGCCCCGGCATGGCGTACATTGGCCACAACTTTCGTGCTTGAAAAAATTGAGTGTATTCAGCACTGCGTCCTTGATGTTATCCTGATCAGATAAAATGACGATTGCATGGCTCCCGACAAATGAGCCAAGCGCTGCCAGGTCCCCACCAAAATCAAGCGGAATATTATCCATAGATGCTGGCAATACTCCACCCGATGCCCCACCGGGATAGTAGGCTTTCAACCTATGACCATCGGCCATACCGCCACAATGCTCATCAATGAGTTCGCGAACCGTAATACCGGCGGGTGCCAGTTTAACACCAGGGTTTTTCACCCGCCCGGAAACTGACCATGAGCGTGGACCGGGGTGTCCTTCCTTACCCTTGGAAGCAAACCAGTCTGGTCCTCTTTCGATAATATCGCGCAGCCAATGCAGGGTTTCGACATTGTGATTAAGCGTTGGCCTGCCAAATAATCCGACCTCGGCAATATAGGGCGGCCGATGCCGCGGCAGCCCGCGCTTGCCCTCAATTGATTCCAGCATGGCTGATTCTTCGCCGCAAATATAGGCGCCTGCCCCGCGCCGTAATTCAATGAAGCCCGCTTCACAAAGACCCGCTTGTTCAAGAGCGGCTATTTCGCGTCGTAAAATTGCCAACACAGCAGGATATTCGTCGCGCATGTAGAAATAAATACGTTCCGCATCCACCGCATGGGCGGCAATTAAAGCGCCCTCAAGGGTGCGATGCGGATCACGTTCCAGATAATACCGGTCTTTGAAAGTGCCGGGCTCCCCCTCATCACCATTGATGGTCATCAATCGCGGCCCATCATAGTTGCGCACAAATTTCCACTTGGTGCCGGCAGGAAAGCCCGCCCCACCAAGCCCGCGCAAACCAGCACTGGAAAGCGTGTCGATCAGGGAATCGAAACCAATCTCATCTTTGTATATGCGCGAAGCAAGTCGATATCCGCCCTCTGCTCGATATTCTTCCAGTCCTTTATACTTAGGAATGAGAACATCAGTCTCATTATTAGCAACCATTTCCAGCAGCATTTCAGCATTTGCATGGCCGACCTCGCGCTCACCAATGCGGGCTGCGGGTGCCACATCACAGCCACCCATGCAAGGTGCGCGAACCACGCGAACATTGTCCGGGTCTACGCCCGCATCAAGTTTGGCAATTAGTGCTTCCGCACCTGCCATCATACAGGAAAGCGATTCACATATTCGGATTGTCAAAGGTGGTGGTGGCGCCTCACCTTCTTTGACAATGTCAAAATGGTCATAAAACGAGGCAACTTCATATACCTCCACCTGAGAAAGACGCATTTCTTCAGCTAATGCGCGCATATGGCGGGCATGAAGACAACCAAAATGATCTTGCAACATGTGCAGGTGCTCGATCAGGAGATCGCCGCGACGTTCTCTTTTACCCAAAAGCGCCTGCACCTCATCAAGTGCCTGGTCATTAAGTTGGCGCCCTTTGGGTTTTGCACTACGCTTGGCCATATTTGCAACAATCTTGAACATTTCAATTGGGTAGAATCCACCGGAAATATTCAAATATTCTATGCTGAATGGGGTGAATTCCGGCACATATTAGTGTTAGTGCGCAACAAATAACTCCAATAGTCAAGATGCGACCGTAGCCTCGCCATCAAGCGCCACAATAATACTCGTTTGCTAATCTGCGCATATATTGATTCAGCAGATCATCTGGGTCTGAAACCAATGATCGGCAACTATTATTCGGTCCATCAGACAATAATATCAAGTTAAAGTCGAGTTAACGAATATTACACTTCTCACCGCTAGCATCGCGATAAAAATTAGAAAAGAATAAATTTATAATAAAGGAGTATTCTTATGAATAATACGGATAAACGGTCTGGCGATGATCGACGCTCAGGTGACGACCGCCGCTCTGGAGAGGACAACCGCCCTTCAGATTTGCGTACACAAGACGGCGAACGCCGCTCGGGCGAGGACAATCGTTCACAGCCAGATCGACGTAAATAAACAATAAGTTCAGTTTCGTAGCCGAATTAGGGTTTACCTGTCGATGACAGGCAATTCCTGCACTATTTTGGTGCGGATGCTTGATATTTTGCGATTATTAGCACCAGGTGTTGAAGCAAAACTTCTTTCGACCAATTTCATAGCTTTGGCCCTATCCGATCGACTGGCCTTTTTAAAGGCCGCTTCACGCCATTCATCAATCCATCCTTGCTGCCTGCTGAACCTGCCACGTGCAGAATATTCTACCGCCATGGTCATCAGCATCAACCCCTGAACCCGGTTTCTGCGCACGCCATTGCCTTCAAACAACATGCGCCCAAGAACCGCCTGCGCCGCAGGATGTTTTTTCTTACCAGCTGCCCGAAGCCACCGCGCAGCTTGCACCGGCTGAGATTTACCCATTTGACCTTCCAGATAAATACGGCCCAATTGGTATTGCGCATGGCCATTGCCATAAAGCGCGCCGGCTCGGATATAGTATTCCACCGCACGGCCAATATTAGGTTTGATATTTGTACCGGCGATTCCAGAACGGTAATAGTCAGCAACCGCGACAATCGCATTTGAGACAAAAATTCGATCCCGCCTTCTTGGACGAATATCGGCATATTGTTCGGCAATTTCACGGTACAGTTTGAAAGCCGCAACATCGTCACGCTTTACCCCGTCGCCAATCGCATACATGCGCCCAAGTTTCCACTTGGCAGCCAATTGATTTTTGCCAGCGGCATAACGAAACGCGCCGAGCGCCTCATCCTTGCGGCCATTTTTATAGGCATCAAACCCATATTTCATAATAGCCAATGGGTCTTCACCTGACTTGAACACCTTTTGCGGGTCAAAAGCCTCGGCGGGGGAACCGGCCGACAATACGAATGCCCCGGTCATTACAACCAGCCCAACTTTGGCAGAATTCAAGACTTTGATCATTGCATTTTCAGCAAATCTAAATGTCCACATAACTCGTCTTTTCCTCAGCACCACCAAGATACGTCTCCGCACCAGTAACAGCGGGCCCCAATGTTTGCGCAATATTCCGGATTTCTCCAGATCAAAAATCATTTTTAGGTGGCTACCATTTAGCAAGCCACCCAAATTTCTCTAACTTCTCAAGTCTACTGAAATCACGCTATCAATCGCATCAATTCCAGTATTCTCCCTAACATTCTGCAAACCAGATGGCCTGCATTTAACCGCACTCAACCCTAAAGGGCCAATATGGCTAAAATAATCCGGCGTTTTGGGCATGTTGAGGCGAAAAATCACCAACCCCATGCCCGACAAGCTTCTGTCGAATTTTACAAATCCAAACTGTATCGGCCCAACCTGCTCATTTCGCAAGCTTGTCGCATACAGACCTGGAAGCATTTTTGTAGGGTAACCTGCTAAGCTAAACGCATAGTCCATTGCCCGTTGATTCGAAATATTTACCTTGTCAAACTCAAATGTTTTGGCGCCCATAATATCTTTCTATCCGATCACATCAGCACCAAACAATAACTGGCGCCAAATAACCGCTAGCCCCAACGTAGCGGTCAAAATGCAATCAGAATATAAATTCTGTATTCTCCACGCCTGATCGTTATTTGTGGTCGAAACGTGGCATGTAATTCTCAAACGACTATAGTCAATTTGTTTTCTAAATACTGTTACAAAAATGACACAATCGCCAGGAACCTTTTTGCATAGAACTTAACCCTCAATTTCCGAATAAAAATTAATTCCTTGCAGCTTACATGACATTAACTTACCTGTTGGTATTACCAGTAAAATTTTTTTGTCTATCCATTTGATTAATTTGATAAAACCGCACAAGAACATGTAACTTATGGCTAAATCAAAAATATCCGCATCAGCAACAACATTCATATTTATTACTGTTGTTATTGATATGCTGGGTATCGGGTTAGTTTGGCCAATTATGCCAAAACTCATTGAAGAAATGTCGGGCGGCACGATTTCCAATGCGGCAACCATTTATGGCCTGCTGGTTTCCGGCTATGCATTGATGCAGTTCCTATTTGCGCCAATCATGGGCATTCTATCAGACCGATTCGGCCGACGTCCTGTTATTTTGATATCACTGGCGGGATTGGGGTTGGATTACATTATACTGGCACTTGCTCCAAACCTCACCTGGGTTGTTATTGGCCGGCTAATGGCGGGCATATTAGGGGCGACAGTTTCAACCGCCAACGCCTTCATTGCTGACGTGACACCAAAAGAAAAGCGCGCCGCAGCTTTTGGTATGATCGGAGCGGCTTTCGGCGTCGGTTTCATTTTCGGACCGTTAATTGGTGGCGTGTTGGGGAACATTGATCTTCGGTATCCGTTTTACCTTGCCGCCGCGATTTCATTCATAAATGTCACATTCGGCTATTTTGTACTGCCTGAATCACTTCCGAAAGAAAAACGTCGGACGATTCGCTGGAAAGAAGCAAATCCACTGAACGCGTTGTTGCAAATTCGGCAATATCGATCTGTAGCGGCATTTATTATTGCCCTGTTCCTTGCGGGACTGGCTCAGGCAGGTTTGCAGGCAATCTGGGTTTTGTGGAGCGGTGTTCAACTTGGTTGGGACATTGCCGATGCGGGCTACTCACTGGCGATTGTTGGGGTGGCGACTGTTATTGTTCAGGGCGGGCTTGTCCGGATCATTGTTCCAATCCTGGGTGAACGCCGGATAGTCTTCATTGGCTACCTGATAAGCGCCTGTGCATTTTTTGCCCTGCCACTGGTTGCCGTGGGCTGGCTCGTTTACGCGGGCATTATCGTACACATAATTGGCTGGGGCAGTGCCTCGCCGGCCTTACAATCGCTGATGTCGAGGTCCGTTCCCGAGGATCAGCAGGGCCTGCTGCAAGGTACTATTTCGAGCGTCAATAGCGTGGGCATGGTTATAGGGCCGATTATGGCCACCCAGATTTTTGCTCTTTTCACAGGCGATCTTGCCTATTTGGGATATCCGGGCGCCTGGTATTTTGTTGGATCATTATTCTTTTTACTGGCAATGGCAGTAATCTGGCTTGATGCCCTTCGATATCGAAGGCGCAAGGCCGCTGAACGAAGTCAATAGCCATCTGAAATTTTTGTATTCTATCCCCGCTTTCCCCAAGCAGGTAGGAGCGACTCAGTAATATTTCCTGTCAACAAAAACTATTTTTTTTATTTTTTTAGTCACTGGTTTTACTGCATTCCGCTGTCACAAATTTGACTTCCCGTTGAATTCTCTCGTTTTTAAAAATCCCAGCCGCGCCAAAAAGTAGCTTTAGGCCCGACACAACATCTGGTACGGGCGAAATTACAAAACACTACGCCTTGACGATAAAATCCGAGTCAGGGTAGATTGATTTTCATTGTGCAGGGGACGACATCCAAACGTATTTTGTTTTCGGGTTGTCGAATTAAATCACAGTTTGTAAGCGTAAAATTTGAGGCAATCTTTAAAATGAGTTTCATTTTAAAGATCAGTTTTTACGGGCAAATTTTTGTTTTTTGCACAATATTTGTTCTGTTGGTAAGGTTTTGTTAACACAATATCTAGTAGCGTACCCCCAGCAGAATACTATATATTGGCATTTGCTGATTTTTTGATTAGGGGCGACCTATCAAAACTATTTTACCGGACTGCCGAGAATTGATCGGTGAATTCGGGATTTTTGTGGCGTATTGTGTTATGATGAAAACATTCATGCAAACGCAAGTGCCATGCATTTTTATGGGCATTTCACGCCCGAACGACACGGCATTTTTGCCAATTGTAATAGAGTGAACAAATAAACGCGGAATACAGGACCCTAAGGACACCGGGCATGAAAATAGACAGACTTTACACTGAGGCAGGCCAATCACCATATGCGAATATCAAATTCCGCAAAACGACCAGCGAGATTAAAAACCCCGATGGCTCCATTGTATTTCGCTTGGAGAACATCAAGGTACCAGAAAGCTACTCCCAGGTCGCCAGCGATATTTTGGCCCAGAAATATTTTCGTAAAGCCGGTGTTCCCGTTAAGCTGAAAAAGGTTGAGGAAAATTCTGTTCCCTCATGGCTTTGGCGCTCAGAAGAAGACAAGTCTGCTTTGGCGAAACTCCCCAAAGACGAGCGCTATATTTCTGAAATGTCCAGCACCCAGGTATTCTCCCGCCTTGCGGGCACCTGGACCTATTGGGGCTGGAAGGGTGGATATTTCGATACGGAAGAAGATGCGCACGCATTTTACGACGAACTGTGCCACATGCTCTGCACCCAAAAAGTTGCCCCCAATTCTCCCCAGTGGTTCAATACCGGCCTGCATTGGGCCTATGGCATTGATGGACCGGCCCAAGGGCACCATTATGTGGATTTCAAAACCGGCAAACTAACCCGCTCTAAAACGTCCTACGAACACCCCCAGCCACACGCCTGTTTCATTCAGTCTGTAGACGATGATCTGGTTAATGACGGTGGTATCATGGACCTTTGGGTGCGTGAGGCACGTTTGTTCAAATATGGCTCCGGCACCGGTTCCAACTTCTCCTATATTCGCGGTGCCAACGAGCCGCTTTCCGGCGGTGGCAAATCATCCGGCCTGATGTCGTTTTTGAAAATTGGCGACCGGGCAGCCGGCGCGATCAAATCCGGCGGCACCACCAGACGGGCGGCAAAAATGGTGGTGGTTGATATTGATCACCCGGATATTGAAGATTACATCAACTGGAAAGTTAAAGAAGAGCAGAAGGTGGCAGCCATTGTCACTGGCTCCAAGGTTGTTTCCAAACACATGACCGCTATCATGAAAGCCTGCGTAAATTGCGATGGCCCGGGTGATGACTGCTTCAATCCATCTAAAAACCCTGCCCTGAAACGCGAAATCCGCGCCGCCAAAAAAGCTATGGTTCTGGAAAACTATATCCAACGGGTTATTCAACTGGCCAAGCAGGGCTATACCGACATT